>NZ_JACJPB010000027.1:0-114020 GCF_014695825.1 Coleofasciculus sp. FACHB-542 | reverse complement strand
ATTTCTTGGTGAATTTGGTCTGTGGATTAATTGCCTATTGCCATCAGCCTAAGAAGCCCTCTCTCAATATCAATGCGTTTTTCCTCCCTTCGGCTTAACCCGAACTCAGGTTAATTTAAACTGAACTCAAAACTCAAAACTTTTAAAGTTCCGCCCGGATCGTAAACGCATAGTCCCCTCCAGGCTCTAGCTGGTAATCTTTCTGTTCTAAAAATCGACCCAGAGGTTCCTGAATTAAAGCGCGTCCCAAAGAAGGTGTCACCGACAATTGACCCTGTCGGAAACACCACTGGAACTGCCATTCATATTCTGCCGCCGTGACTTCCCCTGCTAGAAAGCCGCGTTGCCAGGAAAGATGGGTAATTCGGACGTGGGCAGTAGTTTGAGGTAAACGCTTAGAACTCACAATCGCTGTGCCGATCAAATACCTTCATTCAGCAACAATACTAAACTTATTGCGATCGCCTTCGAGATAACATCATTCTCACAGCTGATACTGAGCTGGCACGAACCGAGTAAAAATATCCCTCTGGATATGGAAAGTGCCAGACTAGATCGGTATTGACTAGGATGAAAGAAGAGTAACATCTGAGCAAAAAAGGTGCAATTTTGAGTCGTTTATCGTCTGACCGAACCCCAAATGCCAGCCAGTTCCCTTCACAAACCCCGGACGCGACAGATTTGGATCGGGAACTAGATAACGCCATTTTGAGCTTTGATGACATCCAAGCAGAACTGAATTACAAAAAGGCGCAAAATGCTCTGCGAGACTTGGTAGATAACCTGGATCTCACTCCTCAAGAGCGGACGGGACTGGAATCCGAGATTAATGATTTGGCAACGATGCTGGAGAAGTTAGATCGATCGGTCGTCCAGATTGCCGCCTTTGGGATGGTGGGACGGGGTAAATCTTCAGTACTAAACGCCTTATTAGGTCAGAACGTGTTTGAAACGGGACCACTTCATGGCGTCACCCGCACCCATCAAGGTGCCAGCTGGCAACTGACTCAGGAGAATGAGGCGGGAAGCGTCAGCGATATCCTACGAGTCACGCTGCCGAGTGCGGGCAATTCCCAAATCGAGCTAATTGACACCCCTGGAATTGACGAAGTAGACGGAGAAACCCGCGAAACCTTAGCCAGACAAGTTGCCAGACAAGCAGACTTGCTGCTGTTTGTCATTTCGGGCGACATGAACAAGGTGGAATACGAGGCGCTATCGCAATTGCGGGAAGTCGGTAAACCGATGTTGCTGGTATTTAACAAAATTGACCAGTATCCGGATGCCGACCGGATGGCGATTTACCGCAAAATTCGGGATGAACGGGTGCGGGAATTGCTCTCACCGGATGAAATTGTAATGGTTGCTGCCTCTCCCCTGGTGGCGCAGGCGGTTCGCCGTCCTGACGGAACGAGGGCAGTGCAGCGACGACCGGGAACGCCCCAAGTTCTGGATTTGAAGCTGAAAATTCTGGAAATTTTGCACCGGGAAGGCAAGGCTTTGGTAGCGCTCAATACTATGCTGTATGCCGATGATGTGAACGAACAGATGATTGCTAGGAAGATGCAGATTCGCGATGAAAGTGCGAATCAGATCATCTGGAAAGGGGTGATGACGAAGGCAGTTGCGATCGCCCTCAACCCGGTCACGGTTGTCGATCTCCTCAGCGGTGCCGTCATCGACGTGGCAATGATTCTCACCTTATCTAAACTCTACGGCATCCCCATGACCCAGCCGGGAGCGGTGGGACTGCTACAAAAAATTGCCATCAGTATGGGCGGAATTAGTGCTAGCGAACTTTTGGCAACTTTGGGACTGAGTTCCCTGAAAAGTCTCTTAGGACTCTCCGCACCCGCAACGGGTGGGGTGTCTTTAGGTCCCTATCTATCAGTTGCCGTGACTCAGGCAGGTGTTTCAGGGGTTTCTTCTTACGGGATTGGACAAGTCACTAAGACTTACTTGGCGAACGGCGCTTCCTGGGGTCCCGATGGCCCAAAAGCCGTGGTAAGTCGCATTCTGACTTCACTGGATGAAGCCTCAATTTTGAATCGGATTAAGAATGAGTTGAGTGCAAAGTTAGTGAATTAAAACAAGCGATCGCTCTTTTTAAAAACAAGCGATCGCTTGTTTTTTATTACTTGAAATTCATCTAATTCGATTTATAAATACATCGATCAGTGCAACTGATCGATGTATTTTATTTAGCTCGAATATACTTATAATAAAATGCTTGTTTTGTGCATGTTAAAGTCATAATATAGTAATTGTATTTGTCTGACTAGACGTTGTAGTTGGAGCGCGGAGGACAATGTCCTCTGCGCGAGTTCCAGAAAAGGTACTAAAAAGCAAATCAAAATATAGATATTATAAATAAATTGTAAACTCTCTTTTTTCCAACCTCTATAGCAAAAAGAATGGAAGATAAGTCTTTATTAGATGATATTAACCAAGCTTTCTCAGCCTTCAAAAAGCCTTTGATCATCCCTATTCTTCCAAAAAAGGGAGTTATTGAGGGTGAATATTTAGCGATTCAGCGAGATTTTGGTGAAGTTTTAAAAGATGAAATGAGCGACGAGCAATGCTCAATGATGATCTGTGATTACTCGCTCATTTCGGATGAAGCTTTGTGTTACTTTCTCCCCAGGCTAGCCAGAAGTGTTTTGCAAGAGAGAGGTTTTTCAGACTTATTTTGCAGCCGAATTGAAAAAATCAATGAGATTTTCCTAAATCGAGAGCAAAAAGCTATACTGAATCGCCTTATTATTACCCTTAAAGATATTGAAAAAGAATTAGAACTAGAGGAAAAGCATGAACTAGAACAGTCTTGGGCAGACTGGGAAGAGTCTTTAGGACAAAGTCAGAATGAAAATGACAAACTCTTATTGGCTATAGCTAGAAACAATATTGATGAGGTTAAAAGCTTAATTAACCAAGGGGCTAATGTAACAGAACAAGACAAGAATGGAAACTCACCCTTAGATATTGCCAAGTATAAAGGACACACCAAAATACTTGAGTTGCTCAAGCAAGCAGGTACTAAGGAATGATGGTGCGTGAGGAACATTTGAAAAGGGTGGACACGGATGCCCACCCTACGTTTAACTGACCAAGAAAATTTGTGATTAGCGAGGCGTTTTATCTTCTTTAAAGGATGCCAGCCATTCGCGGACTTGCCCAGCTGCAACATCGCGGCTACCCAACCCGAAAGCCAAGGCGATCGCGACAGCGATCGCTCCCAATAGCAATCCAAAAGCTAAGTTAACGATATCGCTAGCAATTCCCATCTGTTGCAGCGCCATTGCTGAAACCAGGGCGATAATCGCAATCCGAGCAGTTTGTCCGAGTATCCGCGCTTGGCGAGTACCGGAACTGGTAATCAAGTTAAAGGCGAGGTTCGCGAGATACAGACCAATCGCAAACACCACCAAACCGGCGAGAATGCGACCTAATATCACCACAATGCCGCTGACCAACAGAGTCAGCGCCGGAATTTGCAGAATATTGGTTGCTGCTACTGTCGCAAACAGCATAATGCCAACCAATACCACAATCCCGGCGAGTTCTGACGGGGTGCGGGTGGGAGGCGTCGGTTCCTGAAGGATAGTTTCTTGTCCGGTAGGCGGTATCTGTGCCTCTGGAGCCGGAGGTAGAATTGGCGTGGCGCGGGTGTAAGGCTTAGATTGGAGTCCCAGCCAGTAGAAAATATTGTTGAATCCGATGCTGGTGAGGATGTTGGTGACTAACTCTGAAACAAAGTGTCCAACTACATAAGCGATGCCGAGAATCAACGCCGCTGTAAAGATTAGCGGAATCGCGTTGAGAATCTGGGTCAACATGGCGATCGCTGGAACCGAAATTGCTGCAATTCCCAAAGCATTGAGAGCAGCGATCGCGGTCGGGATTAAAATCAGAACAAAAACAATTGTCCCGATCAGCCAAGAAAGCGTTTGTCCGCCGGTTGCCCGTGAAATTCCAAATCTTGCACCTAACCGATCCGTTCCGGTTGCTGTCAGCAGATTTGTAACAATCCGCCGCACCACCTGCGCCAGCAACCAACCTGCTGCACCGATGACGATAGCCGTCAAAATATTCGGTACTGCTGCCAAAATTTGATTTAGCAGGTTATTAACCGGACCCAGTGCCTGCTGTAGCTGTAGGGCATCTAAGATCAGCGGTAAAAATAGCAAAAAGATGAACCAGTACAGAGCGTTGCCTAAGGTATCGCTCAGAGAATACTGGTTTGTCCTTGGCGTCGTACCCCCCGGCGTCGTATCCCCCGGTGCCGTACCTCCCGTTTGCTCGCCCAAACGTTCGTCTAACCGCAGCGCCCGCAGTCCCCGCGTTACCACTAGCTTTGTCAAGGTTGCCAGTACCCAGGCAATTCCTAACAGAATCGCTGCACTAACGAGTTTGGGGATGAACTGAGTGACTTGCTCTAACAGAGTGTTAAGAGGACCAGCAACCGCTGTTAGTTTTAAAGTCTGTAAACTAGCAACGATGGCAAAGAGCATAATCAGCCAGAACACCACACTGGAGATCCATTTCTCCACAGGTGGCCCTTCTTCAGCCCCTTGGCGACCTGTAATCCAAGCGGCTAAACGATTATCGATGTTTGTGCGATTCAGCAGTCCTCGCACCGCCGCCGCCGCCAGTGAAGCCACGATCAAGCCAACGACTAACGCTAGGATCGCCTTAATCAGATCCACTAGCGAATTGCCTAAGTTGAGGCCGAGGCCTGAGATAATATTGTCAACCGAAAAATTATTATTGGTTGCAGGAGAGGATTCCGCCGCTGGTACGGGTGTACTCTGCGCTAACAACCCGTTCAACCTGAGTGGCACCTCTCGAAAGAGAGTGAGTGTAATTCCTTGCCAAGTTCCATTCATGGTGTTCTGAGTTAACGTCGGATGGGCAAATATACAAAAGTTACGCTGCTTAGCAGGAATCGCCAAGACTTATCCTACGCTGATAAATTCTCTCGCTACTGCATTGGAGAATCAAAAACCGACTAAAACAGGATGAGATAGATATAGACTAGCGTTCTCAGTTTTTAATCTATCTTTATAGATAAATAAGCCGAAAAAGTCGAATATTTGCGATTTTTAGCGGTGCTTCCCGATTTGCGTTTCTGTAGCGTTCGCTTCCAGTAAGTCTGTATAGTATGTCTCCTACTGAAGTTTTCGAGCAATCTATCCAAATCAATGCTAGTGCAACGGTGGTTGAGCGCTGCATTACCGATCGTGTCTTAATGCATCGATGGCTGAATCCGGCGTTGCGGTGCGAACCCGTCGGAGAGTGGCGAACAGATGTGGGGAGTCAAAGTCGGTTTATTATTCAAATTCCCTTATTGCAACCCACGCTCGAAACGGTAGTTGTGGAGCGAGAACCAGGGCTAATTGTCTGGGGATTTGAAGGATTTTTTAAAGGACGCGATCGCTGGGAATGTCAGTCAGAGGCAACGGGAAAGGGCACGCGCCTGCTGAATCGCTTTGAGTTTGAAATTCCCAGTCCTTTCGTGCGTTGGGGTTTTAATACCTTCGCCGCTGCCTTTACGAAAGCCGATATGCAAGCTCAATTGCGACGTCTCAAGCGAGTGGCAGAGGAGATGGATCGCTAAAGGCTAATAGATATCTTGTTCGATTTGTGTCAGTAACTGGCGAATCACGCCAGCATCCTCCGCATTGGGAAGTATCGCCAGATAAATGTTTAAATCTTGGGATGCCTCTGACCAGCGACCCATTTGGAAGTAGAGAAGACCGCGATCGCGCAATTCCATCGGTGCGTCTGGGAACAACAGCAAAATCCGTTCCACTGTGGCGAGTGCTTTTTGCAACTCCTGCCGGTTCAGGTAAATCATTTTCAGATTCGTCAGCATCCGGGTCAAAAAGCGCCGAGAACTCACGGGTTCTACGAAAGTCGCTTGCAGTTGCACTGACTGTTGGTAAATCTTCGCAAGTCTATCTCTGCAATCTTGCTCAAACAGAATCTCGCCGCGATGGAAGGCATCCACAAAGATTCCCACATCCTCAAACTGCGGGCGAATCAGGAAATGCCCCGGCATCCCCACCCCAACCATCGGAAAATCAATGCGTCGTGCAATTTCTAAATAAACTAGCGCTAGGGCGATCGGGATGCCAGTGCGCCGATCGATTACATCATTTAAAAAGCTATTGCGGGGATCGTAATAGTTTTCATTATTTCCAGTAAAACCTAAGTCGTCGTAAAGATACTGATTGATAGTTTGAATCACCCGCAGGGGATATCGTTGGGCAGGTAGGCGTTCTTGTATCTCCGCGGCCATTGTATCGAGGGCATTGAGGTATTCATCCGGGTCGAGGTCTGGATATTCTTCCTGAGCAATGTCCAGAGCAGCTTTTGCCAGATTAATTTGCTCATCTGGCTGATTAATTTCCTGATAAAAGGATAGGCGACCCAGTGGCAAGTTCATGGCAATTCAATTGTTTAGCGAAACTCTTCCTCTGATTGTAGAAAACAACGTGCTATCTCGCTTGTAACTAAAGGATAATTAGTAACTTAGCTGTGCTAGCCATCTAACTACAAATCGGTGAGCAGCCTTGCCTTTCTAAGAATAAATGTTAGTACGGTTTCTTCCCTAGAAATAATCTCTGCGGCAATTTCCATTCCTGGTTGAATCGGATAGGGGCGATCGCCTTTGATCAGATTTATTTTTTCTGGCTGGATGGTTACTTCGTAGGAGGGCGGAACCGCAGGAGCGTTGGCGTTATTATTTTCAGGCGCGATCGCATCGGGTGCGATCGCGCTCACTTGTCCGGAGAGAGTTCCATAATCGGGATAGGGATAGGCAGAAACCCGCATTTGTACCTTTTGCCCAACCGCCACTTTCCCGATATCCTGAGCCGCTACCCGCGCTTTCACGATGAGTGGCGTGTTGCTGGGAGCAATTTGAGCAATTGGTTCGGCTGCACGCACCACCTGAGAGGCATTTCGCAGTTCTAGTTTGAGGATGGTGCCAGATGCTGGAGCACGAATCACGCTTTTTTGCAGTTCCATCCCAATTTGTTTGAGTTCGCGGGTGTCGCTGTTGAGTTGATTTTGAATTTCAATTTGACGCTGAATCAGGGTTTTTCGTTCTTTGTTCAATGTTGCTAAGGTAGATTCACCCGTTGCTCTTTCTTGAGCGATTCGCTCGTTAGCAATTACTACGGGTGCCGCACTGGGATTAAGCATGGCTTTTGCCCGTTGTAGTCTCGCTTGCGCGGCTTTGAAAGCTTCTTCTTTTTCCTTAATTTGCAGTTGAGCGATCGCGCCCGTATTTGCTAGCTGTTGATATTGATTCATCTGCGCCCTTGCTAAATCCACAGATGCCTGTGCTTCTTGCACTTCTGCCTTAGTTATGATTTCCTTCTCTTGATAGTCTCGTTGGTTACGACCCAGATCCGCTTGAGAAACGGCAATGTTGCGATTCATCAAGTTCCACTCTGCCTTTTGCTGGCTGTCAAGGGCACTAATTTGAGCTGCGATTTGACTCAGTTGCAGTTGGTTATTCTGGATATTGCCTTGCAGTTGGCTTTTTTTCGTCTGGAGTTGGGAGTTATCCAGAATCGCGATCGCATCCCCTTGTTTCACGACCTGATTTTCTTTCACAGAGATGCTTTTAATTGTTCCTTCTGTTGCAGCTTGCACGATTCGCAGGTCACCTACAGGACGCACAACGGCAGCAGCTTTAACAGTAATGTTGTACTGCGTATAAGCGGCAAGCATTACAGCTACCCCAAAAGTACCGACTAAAAACAATCCTCCTAGCGTTGTCCATCGGCTGATGGGAGGAAGAAATTCGTCGCTAGAGACTGGGCGGAGAAAGTCGGGGTTGCTGTCACTAAGCATGATTGTCCCATTCAGTGAATGAGTGTTCTCTACTATGATTGCATTTACTTTAAATAAAATTTAATTTCTTTGCCATCGTTTAAAATTTGAGCGGTCAATTGCTTCTACTAGCGCACGCTGTTGTCTGAAATTTACACAATACTTTTTGTCGATTTTTTGAAACTCTTAAATTAATGGAGTAGCGTTGATTAAAAGCGTGTTTATTTTGATGTAAAACCTTACCTCAGAGGGGTACGGTCATTTATGCTACCGAGTAAAACTCTAATTAGTTAACAACAATACACTTGAAAATTTAGGAGAATTTTATGCCCCATCCCTTTGATCTAGCGCTTTCCGAACTGGAAACGGTGGAGTTCAATCTTCTAGAAGAACTCACGGATGAGGAAGCTGCCATCATTACAGGCGGTTTTCACACACCCACGACACCTGGCAGTATACCGATTGGAGGCAATGTCGTCACTCCATTGGAAGTTAACGAAGAGGGCGGGTATTTTATCACTCTGTGGCTTGGTGAAGAAGGTGGTTATGTGACGATCCCGACGACACTCCCTGAATATGGAGGCAACGGGTTGAAATAAGCTTGTTGGAAGTAATACCCGATTAACCTTTTTCCTTGAACTAATTGATTATTAAAGCAAAATTTCTCTCGCTCTTTTCAAAAATGCTGCGTTTATCACTTGATAGAAAAGAAAAATCGTAGCTGGTGACTGAATTGGTTCAGCGATAAAAAACCGCCCTAATTTTAAATTAGGGCAGTTGCGATATGGTTTGACTGATATAGTTGCAGCGAATAAATTGACGATTTAACTGCTAGTAACTGTTAAATTTCCTCCAGTTCCAGTCAAAGTTCCATCCACGATTGATATTGTTGCTGGTTCTGTTAGTTGAGCTGTATAGCTGGTATCGTCAATCGTGAAACTGATGTTAAATGGACTGAGATTGAGAGTGCCATTGGGAATCTCAGCCTTCAAATCGTCAAAGTCAAAACTGAATAAATCTAAACCTCCAGCCACTGCCTCTTGTTCCTGTTCGGATAGTTCTGCAAACAGGGATTGGTCTTGAGGTTGCATTGGTTGGTTGTTTGCACCTACAGTCATGATGTTGCCCTCAAAATAAACTTTGAAGCGTTGGAAACTTGTGCCGTGCTTAAAACTTACGTAAATAAAAACAGCTTTTCCTCCCACTTTTGGGAGATTAGCATTTGATACCGTTGGTTGTAATAATGCAGTCGGCTTTGTGTGCGTAGTCGGTATGGGCAACTTTTCGCGATCGCTTCTAACCAGCGAAGTCAACGAACTGGATGACGCCTCGCTGTCCATTGGTTAACCATTGAGGATCTTCAGCAGAAAGTGTTTTTATCTGAGTTGGCTGTAAACCTGCCACCAGTTCCGATTTGAGCGTGCGGAGTGCTACCAACGGCGCTGGGAAGTAGCACGCAATGTCTTGAAAAGGGGTGGTAAAGTCCCACTGGCGATTGCCTAAACAGCGGCGGTAGTTAGCATCTCCTTTAACAAAAATTAGGCTGGCGGGTGCTAACTCTTGTCGCAAAGCTTCGGGCATTTCCCAGAAAGGCAAGGGCATTGTCCAAAATAAATCGTCATAGCATCGCAAACGACCGGAAGCGATCGCGTCTTGCAAGCGCAGAGAAAGCGATCGCACTTCTCGATCAATGTCAGCAGCCAAAACCTCTAAAGTGTGGTGCAGATCCTGAATGGTCGCATCTGAGACGAAGATAGGATACCGCTTCAGGTGCAGGGAAATCTCAGCCGCCTGAGTGGTTAGCAGAAAATCTGCCAAGCACAAATCGCAGACGAGTTCAAAACCAGCATTATCGACGATGAAGTCAATTCTTCCCCCATCAAGGCTGGCAATCCTGTCCGCAATGATGGGTGTATCATCGACCAAAATATGAGCCTCTTCGTGCTGAATTTCCTGACGGCTGCGATCGCTTTCTCCAGCCTCAATAGGCCAAAGGCTGAGATCGGCGCGGTTGCCCCACAGTGAAAAATAGAGCAGTGGGATTAAACGAGTATGGCGATCGCTTGTATGATACCCAATCCTAGCGGCGATTGCCCGGATTGAATCCATTGCCGTTTCTAAACCCAAGCGTTTTTGCAATCCGTAGGGATCGACGCCTTGGCTCGATCCTGGCAGAAAGTAATTGGTTGCTTCCACAATCCGCCGGAAAAAGTATAACTCTGCAAATAACCAGGGAATGTCTATCCAACGCTTCCCCAGAAAAGGAGCCAAATATGTTGTCCACGCAGCCAAATCTGGGCCATTGTCATCTTTGAGCGATCGCACGATCCCATTTGGCAAGTCCCGGATCAAGGTTTCCAGGTTGTCTACAATCGATGCTGGAAAGTCGTTTTCAGCAATTACTCGCTGCGCGATCGCTGGCATTCGCTTCAGAAGCGTCATGTTTGCAAACGAACCTTCTTCCGTCATCATCAGCGGTGGAGGAAGCGGTAATCGAGGCTGTAAAATCTGCTGTGACATTAGGCGATAGCGCTTTTTATCATGTGTCGAAAGTAATTCTACTTAAGCAGCAATTTTATTGACTCTGAAATCTGGTTACATAAAGCGCATCAAGCCAAAACCCTCAACCTTGAGAACTCTTGCCGATTAGGATGGATTGGGAGCATCTTTTGCAAATATCCATGAGCCTAACCGAACAGATTCTATCTCAGGTACCGGGAAATCCTCTCCTCGGACTGCGTAAAGCCGATAGCCTTTGGCAAGCCATCAAGGAAGACACTACACCGATTCCGATGGTGGTGAAAGAAAGCCAAGAGCCGCTAGGAAGCGTAGACTGGGATGCAATAATCTGCGGCGGCACTTTGGGAATTTTAATCGGTGCTGCTTTAGCTCAGTTGGGGTGGCGAGTTGCCTTGATTGAAAGAGGAATCTTGCGCGGTAGAGATCAAGAGTGGAATATCTCCCGCCAAGAGTTAGAAGTGTTTTTAGAGCTGAATCTACTGACTGAAGCGGAATTAGAACAAGCGATCGCAACCGAGTATAATCCCGCCCGCGTCAGCTTTTTAGGCGGTTCTGAGGTATGGGTGCGCGATGTTCTGAATATCGGCGTCGATCCCGTTTTTCTCCTAGACACCCTCAAATCAAAGTTTCTGGCTGCTGGCGGACAGTTGTTTGAAAACACTCCCTTTGAAGGGGCAGTGGTTCACCCAGATGGCATCAGGGTGGAAGCCTCCGGCGGCTTGAAAACGCGGTTATTAATCGATGCGATGGGACATTTTTCACCCATTGTTCAGCAAGCGCGACAGGGAGAAAAACCGGAAGGCGTCTGCTTAGTCGTGGGGAGTTGCGCCAAAGGCTTTCCTAGTAACGAAACCGGCGATCTGATCGCAACTTTCACATCGATTCAAAATCAATGCCAATACTTTTGGGAAGCTTTCCCAGCACGAGATGGCAGAACGACTTATCTATTTACTTACCTGGATGCTCACCCCAGCCGTCCCAGTTTAGAGTTCTTCTTTGAAGAATACCTGCGCCTGTTGCCCGAATATCAAGGCGTGGAAGTGTCCCAACTGCAATTTCAACGAGCGCTATTTGGCTTCTTTCCCTCTTACCGCAACTCATTAAAGATGCCTTGGAGTCGCATTCTGCCGGTAGGAGATAGCAGTGGTAATCAATCTCCCGTCAGCTTTGGCGGGTTTGGGGCGATGGTGCGACACCTGAAACGGTTAACAGAAGGCATTCACGAGGCTTTACAAATAGATGCTCTCGACAAGAATGCTTTGGCACTTTTGCAACCTTATCAGCCAAATATTGCTGTAACCTGGCTGTTTCAAAAAACAATGGGCGTGGGAATCGAGCAAAAAGTTGACCCAAATCAAATCAACCAGTTGCTTTCTAGCGTATTTCAAGCAATGGCACAGCTGGGAGACGAGGTATTACGCCCATTTTTACAAGATGTCGTCCAGTTTCCCGCCTTATCAAAAACCCTGTTGAAAACAGCCGTGACTTACCCCGGATTAGTGGCTCGAATTATTCCCTTAGTAGGAATCCCGATGCTGCTAGATTGGATGGTTCACTACCTAAACTTGGGAATTTACACGGCTTTATATCCTCTAGCAACCGCCCTGCAACCGTGGACGAAGACGTTGCCACCCCTGCCTCGATACTACTGCGATCGCTTCCTCCAAGCTTGGAAATATGGCTCCGGAGGCGATTATAGAAGCCTGAAGAATCTAGGGTGAAGCCCTTCGGTAAGGGTAAAAGAAACCATAGAGGCAAGCATGATGAAGCCTAAAAGAGGAAATTTTACACTTGATACTTCACGCTTGAGACTTCATCCTTTATCCTTAGGTAAACTCTGGCATCGCTTGAGCATTACCAGCAAGTTTACTTGGGCAGTTGTGGCGCTGCTGCTGCTGATTACACAAGTCGCGATGACGAGCTGGCTGTCGCTGAATGCAGTGGTGCGAGAGACAGAAGCGGCGATTCTCACCAGCATTGAGGTGCAGGCAAAAGTATTTCAGATGGATGCCGCCTTACAGGACGCCCGCCAACTGGAAAAAGACTTTTTTTTGAGCTGGCCTTCTATGGGATTTTCCAGCGCTAGCCAGGATTATGTCCAGGCGCATCGGGAGCAAATTGACAAAGCCCTAGATATCAGCAGCCAGTTGCAAGAGTTACTCAATGGTGGGAAGGTTAGCGATGCTTTGCGTCGGAGCAATCCGGAATTGGTGGCTTATGTAGAGCTTGTCGAGCGCTATGCTAGCAGCTTTAAAGAAGCTGTGGCGTTGGTGGGGACGCTGGGAATCGATGATGTGGGGGTGCTGGCGCGGTTAGAGCAAAATTCGCGGCTATTGCACGACACGCTGCAACTCTCTGCCAGTTCGGAGTTGATGATTTCATATCGGGAAATGCAGTCGGTGGAGAAAGAATATCTCTCCAACCGTCAGGAGGACAAAATCCAGGCGGTGTATGAGGCGGTGGAACGTTTGCGCCAGGGAATTCAACAAGCACCCCAACTCAATGCCACTCAGAAGGCGGCGGCGTGGGAGTATCTGAATGCTTACGAGTTAGCAATCCGAGAAATTATCAACCTCGACGCTCAAATTAGAAGCAAAATCAGCACTTTTGACGAGCAAGCGGCAAGTGTTTCCACTAAAGTAATTGGGTTGGCAAATGCTGACGTACAGCGATCGCGCCTTGAAATCGCCCGAACCAGCACGCTAGCTACGGTACTGCAAGCGATGACAGTATTGACGGCGGTGTTGCTATCTGGGGTGATTGCGAATATCTTCGCTACTGCTTTAAAAAATTTGCAAGCAGAACAGGAAAAATCTGAGCGTCTGCTGCTGAATATCTTTCCAGAAGCGATCGCCCATCGATTAAAACAGGAACAGCGCACGATTGCGGAAAACTTTGCCGATGTGACGGTATTGTTTGCTGACATTGTTGGTTTTACTGAGCTTTCGGCTCGGATTTCCCCAACTGATGTGGTTGAGTTGCTCAATCAGATTTTCTCAGCCTTCGATCGGCTGGCAGATCGCCACGGTTTGGAGAAAATTAAGACGATTGGAGATGCTTATATGGTGGTAGGAGGACTGCCAATGCCTTCAGAAGATCACGCGGAAGCGATCGCGGAAATGGCACTGGATATGCTGGAGGAAATGACTTGCTTAAGTACCAAGATTGGCGAAGCGTTGTCTACTTCTCGCCCTCAACACTACACCATCCGAATTGGAATTAATACGGGTCCCGTCGTTGCAGGCGTTATTGGCACGAAAAAGTTTATCTATGATTTATGGGGCGATACGGTGAATATTGCTAGCCGTATGGAATCCCAAGGCATTGCGGGTTGCATTCAAGTGACAGGAGCAACTTATGAACGCTTACGGCATAAGTACCAGTTTCAGGAACGGGGAACTATCCAGGTAAAAGGTAAAGGGGAGATGAAAAGCTTTCTCCTCAAAGGCAGACATCAAGACGATTCACGATAGATGAATGGTACTGATATAAGAGCTTTGAGATAAATCTCTCACCTTAAAGCTAAAGCTTAAAACAGGTTGAAAGCCTTTGTTTCCCCAGTATTTGGGCCAATTTCAACTGATTTTAGCTCTTATCCCTAACTTTAGTTCAGGGCTGAAGTCAGCGCGATTCCACTATAGATTTTTGTAGAAGACTTGCGATTCTCACGTTTTTCAGGACTGCGAACAAGCCAATCTCTAAATATTTCCGGCTCAACTCGAAAAAGCGAGGTTAAGGAATGTAGATCATCCCCAGTTTATTATTGAACCTCTCTTGGCTCTGAGTCAAAAGATCGCACCATGATTAAACAAGAATTTCAAACCACGCACTACTTTACCGTTTTAATGGGGCTGCTACGCGATCGCCAAGGATTTATGGAAGAAATTCGTCAAGGCGTAAGACTTCCCAGTAAAATCACCTCTCTACTCGTTTGTAGTTCCCTCTTTTTTGCCGCCTATGGCGCAATTATCGGTTCATCTCATAGCCTTTTACAAGCATTGTCCTCTGCTGTTAAACTTCCCTGCTTCTACTTCATCACGCTGATTCTTTGCTTGCCAACTCTCTATTTTTTCAGCATTCTTTTTGGCTCAAGTAAAAGCATCGGGCAGTATTTCGCCATGCTTCTAACATCTGTTGCGGTGATTAGCGTTCTGGAATTTAGCTTGGCACCCGTTGCGCTAGTTTTTCTATTGACCGCTCACAACTACCAATTTTTTGTATTGTTAAATGTGGGTATCTTTGCTCTCACCGGATTGACTGGCGTCACTTTCCTCTATCAGGGAATACAGTTTATGTCCGTACAAGATAGCGAAGCAGCACAAGAAACTCGTACCAGAGTTCTGAAATTTTGGTTAATTCTTTATGCTTTAGTTGGCTGTCAATTAGGTTGGACACTCAGACCCTTTTTTGGAACTCCTGGACAATTTGTATTGTTTCGACCGATGGAAGGGAATTTTTATCTGAGTATTTTCAAAGCAATTGGACACCTTCTAGGTTTTAATTAAAGCTGCACTCAAATAGCACTTGTCTACGTTCAGGATTGTCCATCCTACTTAGCTCGGTCTTAGCTAAAATATCGGAATTCTTGTTTGGAGGCAGTACATAACCCCACCCCTGATCCTCCTCTCTTTCAGAGAAGGGGTTAGGGGTGAGGTTACGAGTAGATATCGAAACAAAGTGAGAACTGCTATATATATCGATAGATAGTTGATAGTTGTAATTTCTGTAGTAAATCGTTATTGTTTTCAAGGAAAAAACTTTGGCTAGATAATATTAACAAGTGATTCTGGCTCACGATTAATATCAGAAAATGATGCGATCGCTTGCAGGATCGCGCTTAATTCACAGAAACTTCATTTAAAGCCCCTAAATTATAAATTTAGGGTAAAGGATTATTTCATCGGTGATAATACTGATAGCAATATCCTCAGATCAGCGGTGAAATCTACTCATTTCAGTGGCGAAGCTACAGTTCGTTGAATTTGGATGTTTGAGTGTAGGGTAGGGAACACGGACATTTTGCACCTTACTCTGGGAACTGGGAAGGCAACAATCCATCCACCCCTCGTTTCTAAGCGTCAGCCTAGAGAACGAGAGGAATCAAGGCAGAGCTTTGATTTGGTAGGTGCAAGATGTAAAGTATCTGGAATCAGGATTGATTAGGAATTCGAGAGTTCCTAGTGTCATACATCGACTTTATGAGATGTATGAGAGCGATCGCTTCCAGTTATGAAGTTTTTAGAAGCTTTGTCTCGCCCCTGTAAGGTGTTGCAGGTTTGTTAAGCGATGAACGTTTTTGGAAGTGGTAGGTAGGAGAAACAGGTAGCAATGACAATTAAAAATCCCGCAACTACTAATTTTTTCTGTCTTCTGTCTTAAGTACCATCCAAAATCTCCAGAGCCAATTTTGGCGTTAAAGCTCAAAGACAACCTGCATTCTCATGCTAGTCCAACCCGCAAAAAAATTATAAACATCGGCTTTTTACTTACGAGATGGTCATCAAAGGAAACAAACTCATGAAAAAAACTCTAGCCGCCCTTACTGTTGGCTTTACCTTAGCGATGGGAGCCACTTCTGCTAACGCCGTTCCTCTTTACGACGGCGTATCGCAGCCAAATCAAACGCCCGCTCAACAGGGATGGGAATATAAAGAAAATGCTTTTAAGTCTCCTGTACCGACCGCAACGCCTTCCACTGAAGGCACTATTTTGAATACGGGTAATACCAGTAATCAAGCAGGCTACTTCAAAGTATCGCCAGTGCTGCTTGACCGCAGTACCGGATATAGCATCAGTTTCAGCGTCAAGGTGAGTTCAGAAACTCACCTCAACAACAATCGTGCAGGCTTCAGTCTGATTGTGATGAGCAATGGCGTCTCTGGTGAAACGCAACCTTATGGGCTGGAATTAGGTTTCTGGCAAAATAGCATCTGGGCGCAAAACGTTGGTTTTACTCAAGGCGAGAAAGTAACTTTCAACGTCCAGAAAACGATGAATAACTATGTATTGTATGTAAAAGACAACCAGTATCAACTGTTTATGAACGGTTCTACCTTTCCTGTTTTGCAAGGCAATCTGCGTCAATATACCGGATTTACACCGCCTCCCGGATATCTCAACCCTTACACAGCTTCCAACCTGATTTTCTTAGGCGACAACACGACATCCGCCACGGCGAACGTTACCATAAAAAGCCTCTCCGCATCCTCTGCCAGCAATGTTAACCTTACCAATACCTCTGGACAGTAAACATTTCACTTTAGGGAATCAAAAAGTCTAAATGAGCGCCAGTTTGGGCTTGTAACTCCTCTAGAGAACCTTGCAATTTCAATCGACCTTGCTCCAGAAAAACAATCCAATCAGCTCGATTAATTACTCTGGGGCGGTGGCTAATTAAAATGGTGGTTCTGCCTTGGCGGTGAGACAGCAACTGCTCTAAAACTTGCGCTTCGCTCACCGGATCGAGTCCCCCCGTGGATTCATCTAAAATCAGAACTGGCGGCTCGTTTACAATCGCTCTGGCAATTGCTAATCGTTGCCGCTGTCCGCCAGAAATATTTGCCCCGAATTCACCCAAAACGGTTTGATATTTGTCGGGTAGCTTGCTGATAAATTCATCTGCACCCGCAATCTGGCAAGCTCTCACAATGTGTTCAAATGCAACGTGAGGGGAACCTAAGCGGAAGTTTTCCACAATTGAGCGACTCCAAAAGTGAGGCTCTTGAGGAACGAGAATCACCTGTTGTCGCAAGCAATCAAGTGATAAATCTTGCAAATTATACATGCCAATGCGGAGATTTCCAGAATGTGGTGAATATAATCCAGCGATTAACTTCGCCAGGGTGCTTTTACCGCAGCCAGATTTACCAATGAGTGCAATAACTTTTCCTCCAGGAATTGTTAGCGAAAAATCTTCTAAAAGGTCAGTTCTGCCAGAGTGGTGGAAGTTGAGATTTGTGGAAATAATATCTGCATCTCCCGGAATTTTAGCAAAGGGTCTTTTGTCATCAACTGGATTTTCTGGTGTAGAGTCAATTACTTCCGTAAGACGTTGGGTGGCGGTTTGAACGCGAGTGAGTTCATCGACAAATCCCACAGCTGCCCCAATAAACGCTAGAAAGTTTCCATTCATGCCGTTAAAAGCTAACAGTTGCCCAATAGTTAATTCTTTACTAATCACCAAGCTACTGCCAAACCAAAGTAAAATGACGCTACCAATACTAGAAACTAATCCAGAAAAGGTACTGTTGATAATGACAATCTGAATTGTCCGGAAGGTGATATTAGCAAGGCGACCGAAGCGACTCTGAAATTCTTCCCAAAATTGCGGTGCAGATGTAGTTGTTTTGAGCGTCAGTGCCCCTTTAAAAGTCTCAACTAAAATGCCTTGATTTTCTGCTTCTAAGACTAATAAGCTCCGAGTTTTTTGTTGCAGTGTCGGTAGGAAAATAATTGTGGAAATTGTCATAACAACAGCAATGCACACAGCAACACTTGTTAGTTTGATGCTGTAGAACAACATCAAACTAAAAGAAACGATGGCAATAAATAGCTGACTCGGCAAGCTGACAACGACTTGAGAAACTAACTGATTAATTTCTTGAATATCTCGCAAGCGGCTGACAATTTCGCCACTGCGACGAGCTTCATAATAGGAAAGCGGCAAACGCAAAATTGCTCTGCCAAATTCTAAAACTAAGCCTAATTGGAGCCGTTGAGAAAAATGGGCGATTAGGTTAGATTGCACCAGTCTGAGGCTACTGGATACAACGTTCATCACCATAACGGCAGTCACGACACCCGTTAGCAGCTGGGTATCTCCCCGAACCAGCACGTCATCGGTGAGGATTTGGATGAGGAAGGGGGATGTCAGAGAAAGCAACCCCAAGACAAGGTTAATGATAAATGCCTCAGCCAGAATCCCTCGGTAAGCCCAGACGGGTTTAAAGAAACGCCCAAAACCGCCAACTTTATCATCAACTTGGGCAAAAAAGCGGGCGGAGTCTGGCTCTAGTAACAGCATGATGCCATTTGTCCAGCCTGCCGCTAGCTCGTTTTTAGTGAGGTAACGGATGCCGACAGCGGGATCGGCGATCGCATATTTTTTCCGGTGTTGCCCGTATAAAACAACCCAGTGGTAGCCTTTCCAGTGAATGACGGCTGGTAGCGGTGCTTGCTTCAATTTGTCAAGAATCTGTGGTGAAGCTTTCACTGCTCTAGCATTAAAACCGAGTGCTTCTGCACCCCGCCGGAGTCCTAGCAATGTGGTTCCTAGCTGTCCAGTGCCTACGGCTTCACGGATACGGTTGAGCGTAAAAGTCCGCCCGTGGTGTTTCGCGATCGCAGCAAGACACGCCGCTCCGCAGTCTTCTTCACTGTGTTGTAAGACATGCTCGTACTTCATGCTTAACTCATGCCATAGTGTCAGGATTTATGCGGTTCGGTAACTAACACACTATAGGCGCACTATAGACAAAATCTAATGGTCAACTTGAACGGTTGATAGAGTTAGGAGGCGCTCAAAACCAGTCACTACAAGAAGATCGTGGCTGCTTCCCTTTGACATTCGTGACCGCCTCAGTCAATTTTCGCAACGAGCATCAATCACAAAGCAGTAGATGCATACTTGGGTTTTCATCAACCCAGCTCAACGATGGGAGCGATCGCTGCAAAACGAAAATTTCGATTAATACACAAGTAACCACATCTATGTAACTTGTCATGAATGTTTGATAACCCCTTAGTCAAACATTTCTGCAATTATGGCGTTTGGATCTAATATGAGGCGTCTGAGCAATACCAGCTTTTTTAAAAGTTTCCTGTCTAGTTACCTTAAATCAGATACTTTAAAGCAAAAAATTATTAATTATTTACAAGCCGATATTGCCTACCTATAACTACTTTAGTCTACTATTAAGAATTTAACAAATAATCCCAATAATTTTTATCAGAATTAATACACAAAACTCAATGAAATTGCTTGTTTTAAATGTCTTGCCTCTATCTTGAGATTGATGCTAACTCAGTATTTAAGTCGCAATATATACAATATCGTGAGTTCAATAGAAGAAGACTCTGCAAGCCTTTAAACAAAACCTTTAGTGGCTTTTGCTAAAAAGTTTTCTCTAGCTTTGAAACCCTAGAATGCTTACACAAATTTTAATACTTTTTAGGAAAAACTAACTCTTCTTAAGAGGAAATAAGGAGGGTATTCCTGAAGATTTTTCTTTAAATAAGCCTTCTACCAAGCGGATCGAGAAAATTTTACTAGCAAGAAAGAAAAAAATGGTCTAACCCTAGACTTGGAGAGCTTTTTGCCTAAAACGTTAGGGATTAAAGCTTAGATCCGACAAGGATTGCTGTTGGGTTTGCAGGCTATTATTCGCGCGACTCTTTCCAAATGAGCATTCATTGGAGTTTAAGGTGAAACGAGTAGCGATCGCATTGAGTCTTTTTAGTCTAGCTAGTAGCGCTCTTGTGAGTTGCACATCAGCTCCCCGGAACGCTCAAAACAGCCAACAAAATAGTTCAGAACTTTCATCCGTTGCTGTCACAGTGCGCGATCTCGGCAACCCCTTCTTTGTACAAGTTGGTAAGGG
Organism: Coleofasciculus sp. FACHB-542; assembly: GCF_014695825.1. Classification (NCBI taxonomy): domain Bacteria; kingdom Bacillati; phylum Cyanobacteriota; class Cyanophyceae; order Coleofasciculales; family Coleofasciculaceae; genus Coleofasciculus; species Coleofasciculus sp. FACHB-542. The sequence goes on along the minus strand of NZ_JACJPB010000027.1, from coordinate 94,056 downwards.
TGCAGAGGCGGCAGCTAAGAGAATTGGCGGTGCGGACGTTAGCACAACGCTCGTCTCTAGCGGGGACGATTTAAATCAGCAATTTAATCAAATCGAAAATTTCATTGCCTCAGATGTCAGCATGATTGTACTCAATGCTGCTGACAGTAAGGGGATTTTTGCAGCGGTTGAAAAAGCTAAACAAGCAGGAATTCCAATCATTGCAGTTGATACTGCCGCTGAAGGAGGTGTTGATGCCACTGTTACCTCTAATAACGTGCAAGCAGGTGAAGTAAGTTGTCAATACATTGCCGATCGGTTGAAGGGTCAAGGCAATGTTGTAATTATCAACGGCCCTCCTGTTGCTTCAGTCGTTGAGCGAGTCCAAGGATGTCTGAGCGTATTTTCCAAATATCCCAATATCAAGATCCTTTCAAAAGATCAGAATGCAGAAGGTAGCCGTGATGGGGGATTGAGAGTCATGAGCGATTTGCTCACATCCTTCCCAAAAATTGATGCCGTTTTTGCAATTAATGACCCTTGTGGGATTGGTGCGGAGCTAGCTGCTACCCAAGCACAACGGAAAGAGTTCTTTATTGTTGGCGTCGATGGCGCACCCGAAGCTCTAGATGCGCTCAAGCAGGAAAATAGTTTATTTGTTGCGACTGCGGCTCAAGACCCCTTTCGCATGGCAGCCAAGGCAGTTGAGGTCGGGAATGACATTATCAAAGGGAACAAGCCTGCCAATCCAGACATTCTCATTCCAGTCACGTTGGTTACTCGTGAAAACGTGAATCAGCATAAAGGCTGGACAAGTGAATAACCAAGTTTTTGTCGTTAATTGCACCAATTTATGACTTGATAATCCATCAATTTGAATCGTATTTTCACAAACATTACAGGGATTTCTGATGGCAAGTAGCACTCAACCCTCAATAAAAACTAAACCCGTACTCGAAATGCAAGGAATTACAAAAACCTTTAATGGTTTCACCGCCTTGCATGATGTAAATCTCACTATTTATCCTGGGGAAGTTCATGCCCTTATGGGTGAAAATGGTGCAGGCAAGAGTACGCTGATGAAAATCCTGGCTGGAGCCTATATAGCCGATGCAGGGGAAATCAGAATTGACGGTCAAGCTGTTAAGATGACAGACCCAGGTCAAGCCAGAGATTTGGGTATAGCCATTATTTATCAAGAGCTTAATCTCGCCCCAAATCTGACTGTTGCTGAAAACATTTTTATGGGGAGCGAGCTTAAGAAAGGAGGCACCTTCATTGACCGAGACGGAATGCGGCATCAAGCATCTGAGGTATTGAGAAACCTCGACGCGAGTTTTGATGCGGGCGACCTGGTTTCAACCCTTTCCATTGCAGAACAGCAGCAAGTTGAAATTGCTAGGGCGCTCAAACACAAGAGCCGCATTCTAGTAATGGATGAGCCGACAGCAGCGCTTTCAGACCGAGAGACAGAGAAACTTTTTGAGGTTGTTCGCCGCTTGCGGAATGAAGGGATTGCGATTATTTACATTAGCCATCGGATGGAAGAGATTTATGCGCTTGCTGACCGCGTTAGCGTGATTCGAGATGGCGGGTATATAGGCTCTCTGGAGAGGAGTGAAATTTCCGCCCCTCGCTTAGTAGAAATGATGGTGGGTCGTTCTTTACAGGATTTATACGAACATAAGCGTCAAACCCATCCTGGCTCAGTAGTCCTTGAGGTAAAGAATTTAAGTGATGGGCGCAAGGTAAAATCTGCGAGTTTTAAACTGCATGCTGGGGAAATTGTTGGTTTAGCAGGCTTGGTTGGCGCAGGCAGAACTGAAATTGCTCGTCTTATTTTTGGTGCTGACCGAAAGGCTAGCGGTGAAATAAAACTGGAAGGTCGTTCTCTCAATATCTCGACACCCGATGATGCAATTAAAGCGGGAATTGCCTATGTCCCAGAAGATCGTAAGGATCTCGGTCTATTTCTGGAGATAAGTTCTGGTGAAAATATCACTATGAATGTTCTTGGACGAGAGGCAACCTCTGGCATCATCAACTCAAAATCTCTTTTTAAAATTGTGGCTGATGCCGTTAGCAACTTAGGGATTCGTCTTGCCAGCCCAAGCATCAGGGCAATGGATTTATCTGGGGGAAATCAGCAGAAGTTATTGCTAGCCCGTTGGTTGGCAATTAATCCCAAGGTACTTTTGCTCGATGAACCTACGCGCGGTGTTGACATCGGCGCGAAAAGCGAAATATATCGAATTATTAGCGATCTGGCAGCAAAAGGTGTAGCCATTTTGATGATTTCCAGCGAACTGCCGGAAATCGTGGGGATGAGCGATCGCGTCTTGGTGATGCGTGCGGGAAGCCTGGTTGGTGAAGTAGGCGGCTCAACTGGGGAAGCAATTACACAAGAGAACATCATGGGTTATGCCACAGGGGCAAGAGAGGTAGCAAAATCATGAGTCAAACAGAAGTAAGAACCACCAGAAATGGAACGAGCGATCGCTCTAAAGCAAGTAAGCGTCAAGCTTGGAGAAATTTCATTCAGGTTGCTGGCATCCTCCCGATTTTGGTTGCAATCTGTATAATTTTTTCAATTGTTACGCCAAGCTTTCTTTCGCCCGGAAATCTGATTAATGTCATTCGGCAAGCATCGATCAATATCGTGCTGGCGACCGGAATGACATTTGTTATTTTGACCGGAGGAATTGACCTTTCTGTGGGGTCAATTTTGGGCGTAACCGCAGTTGTCGGGGTGCTTGTCTCGTTGATCCCCGGTCTTGGTTTGCTCGCCATACCAGCCGCCCTATTAGCAGGATTAGGTCTAGGCTTACTAAATGGGTCGTTGATTGCCTATTTAGGTTTGCCACCTTTTATCGTCACCCTTGGTTCTTATACAGCCTTGCGGGGTGTTGCTTACTTAGTTGCTAATGGCACAACCGTTCTAAATCGAAATCTAAATTTTGCTTGGATAGGTAACAATTATCTTGGCCCCATTCCCTGGCTAGTTGTGATTGCTTTGCTTGCCGTTGTCGCGAGTTGGTTTGTCTTAAGACGGACAGTATTAGGAAGGCATATTTACGCCGTAGGCGGTAACATACGAGCAGCACGACTAACAGGAATTAAGGTGAGTCGGGTGCTGTTATTTGTTTATGGTGTGAGTGGGTTGCTTTCCGGTTTAGGCGGAGTGATGAGTGCCTCGCGTCTCTACAGTGCGACGGGTATGTTAGGTCAAGGCTACGAACTTGATGCGATCGCTGCCGTAATTTTAGGAGGAACCAGCTTCACGGGTGGCATTGGCACCATCTGGGGGACTTTACTCGGTGCCTTAATTATTGCCCTCCTCAACAATGGGTTAACCCTGATGAACGTGTCATTTTTCTGGCAGTTGGTTGTTAAAGGTCTTGTGATCATTATCGCCGTGACGATTGACAAACTCCGCACCCGCACTAGCGCTGCGTAAGCGTTGAGCTTCCGATGACAGACTGGTAGGAAGCGATCGCACGTCAGGCAGAATAGATCTAAAAAACAGGGAGTCGCGATCGCGACTCCCTGTTTGGCGATCCTCACCGAAGATTTAACTAACGACTGCGTTGAAGATAGCTTTCTACATTGCTAATCGCTCGTGTCGCATACGAATCCCCAGGACGTAAATTAAGCGCCCTTCTAAAGTTAATCAAAGCAGTTTGGTAATCCCTTTGTTGGGTTGCAGCGTACCCAAGTCTCATGTACTGAGTATAATTCCCCTGCCGACCACTCCGTTGCGTAGCCCCTGGAGTATTACCTGCGGGATTCTGCTGAGTAGTGCCCGTTCCTGCTGGATTTTGTTGCCCAGTCCCAGTTCCGGCTGGATTCTGCTGAGTTGCACCCGCACCAGATGGAGTTTGTTGCCCAGTACCTGTACCTGTACCTGCCGGATTCTGCTGAGTTGTACCAGTTCCCGCACCTGCTGGAGTTTGTTGTCCAGTACCTGTACCGGCTGGATTTTGCTGAATTGTACCAGTTCCCGCACCTGCTGGAGTTTGTTGCCCAGTACCTGTACCTGTACCTGTGGGATTCTGCTGAGTTGTACCCGCGCCTGCTGGAGTTTGTTGCCCAGCGCCAGTTCCGGCTGGATTTTGTTGAGTTGTACCAGTTCCCGTGCCAGTTCCCGTGCCTGCTGGAGTTTGCTGGGTAGTGCCCGCACCTGCCGGATTCTGTTGCCCAGTGCCAGTTCCGGCTGGAGTTTGCTGAGTTGTACCAGTGCCAGTTCCGGCTGGAGTTTGCTGGGTAGTGCCCGCACCTGCCGGATTCTGTTGCACAACTCCTGGGCTAATTACCTCATAGTTAGGTTGCCCAGTACGAGTACCAGCGGGAGTTTGTTGGTTAGTACCCGTACCCGTACCAGCGGGAGTTTGTTGGTTAGTACCCGTACCCGTACCAGCGGGAGTTTGTTGGTTAGTACCCGTACCCGTACCAGCGGGAGTTTGTTGGTTAGCACCAGCGCCAGATGGATTTGTTTGTGTCCCACCTGGAGTACTCTGAGCTAATAATTGTTGGCTTCTCGTACTAGAGTTGGAATTGATGAGGGCTAATGCTGGAAAACTGAGGAAAACACTAGCGCCAGCAACGCTCATCAAGCTAACAAGCTTTTTAACCGAATGTTTCTGATTTTGCGTACTCATGGGAATATCCTGAACTTAGGCTAAAAAATACTGACTTTGGCAACTTTCTTGCCAAAAGCGAACAAATGTTGGTTGTAAAAAAATTGACCTTCAGTCAGTTACGTCAGTTAGCAGCCTAAAGACATATTTCTTGAAACTCTTTGTTAAAACCCTACCTCTATTATTTTCTTGGCTCGTCTATCTAAAGAGTTGTACTAATGTTAAATTAATCTGCCTAATTAGGTAGTAATATCCAATCTGATTGATTACTCGCAATTTCCCCAAATCCAAAGCAAGTCTAAGTCTCTGGCTCTATCTCTCCTCCCTGAAATGTGGGTAGATAGAGGAAGCGGTTTCCTCTTGCGGGAAATCTACCAGATTTGAAATGAGGCAGCTAATAGAAATCCACCGTACCTATACTTTGATATCGCAAGCCTGAATGATTCGTGAAGGCGAGATCCCCGACTTCGAGAAAGAAGTCGGGGATCTGAACTACTAGCATCCACACTCAAATAGGATTGCCATAACAATTGAGTTAAAAAGGTTTAGAAAAAGACAAGCAGCAATTTTGGCTCAGGCGCACTGAGACAGAGTAGCGGATGAATTGTACTGCTGAATCGGAATCGCGATCGCAAACTCTGTTCCTTTGCCCGTTTCGGAAATATAGGTCAATTGACCGCTGTGTTTTTCTACCACGATTTGATAACTAATTGACAACCCTAAGCCAGTTCCTTTGCCGATAGGTTTAGTCGTAAAGAAAGGATCGAATAATCGTTGCTGTACCTCAGATGTCATTCCAATGCCGTTGTCTGCAATCCGAATTACAACTTGATTGTTATCTCCGACTTCCGTGCGAATCCGAATTATCGGTGATGGGTAATGGGTATTTCCTTGTCTGTGACTAATTTCCTTTTCTAGTGCCTCAATTGCATTGCAGAAGATATTCATGAATGCTTGGTTGAGTTGCCCAGCATTGCATTCTACAAAAGGAAGGTCGCCATAGTCTTTTTGAACCACAATATCAGGGCGTATACCTCTGCCTTTGAGCCGATTTTGTAGAAACAGGAGCGTGTTGTCGATGCCTTCGTGAATATTGACACACTTCACTTCTGCTTCGTCGAGCCGAGAGAAGTTCCGCAGGGAAAGAACAATCTCAGAGATCCGTTCTGCACCTACCTGCATTGAAGATAGAAGTTTCGGCAAATCTGACCTCAGAAAATCCAGGTCAATGTCTTCCATCTCTGCTTGTATCTCTGGCACTGGCTGAGGATAGTGCTGGATAAACAGGTGCAGCAAGTGCAGCAAGTCGTAGGCATACTCGCTGGCATGGGTGAGATTGCCGTAAATAAAGCTGACAGAGTTATTAATTTCGTGGGCGATACCGGCAACGATTTGTCCCAACCCAGACATTTTTTCCGTCTGAATCAGTTGGGCTTGAGTGCGCTGGAGTTCAAGCAGGGTTTGCTCTAACTGGGTTGTTTTCTCTCTGGATTGAGCTTCTGATTGCCGCAGTGCTTCTGCTGCCTGTTGATGAATCTGCGATTGAGCAATGAGTAACTGATGTACGTCTAAGAGTCTGCAAATTCCCGATTGCAGTTGCACGACGATCGGTTCGTAAATGAGTTCAGGCGATCGCTTTAAGGACTGCTGTACAGTTTCGACAATGGAACTGTTGCGATCGCATACTAAAATCTCACATCGGGCAATGCTGTAGAGTGCCTTCAGAGAGGGCGGGGAAGATAACTCTAAGCTGTAGAGACGGCGCATAGATTCAAAGAAGCGCCGTCGCGAAATCATTCCGACGAAATTACCTTGTTCGGTAATAATCATGCCAGGAAGCAATGGGTTCGCTTCAAAAATCTGGATTGCTTCCTCTACGGCACGTTCCGACTCGATACTAGCGTCGTAGAGCGTTAATTCTTCTAGCGTCGAATCCAAATGTAGGGGTGACGGTTGGGAAGTTGCATCTGTTTGGCTTTGTTCAAAATCCTCAGTCCGGGTTACTGATGCTTGCTCAATCCATGCCCAGGGCATTACTTGTTGTTGAGTCCTGCTTAGCATTTCTTGTGAGTAGTCCGTCCAGTGAGAAGTGTCTTCTGGAATTTTGTGCATCAGTCCCATCGCACCTCTGTTAATGCCCTGATTCAGTATGGCTACTATCAAGCTTTTGAAAAAGCTGCGTAGTGCTACCGATCTCTACACGTTTGCGATCGCTTAATCCGGAAACAGCGATCGCGATCGCTTACGTAAATTTACGTGTTGTTCGCTACACTATACGGAAACTTTAAACGCAAAGCCTCTACCACGGGTGTGAATTAGCACTCTTCTTTTGTGTAGATGCCATTTTGTAGGCTTTTAGCCACTCTCCTAATCAAGCAATCAGCCAAGGTAGCCAAATTGCTAAACTCAAAAGCGTTATAAACAGCGCTGGCAAAGTCAGGATGAGACTCAGATGACGAGAGTGAGGGTGAGAAAGAAGAAAGCGATCGCTCCTGCTGAAAATCCTGACAAGGCGATCGCTGGTGCAGCATAGGTAGTTGCCGCAATGCTCATCTTAGTTACGATGCCATCGCGTACCATCCGGGCTATCAATTAGAGTAATGCCCTTGGCTTGTAGCTCGTTGCGAATGCGATCGCTTTCAGCAAAATTTTTCGCAATCCTGGCTTCCTGGCGCTGCTGAATCATCGCCTCAATGTCTGCATCGCTGAAACCACCAGAAGCGGCAGTTTCAACCTGTAGCTTTGCGATCTCGTCAGCACTTACTTCCAAGCCCAACACACTTGACAAATCAACCAAATTATGCCAATAAATTTCTAATTGTTCGGGTGGGATCTCAGTTTTACCCTGATGAACGAGGATATTTCCCTGCTTGCCTAACTCTTTGGCAAGTTCAAACAATATGGTTAACCCGCCAGGAAAATTCAAGTCATCATCCACTTCTGCCTGAAATCTTTCCACAGCGTTGTCATGTCCCCCCTCGCTGACGGGGAGATTAGCGGGGTTTCCCGTCCAACTCAGTTGGGAACCGTACTTATATCCAAACAACAGACCTTCTTTTAGCGTATTCCAACCGTTTGTCGCCGCTTGTATTGCTTCATCGGTAAAATCAATCGGCTTGCGATATTGGGCTGTAAGAACAAATAGCCGTACCGCCATCGGATCGACCCCTCGATCGAGTAACTCACGGATGGTGATAAAGTTGCCCAGAGACTTAGACATCTTCTCCCCATTTACCGTCACCATCCCGTTATGCAGCCAGTAGTTCGCTAACGGCTTGCCAGTTACCGCTTCCGATTGGGCAATTTCGTTCTCGTGGTGAGGGAAAATTAAGTCAGCACCGCCAGCGTGGATGTCGATTGTATCGCCCAAGCGATCGCGCACCATTGCCGAACATTCAATGTGCCACCCCGGACGACCCGCACCCCAAGACGATTCCCAGGCGGGTTCCCCCGGTTTTGCCGCCTTCCACAGCGCAAAATCAAACGGATCTCTTTTCTTGGACGCTTCCAGGTCTTCCACCTCCACCCGGTTACTCGCGCCCGCTTGCATATCTTCTAACTTGCGTCCCGACAGCTTACCGTACTCCGGAAATTGACGCACCGCATAGTAAACATCACCCGCAGCGGGATAGGCAAAATTTTTCTGTTCCAACTCGTGAATCAGCCGCTGAATCCCATTGATCGTGTGTGTAGCACGCGGATATTCATCCGCTTCTTTGATATTCAGCCGCGCCATATCCTCAAAATAAGCTTGGATGTAGCGTTCGGCGACTTCTTCCATTGACGAACCTTCAAGACGCGCCCGGTTGAGGATTTTGTCATCAATATCGGTAAAATTCTGCACATAGCGCACGTCATAGCCGACAAATTGCAGATAACGGCGCGTCACATCCCAGACGATGCAAGCTCTTGCATGACCCAAGTGGCAATAGTCATACACCGTCACGCCGCAGTAGTACATCCCGGCTTTACCGGGTTCAACGGGTTCAAAGGCTTCCTTGCGACGAGTGAGGGTGTTGTAGAGTGTTAGGGCCATTCCTAGAACTTAAGAAATAAAGTGCATCTGTATCAGTATTTTAAATTCCCTGGTCAGCAAGCCATCCACTCATCCGAATTAAAATTTTACTTTGTCGCTAATTAAGTCTCAAAAAGTAGGTGCTTAAGAGAGTAACTAGGGAGCAATGCGGCTTCAACACAACATCATGCGCTTCAACATCGACTTAACGCGATAGCGTTAGCGAAGCGAGGCGTTAGCCTAGCGCTGACTTGTCAGTTCGCATCCGCTAACACTAACGCTAACAACATTGCTTTACTGAGCGAAATTCGCTTCAAGATGAAAAATGCTTAGGCGATGCGAAAAGGATTGGAGAATGCCTTCTTCGGAGTTAGGTAAGCTGGAGGGAGAGAGCGATCGCTCTGTTAGCGCGTATGCGAAGCTGTTCGCTTGCTATAAAGTAAAAGGTTGGATCTCCATTTCAAGCCATCATCGGGATCTAAACCTACACTCCGCTTAGCGCTTAGCTCCTACAGTAATTTACGTATAGCTCTATCAACGTTTTTTGAGAAAATCTGAAAGTCGCACTATGCAACCAGCCACCACTCCCAGTCAATCTCCAGAGATAGATGCCCCCAAGCACGGCTTACCCGTGACGATCATTACAGGTTTCCTTGGCAGTGGCAAAACCACCCTCCTCAATCACATCTTGAGCAATCAGCAAGGCGTCAAAACCGCTGTTCTGGTTAATGAATTTGGTGAGATCGGCATTGATAATGAGCTGATTGTCACCACCGGCGAGGACATGGTGGAGTTAAGTAACGGTTGTATCTGCTGCACCATTAATAACGATCTCGTCGAAGCAGTCTACAAAGTTCTGGAACGCGAAGAAAAGGTCGATTATCTGGTAGTCGAGACAACCGGACTCGCAGATCCCCTGCCAGTGGCACTTACCTTTTTAGGTACAGAACTGCGAGACATGACTCGTCTAGATTCCATCATTACGGTGGTAGATTCGGAAAACTTCAGTCTCGATTTATTCAACAGCGAAGCCGCCGCCAGCCAGATCGCATACGGTGATATCATCCTGCTCAACAAGGCAGACTTGGTGGATGAAGCCGACTTAGACTCCTTAGAAGTCAGAATTCGGGATATGAAAGGCGGTGCCCGGATTATGCGAACCACCAAAGGACAGGTGCCGCTACCGTTACTCCTCAGCGTCGGTTTATTTGAGACTGACAAATATTTCCAAAACGAAGAGGCAGAAAAGGGTCACGACCATCACCACCACGACCACGGTCATGACCACGATCATCACGATCATCACGACGATCATAGTAGTTGCGATCACGATCATGGCGTTTGCACTCACGACCATCACGACCACGATCATCATTCCCACCACTTGGAAAATGACGGGTTTACCTCGATTTCCTTTGAAAGCGACAAGCCTTTTGCGATCAAGAAATTTCAAAATTTCCTAGATAATCAGCTGCCCTCGACCGTCTTCCGTGCCAAAGGGATTCTTTGGTTTGATGAAAGTCCTCGGCGTCATATCTTCCACTTGTGCGGCAAGCGCTTCTCCATCGATGATGAAGACTGGGCAGGAAAACCAAAAAACCAGTTGGTACTGATTGGTCAGGATTTAGATAAAGAGACCCTGCAACAACAAATCAAAAGTTGTGTTTGTCTGCCTTCTACTTCTCGCGGTAAAGGCTTTGGGAAATAGTTTTTAGGAATTAGCTAATTGCTAAATTCCTAATCGCTTTTCTCAGTTAGGTCAAATAGATTGCGGCTCTAATTTTTGGTCGGGGCATGGCATTGTCATGTCCCGACAGGTGTATCGAAGCTAATTATGCGCGTTGTCATTCAGCGAGTTAAATCCTCACAAGTTGAAGTTTCAGATCGAGTAATCGGCAAAATTGGGCGCGGACTTAATTTACTCGTAGGCATTGCCGAAACAGATACCGAAGCTGAACTGGAGTGGATGGCTCGTAAATGTCTAGAATTGCGCTTATTTCCAGATGAGCAAAATGGTAGCGGGCGTTGGGAGAAATCCGTTCTAGAAATTGGGGGCGAATTGCTGGTAGTCAGCCAATTCACCCTCTACGGAGATTGTCGTAAAGGACGCCGCCCCTCTTTTGATAAATCTGCTGCCCCTGCGATCGCTCAAAATCTTTACGAACAGTTTATCGCTAAGTTGCGCCAGAGCGGTTTGCGCGTGGAAACAGGCGAATTTGGGGCGATGATGCAGGTAGCAATTGAAAATGATGGCCCTGTTACTTTGCTGCTAGAACGAGAAGCGACTTAACTTGAATAACATTGACTCCAAAGCTGTAAATTCCCCCTTCCTTTGCAGGAAAGAGGGTTAAAATGTTAGGTCATTATTAAGGCCAGATGTTTTGCCACCAAGGTCTAGAACTGCTTTGTGCAACAGGCATTTTCTTCCGAATATCCTGAATATTCCACCCAGTCAGCTTGGCGAGAGTCTGCGCCTCTTGTTCAAATCGTTTAGTCAAAGACTGTTTATACTGTTGACCCGCTTGACACTTCACATCTCCTGTAAAGGGATGACGAAGAACATAACGACCTTGAAAACTTTGTTCATTTGATGTTTCTTGAAACACCAAATCTTCCGGGAATTTATCGCGGGTGTACCGGACGTGGAGACGGGTGATAAAAACATTATTAGAGGGAACAACGGCTCTACGGAAAGGCGCTGACTCGCGGGCATCCGAAGGATAATTATCTAGCCAAAAAACACCAGCTTTCCGCAGTTCTTCTGGATTTAAAGGTTCGGCAGAACAGGGATCGCAGTTCCCCATGTTCCAGGCATATTCCAGAAAGGCAACCTTTTTATCCTCACGAGTGTATGAAGTTTGAAACATCGATTTGTAGAAATCACCAAATTCATTTTTGACGAATACTGGAATTTCAGCATCTGAGGGGACTTTTACAGTTCGGTAATTCGTAACTTCAGCTTGTCCTTTAGGTGATAAAACGTAAACAATTAAATCCTGTTCACTGGTAGAGTTAATCATCCCTAGACGAATCGGCAACATAAATTTAGGCGATTCGTAAGCCATCTGTAGAGGTCGCAGAAATTGAGAACCGGAATTTTGAAATTCTTTAAGATTGACCTTTGCAACAAAGAATTTCATGTTTTGCCGGATATAGGGTTGCAGCAGTTGTTTTGCACCCCGTGGAATCTTATATCCGTTGCGATTTAGCCAGGTTTCTAGACCGTTTGATTCTTTTGCACTGAGAATAACAATGTCATACTCTCCCACATTGAAACGAGCTTCTACAGTGACACCCAAGCTATTGTCTTCATCCCTGCTAGCTCTTGCACCGCCTGACGTTGGTGCGGATGCTGGTGCAGGGAGCCTCTCGTACATGACCGGATTACAAGGATCTTCGTCAAAATATTCCACCAGTCGCGGCGCACTAAAAGCATCCAATCGCTCGATAATTTTAGGGTCGCCAACGTGAACCTGTTCTTTCTGAAGCACTGTCGGAACGGGGACAACCAGAGCAAAGTCTTTGACATCGCCTTGATAGTCATTCGCCATCGTTAAAATAGTGCGATCGCGATCGCGAGCAATTACTACTTGCGAGGATTTATTGTAAAGCTTTGTATCCGCTTTCGCTACATAGAATCCACAAAATCCCCAGGCTGTCGGAGCAAAGCAAATAACAGCCAGAAGCGTTATCACTAAAGTTTTACAGATCCGAAATAACTTCATTGTTACCTCTGCTAGTAATTAATAAAAACTTACACTTGTAGATACGTCTCAGATTCAGTTTCCTCAGGTTTATCAATGACTGAAGTACTGAATGTCTGTGAGGAAGTCTCCGCCCAAGAAAATCGGGGTGCTGACCAGAGAAAATCTAACAGAACGGTCATAGGTGCAAGGGCGAATAAAGCCCAGAAAACAGCAGTAGAAATAAAAAATTGATTTCGCAAGAAAAAAGTTAAGCAGCCAATAGAAACTGCCCATACTAAACGCCCACTCCTAGCGTTAGGAATAGAACGAGGATCTGTAATCATAAATAGAGCGAATAACAACAAAGAACCGCTCATCAATCGATGTAAAAATACATCCCATGTCCAGCCAAGCCAAATATTGCGAGTAGCTTCCAACAAAGCGTAGGAACCTAAAAAAGCAGCAGTTGTATCCCAACGACCAACTCGTTTTAAAATCGTGCCCCCGGTGCCTGCAAATAACAGCGCATACCACCATTCATCTCCCCATTGTCCGGGCGAAACCCAGGCATCTTTTGTCAAGATAAGCGCGGCAATAATACCAAAATTAGCAGGGTTAAAAAAATGCTTATTCCGAAAATTAAAAATAAATTTACTGAGAATTGCGAAAGAACCAGCCAAAATCATTGTGCTGTAACTATCGGCTCTTAGGAGCAAACTCAGACCTAAAGCCGTAATAAAAGCACTCCGTAATGAAAGATTGATAGGAGCATTTGTTAAAACACAATCAATTTCATTGGGACAATTATCTTGTACCGGAAGCAAATTGAATAAGTTTTGTTTAATCGATACTGCTAGCCACTGAGTCCCCAGACAAGTTACCATGACCACTAGAATTAGATCCGGTCTTAGCGTCCAGTCTCTTGTCCAAATACCTAAGAACAGGAACAAGGATAGAAACAGAATTTGATAGTCTCGGACATCTTTTAGCAGCATTGCCGATTAATAGTAAGATTAGCCGTATCTTTCTCCTGAATCTAGACGCAATAAGATGCGAACAGGGGTTCTGTTACAGAAATTGTTACAAAGATGCCGGTTAGTTAAGACGGTTTTTACCAGCGATTCAACTCCCAGACTTCTTGGAGAAGCGAGGGATCTTGCCAATGCTTTTCATGAATTTTAGAAAGCTTTTCAAAAGTAGTCTATATAGAAATCTTATTTGAGTTATGAGCCAGCGATTTAGATCCCCGACTGCTTCATGAATCAGCAACTCTCACTTGTGAAATTGAGAAGCCTCCAAGATTAATGGCTATGCTTTACCCATAAGTCCAAAAACCCTGTAGGGATTTTCGCATTTGAGCGATAACTTGAGGACAAAAACGGGCAACTCGCTATCCAAAGGCTTCGCCCTTTCCCGTAGCGTGACAGGGTTTTCAACAGATGTGGGTAAAGCATAGAGGTTATGGGGACGTTGTCACGACTTCAATCCCCCTGCGGATACTCCTCCCATAAGGTGGTTGTTTGCCGCAGACTCAGATAGTCACCATTGCCTAAAATCAAATGATCTAGCAGTGGAATACTTAAATATTGCGCTCCCATCAACAACTGACGGGTCAAATCAATATCTTCTTGACTGGGTTCAATGCTCCCTGACGGATGATTGTGTGCAATAATCAGCCGCGTCGCACCCTGGCGAAGGACTTCTCGGAAAATCTCGCGGGGAGGAGCCAACGTTTCAGTTGCAGTGCCAATAGTAATCACTTGAGTACCCACCAAGCGATTCTTCACATCCAACAGCACCACGGCAAATCGTTCTTGCATCTGCCACATCAACTCATGACTGAGCGCAGCAGCAGCGGCAGCAGGACTATCAATCATGGTGCTAACTCCAGGGCGAGATAGAAATGCCCGTTTTCCTAACTCAACCGCTGCTAGAATTGTGGTGGCTTTTGCTGGCCCTACACCGGGAATTTTTGTCAACTCTTGAACGCTGATATCTCGTAACATATCCAGCGGATCGCGTTGGTGTTGACTTAATTCCTGTAATATGTATTGCCCAAGACCGACAGCGGAAAGTTTTCCTGCCCCTTGACCCGTGCCCAGCAAAATCGCAATTAGCTCAGCGGTTGCAAGATTTTTGGCTCCCTGCGCCATTAATCGTTCGCGAGGACGTTCGCTAAGGGGTATATCTGCAATTCTGAGGCAATAGGTCATAAATGCACCGGGAAAGACTATATCTAGTTTTCCCGATAGTGCCGTGAGAGTTGCGATCGCGCCAAGAACAAAACAATTAAGAATTAAAAATTAAAAATTGAGAAATTCAACTTTTAATTTTGCATTTTTAATTTTTTAATTCTTTACTGTGTGGATATTTGCAGCTTTGAGCATATGATAGGCAACTAGTAGCTGAGTCAGTGCCAGAGGGTAACTTTGGAGCGTTTCCCCAGTTGTCCCGACGAGAGTACCCAGATTGGGGGTGCCGTCCAAGCTACAGAAAGGCAGTAAATCGGGGATGTCGTTACACAGCATCCGCTCTAAGTCTTTGACTTGTTCGCTGGTTGCTTGACCATCAATTTCTAGCACATCAACCGGCTTACCCATATCCCGCTCAAGTTCCAGGCGAATTGCCGGTTTGTAATTAGGACTGCTTGGGTTCAAAATTTGGGTCAAGCTTGGATGTGGAATTGTCGGTCTGAGTACCAATTGCACATTCAGGTGTGAACTGTTCTCCTCTGGCGTGTCTGTAGGTGGGTAGAAACTTACCACGATATCTGCCCATTGGCGCTGGGGACGGATGTATGCTTCTGAGTCTGGTTCGCGCTTTCTCAATTGTTCGCGAACCTGTTCTTCGTTATAGCCCCGTTTCATCGTATCTCGCTTGATCTTCCACTCAGCGCGTAGAGCTTCAGGCGGTGCTAAATAAACTTTTACATCGTGATAGTCACGGGTTTTCATGGTTGAATAACCGAGAAGCCCTTCAACAATCACAAACTTGCTCGGCTTGATATACTCAGGCGGATCGAACATCCCCGTGTCGTGGTTGTAAATCGGCTTCAGGATGGGCTGTCCGTTTTGAAGCAGGGACAGGTGTTGCTCCATGATATCCAAGTAGTTGCAGTCAGGATGCAGTGCTGAAATTCCCTTCTCTGCACGCTGAATCCGGTCGTACTTGTGATAATCGTCGGTACAGATAATGGTGACATTTTCTTCACCTAATATCTGAGCAATTCCTCGTGTTAGTGTTGTTTTCCCAGCGGCACTGTCACCAACAATGCCTAAAATAATCGGACGATGGCTCATTTTCCCTCTCGCGCAAAAGCAAGTCCTGCTGGACATTCTGAATTGTTCAATTGTAGAGGGAATAGGGATCAACTCGATCGCAAGAATGCCTGCTGTTCGGGCGTTGGTTCTCAGTGCAGGTTGCTCCCAGTGCGTTCTTTATATCGGCACCCGCCAAGTAAATTAATGTAAATTAATCGCAATGCCAGATTGCGATCGCAATCTTCAGCAGCCTATAAAATTAGCTCTCCTCACCCTCAACCGATGAATTCTGACGTTCCCATGCTGGGTTAAATGCGATCGCACTATCAGGAAAAATGCGATCGCGCCCTCATCTCATGCAAAAGGCGATCGCATCGTTTTAACAACCTCGCGTTGGGTGGATGTAACTCTGAAGAAATGCCCCAGGATGGCAATACAACAATCTGCATAATCTACTTAAAGCTATATCTCTCGATGGAATGCTCTAATCGCTTCTCCAGCGTCAGTCTCTGACATCAAAATGCAGCGTCTGAGCAAATCAAGATCGAGTTCGCAGAGTCCGGGTAGCTGGCTGCGCTCAATGGATTCATAGCTACCGTCTCGAAGATGATAAAGCTTCAGCGATCCATCTTCCCAAAACCAAACCTCTGGAACGCCCAAAGCTTTATAGCGTTCTAACTTGCTGGTGCCTCCACTGGTAAAGACAACTTCAATTGACAAATCTGGAATCGGCTTTACACTCCCAATGCAGTAAGACTCGTCTGCTTGGGCAGAGACAACTCCTTCTTTTTCCTGGGTCATTGCTCCTGTGGGCTTGAAGAAGATTCCCTGTTCGACAAGAAACGTAGTCACTAAGTAACCAATGACACGAGCAAAAGTTTCGTGGTCTTGTCCCGGCATGAGAACCTCCACCGTCCCGTCATAGTAAAACAGCCGCACTCCAGGAGAACCCTCAAAGCCCTTTTGGATGAACTTGAACTGTTCCCAAGTTCCCTGATGGAAAATGCGTTGGTCGGTTGTTTTATTCAGTAGTGGGGGCATCGCGTCCACCTCCGGTTATTGTTGCCTGAATTGTGGCATAGCATTCGCATTGTCAGCCTCCTGTCAAGAAAGAAGTGACTTCAATAATCTTGCTCAACCAAATATTTCATTTATTTTTCGTTTCCATTCATTTTCAAATATGACCTGGAACTCAATTCGCGATGCAAAAAATTCTTGTTTTAGGTCACTCCAACGGATTTGTTTTCCTAATTCATTGCATATATCGAAAATATTTTGTTTGTATTGCGTATCTTCATTTTTTAGATGTAATCCTTTGGTTTCAAGAACATAAACTGTGGAACAATCTTCATCATTATTAGAATCCACTTCAGTAAATAAGAAGTCCGGATAAATGCGGTGCTTTTTCCAACCCTGTATATAATAATTTCTTCTAGATATATTTCTGTACCACCATAGTAATTTTTCTTGCTCATCAAGGTAAATTCCCACTGCTTTTTCTGTTTCATTAAGCTCCTCTTCAGGAACATAATCAAATAAACTTAACTGAATTGAGTCACCGTTTTCTCTATTAAGCCTTCGTGCAGTTTTTCGGACTTTTATTACAGTTGGTATATCTGGGCTTTGCTCAACTTGCAGAAAGAAACAGAGTTGCTTATTCTGAATGAGATTGCGAAAAATTTCTTCAGCTAAACGGTCACGTTCTTGAGCAAGAACTTTACGAAGTTCTTCAACAATAAAAACGAGGTTTTCTGCTACTTTTTCTTTATTATATTTTGTTGACAAAATAGAAAAAACATCTTCGGCTATTTCAAAAGCTAGCCAGGGATTAGTAACAACATCCAAGATTTGACGAGTTACAAAAACGTAGTCTAGGGAGAGGCTACTTTTTTCAAGTGTGCTTGCTCTCTTTTCAATAACTTCAGATTCCAACTGACTTAAGCTAATTGCTAAAGTTTCATCTTTTTTTTCAGCTTTTAACAAAGTTAGATTTTTGATTTTATCTAAGTTAACATCTCGCCAATTAATTCTGCTTAACAAGTCCATTTCATAGCTGAATTCTCGCCAATCGTTAGCTTCTTGTATGACAAAACGAGGTAAATAAACTTTGCCCTCAAATTTTTTGAATTTCTCTCTAATTCTAACTTCTACATAATTTTTCTCAACCCCATCCTGAACTACATTACCTGCTATATCTCCCAAACCTTCCCCCTGTAACCCACATCTGATACTTTCTAATAAGACGTTTGCTTTTTGTTGAAAGCAGAAAACATAACTTTCATCTAGTTCTTGAACTCTAGTCTTTCTGGCATAAGGTTGCCGTAGAATCCGACCCACAAGCTGTGTAATAGAAGTTTGTGATGTAGGGTTAGTTAGGACAGTGAGAATATAGGCAAAAGAACAATCCCATCCTTCCTGAAGTGCCTGTTTAGTAATGATGTAGCAAATTGGACAGTCAGGGCTGAATAGATCAATACCTTCTATATCATCTTTTTCGCTGGATTTGATTGCAATTTGTTCGGGACTAACTCCACACTCTCTAAGCAAAAACCCTTTGGCTTCTTCAGCATGAATGTACCTAATCTCGCCTATCTGATCTTTTCCCGTCCGTTCTACTTGTATAAGGCAGATTGGACGAATATAGATACCTGTTCTTGCTTGATATTCAAGGGCTATATGATGTAGTTCATTGCGCTTTGCTATACTATCTCGTAAGGTATCTTTCCAGTCGTGACTAGCTTTATTGGTGAGATGAATGTCGAGTTTAATCATCTCCTCGCGATTGAGATCCTGACCCCTTATACTGACTAATACATTGCTAGCGGGTGGGGGCGTAGCTGAAAGCTCAAGAACGATAGAGGGATTAAAACCTCTTATGGTATTCTGAGCATTTTCGCTATATGCCTTCTGGCCCTCATCTATCACAATGAGGGGCTTAAGAAGGCGTAAAGTATTTCCCAAGGATGTTTTGATTTGCCTTCCTAAGAAGGAATCTTGACTTCCAAAGTAGTCTAAATTAGGTAAAGCAGTAAGCAGCTTTTCATGCTCTTGCAGTTGATCTTCCGGTGGGAAAAAGCTATCAAAGCCACTGGCATCTTGAAAGATTTTTAGGCTCTCTTTATTCAGTCTGTTTGCCGAAGGCAGCATTAAAAGCAGAATTACTAAATTTTCAGCAATATCAAGCGGTGTAAATCTATCTGTTTTCTCTAGAATTGAGGTTCTTCCACCACTGTTGATATCTAAAATTTGGCGGTAAGGGTGTTCGCGGTTTCTTAAAGCTTTAATCGTTTGTCGATAGATCTGAGTTGTCGGAACAATCCATAATACTAATCCGGTTTGTTTTTTGAGATAGTGAGTATTAATTAAGCCAATTGTATGGGAAGCCAGTAAAGTTTTACCACCACCTGTAGGCAGTTTTAAACAGAAGCTCGGCAAATGTTCACCTAAACCATTTTTTTTAGAACTGTACTGCAATCGTTGCAGCTCATTGGTGGCTGCTTCCCATGCTTTGCGAGGAAAATCAACAGCAGAAGCAAGCTCTTGGTCTGTTGCTGCAAGCTTATCATATCTGGCCTTCCAATCGGCAAGAGCTTCTAGATAAACTTTGACATCTAGAAGACATCTTTGCTGATAATCTTTAAGTTCCATTACTTCCTTTAATCTCTAAGCTTATATATCTCGAATGGCAACTGACAATATTCAATTCGGTATTCTTGTAACCGCTCTATATCAAGATATTTCATTGGAGCAAACACCATTCTTATTTTACCTTTGTAGTCACCCATTTTTTCGACTGTTTCTAAATTTAAAGCAGATGTCTTTAAATATTCTAAATTGGGCTTGTAAAGTAAATAAACTTCATATTGTTTGCCTTCACCAATATAGTTACGCTCCAAATCAATTTGTGATGGATTAAATTCTTCGCCTGTAGCTGTATAAAAAACATACCGAGCAAGATCTTCATAACTGGGAAGGTTATCTCCCTGTAAAATTGACTCCATTTCAATTGCTTCGCCCAATTTAAAGAAAGAAAATGTACCACCAAGTCCTATTTTAAGATTTTGATCTCTGGACTCTGGTAATCCCTGAATCACTCGTTTTACTCGTTCAGCAGTAATTGATTTAGCATATTTTTCACACTCCACTAGAATGAATCTACGATTTCCACCATCTTCTTTATTAAGTGCCAGAACTGCATGAGCTGTTGTACCAGAACCTGCAAATGAATCGAGAATAATATCACTAGGAGAGGTACAGTAACGAAAAATCCGAGCAAGCACTTCATGGTCTTTTGGGTTGTTAAAGACTTTGGCTCCCATAAGTTTACGCAGATACTTCACAGCAACCTGTGATTGTCGATAGATAACGCTCGGCATTACTTTCATGCCAACTTTAGCCTCGTCCTTATCTTCGTCGTCATCTTCGTTAAGCAAGAATTCCTCATCTTCTTCCAGTTCTTCAGGAATTGGACGGAGATGGGTTTTACGGATAGGGGGCTTAGTATGATCTTCTCGGAATACTACAAGCCCCAACTGAATTTTCCTCTGCATGGCTTCGGGAGTTGAAAAACCCCATCCACGTTCAGGAACTGCACAAGGTTGTTTTGTCTTAGGATGAACTACGTCATATCGCGGGCCTCCCCCACCAGGCCAAGAAATGTTGTCATCTCTCCACGGCCCCCACTTGTCAACATTCTTGTAACGGCTTAGTGCTTTGGAAGGGTGCTGCTTCGGAAGCTGTTCGTACCACTCTTGAAGAGCATTCCCTATAGCTTTGTCGTCTTCTCCATGTATTTCTCGCAAACGACAATACTCATCCCAAATCTCCTTAGCTCCAGGCTGGGGTTCCCGCCAGACAGTTCCTAACTGTCGAAGAGTTGCTAATGAACGTGAATAAACGACCATATACTCATGCCCAACAGAGAATAGCTTGGCATCGTTTTTCCTACCTTTCTCCCACACCAGTTGAGCGATAAAATTTTCTTCCTGGAAAATCTCATCCATCAACATTCTCAAGTGGTGAACTTCGCGATCGTCAATTGAAATGAAAATCACTCCCTCTTCATGAAGGAGTTCCCACAAAAGTTTCAGGCGAGGCATCATCATGCAGAGCCATTTATCGTGGCGGCTAAGGTCTTCCTTATCAACTACTTTGCCAAGCCATTCCTGCAACATGGGCGAATTGACATTATCGTTGTAAACCCAATCTTCATTGCCCGTGTTGTAAGGTGGGTCAATGTAAATGCACTTGACCTTACCTGCATAGGTAGGGAGTAATGCTTTCAAGGCAATCAGATTGTCCCCATGAACAATCAGGTTGTCGTGAAGACTCACCTTAGCGGTAAGACTAGCTGCCTTATCGGGTACAAGATGGTGATACTTGACCGTCAGATGGTGATTTTGGACAAAAGACTTGCCTTTAAAGTGGAGTGTTGCCATAGTCGAATCCTATCTTGTGCGGGTTTTTCATCCACAGATTTAAAATTTTACTCTTGGTAGATTGCCCCTACTTCATACCAGCTCTCCTTGTGGCAGCTAGTTTTAGCCTGTAAGCTTGCCACTGCATAGACTAATGCAGAGTTTAGAGTTTTCTTACCCTGCCAATCTTTTTGCTACGTAGCAGTGAATTCTATCCAATCACACCGGAGTCAGGCTGACCTGATTTTAGGGAGGCGATTTCCTACGGCATAGATTCGCTTCTCCCTGTTAGCAACTGTCCTCAATCGTCAGACAAACTCATCTACCGTTCAAAAATTCTAAGGTTCTCTCGCAAGCGTTGATGAATGCGATCGCTCGAAGATAGCACAACAGGCGACCCCAATCGATCGATTCCATAATGTGCTATTTTAGTGACGAGATTCTCGCATCGCTTAGCTTCTCCAAACGAATCTGGATGAAGCTGAATTTGGGTTAATGACATTCATCTGTCATTTGTGACAGATAATTAGTCACTATACAATTTTTAATGGGCAGTACTGGACTCGAACCAGTGACATCCTGCTTGTAAGGCAGGCGCTCTACCAACTGAGCTAACCGCCCAAATTCAGACACTTTTTAGATAATAGCAGATTACGCTGCTGCTGCTACTATTCAAACAGAATAAATTTTAAAAAATCTCAAATTTAACGGATGCCCTCTGGTCGGACGCACGATCGTATAACTTTATGGTGCCTGCCTTGGGTGGCTGGCATGACGTTCGGGCTGACTCGCAGCGGCGACCTCACGTTAATTGTTTCCGGAGGATTTTTATTCAGCGGGCTGATGTTTAGCCCAGACTTGGATCTAAACTCCCGTCCTTATCAGCGTTGGGGCTGGTTGCGGTGGATTTGGATACCCTACCAGAAGTGTTTACGTCACCGCTCGGTTTTTTCCCACGGGTTGGCAATTGGGACAATCGTGCGATCGCTTTATCTCGCCTGCTGGCTCTTTCTCGTGGGATTGTTGATATTGGGGATACTACAGCTAGTCTGGGGTGTCGGATGGACTTGGCAGGTGATAGCGAATCAGGTGCAGCGATCGCTTACTCAATACCCGGCTGAATGGATAGCGCTGTTTGTGGGTTTGGAATTGGGTGCAATGAGTCACTCGTTCAGTGACTGGGGGGGTTCTGCCTACAAGCGGTTTAAAAAAAGTGGATTGAAGGCGGTGATGCCTAAGCGAGTGAAGACTCGGAAGCGAACCGGCAAAGTGAGTCAGCGTAGAGTCAAGAAACCAACCGCCAAGACGCAGAGGACGCGAAGGTAAGATCGAAAGACAAACTGAATTTTCGTTTATGTCAAATTCCCCAGAATCTGCTCATCCCATGCCTCAAACTGCACTAGAAGCCCTGCAACAGTTGATTGAGGTTGTTGCCCAGTTGCGATCGCCCAATGGAGGTTGTCCGTGGGATTTAGCGCAGACTCCCCAAACCCTCACCCCGTATGTCATCGAAGAAGCTTATGAAGTCGTAGATGCGATTCGCACTGGGGATAAAGATGCGATCGCTGAAGAACTGGGGGACTTATTGCTACAAGTGGTGCTGCAAGCGCAGATTGCCAGCGAATCCGGGCAATTTAGCTTAACCGATGTCGTTCAGGGGCTTACTCAAAAGCTGATCCGCCGTCATCCTCACGTCTTTGGAGAGGTTGAAGTCGAAACTGCGGAGGAAGTCCACGAAAATTGGCAGAAAATCAAAGCCGCAGAAAAAGGAGAAACGACTCAAGACGCGCAACAGCTAAGTCGCAAACTGACTCGTTATTCCCGCACATTGCCGCCACTGATGGCAGGGATGAAAATTTCTCAAAAGGCAGCTGCGGCTGGGTTTGAGTGGGAAAATATTGAGGGCGTGTGGGCGAAGTTTCACGAAGAGTTAGCAGAATTTGAAGAGGCACTGCAACAGGAAGACGAAGCCCATCAGCAAGCGGAACTGGGAGATTTATTATTTACGGTGATTAATCTTGCCCGTTGGTACGATCTCGATCCTTCAGAAGCTTTACAGGGAACGAATCAGCGATTTATTCAGCGTCTGAAAAAAATGGAGGCTTTTGCCGACCGTCCCCTCTCTGATTACACATTAGATGAGTTGGAAACGCTTTGGCAACAAGCGAAAGCTCAGTTAGCAGCTTCGGGCGAATTAAACAAGGAACGCTAAATTTTTAAGCCGCGATTTGGGAATCCTGAATGAGGATGCGATACAGTTCTTCTTCCAGCCAGCACTCATCTTCTTCTGCTAGCACCAACCGTGCCTGCCGCCATATCCCAGCCATCTCTGAATCTGTGTACTTTGAAGTCAGTTTCTCCGATAGCTGTTCCAATGCTCTTGAATTCCGAGCGATCGCGATTGATGCCATTCTCCAGGAATCCCACCCATTTTTTGAAACTGCACTCATTTTCTGAAGCCCACTTCCTGACTGTTCTTTACCTAACTTAGAGGTCATTGGATTCGATTATCTTCCGTCAAAATACTGAATCTATGTAACTTCATATACTCTTCATAGGAAAACAATACTTATATAAATTTGCGATGAAATTTTCTAGCACCTGGTTTGCCGGTTTGAGTTCCTCAGCACCAAGAAGAAGGCGAACCGTGCGCTTGCAGTGTTCGCCCTTTTTGAAACTACAGGTTGGATGAAGAAAATTTCCGAAATTTAGTACAGGGATGGGAAGACAAAACCAAGCGCGATCGCTTTTTGGGTCTCTCCGCTACCTTGATAGGCTTTCGCTAGCCCCATCAAACCTCTCAGGTAGTCTTTAGCGCGAGCATCGGAACAATGGCAGTATTGCCTGAGCAACGGAACTGCCTCTTGATATCGTCCTTGTTTGAGCGCGTCAAATCCGGCTTCGAGTGACATAATGCATCTCCCTGAAGAAGGAGCAGCGGTATTTGTTGACCAAATACTCGCTAGATACACGGTTTGTCACAGTAGTTTCGGAAAATTTCAGAAATTCATCTACCAAAAGATAGAACCATTGAAATGAAAAACCCGCTTTCTCGAAGAAACCGGGTTTATGGGGATGAAACTAAATAAAAAATTTCATCGCCGCCAGCGATACTCAAAGAGTATCGCTGGCGGTAGATTCATCATCTTCTGAGTAATCTCCGCTTAAATATTGAGCAAGAAATTTGTCAATAACTTTTACAATTTCTCCGCACTCAGGGCTATCGGAAGACTCTTGGAGGATATCTCTATCTAAGACATCTAGCTGCTGATTTTCTATCAACAGCTCTTCTTTCAGCAGAGATTTACCTAAATCAAGTGGAAATTGCTGAAGGGAGTCCTCAAGCGATCGCAAACTTTCTACTAAGTCTAACTGCAATCGATCTACCATTTGGAGACGAGTCTCTACGTCAGACTGCGATTGCACAAGCGCGTCGAAATACTCTAATGAATCTAAAGGCAAGTCTATCGTGGGGAGGCGTTCATCTAAATCAATGTCTAAATCAATGTCTAACAGCTCGACCGGAACACTTCTAGTTGAACTAGCCCGTAACTGCTGCGACTTTTGGCACTCTTCAGCACTATTAGCCAACAATTGCTGTAATTTTTGACAGGTTTTAGGCAAATTAGCTAGCAACTGCTGGGATTTTTGGCGCTTTTTAACGCCATCAGCTCGTAACTGCTGGGATTTTTGGCACTCTTGAGCCAAATCAATCCGTAACTGTTGTCTAGATTGCAACTGTTTATCTGCGGGTGGGCTAGCAGAAACTAACAGTTTTTTTTGATGTATACTCATTTAAGTTATATTTTGTAATTTTTCTGAAAATTTTATTTTCATACTACTTATATATTTTACAAACAACAATTAAGAATTTATTAAAATGAGCTAAAATCGAGCTAATAAATTTAATTTATAAATCAATTAAAAAGTAGTAAACCTATCTCTAGCCTTAGGTTCATCCGATTTAAACTCAGGCATCCCATCTATTAGAATTTAAACAGAAGCCACATTTTGCTAAACTTTGGCTTGAACGTAGGCGTTTGATTCAGAGCCATGACTTCCCAGATTGCTTCCATGTCCTTAAGTGCGATCGCTCAAAAAACTCGTCAAGCAGCGCGAAGCTTGGCAGTGTTGTCCGCAGAGGCGAAAAACCAAGCAATTGAATCGATCGCGCAAGCGCTAGAATCCTCAGCATCAGAGATTGTGGCGGCGAATGCGGCAGATTGCAAGGCAGCGGAGGCGGCAGGAATTCCCAAACCGCTTTACGCTCGCTTGAAGTTGGATGAAACAAAGCTAAAAGGCGCGATCGCGGGGGTGCGAGATGTGGGGCGTCTGCCCGATCCCGTGGGCGCAGTGCAGGTTCACCGGGAACTGGATGAGGGATTAATTCTCAAGCGCGTTACCTGTCCTCTAGGCGTTCTGGGAGTGATTTTTGAAGCGCGTCCCGATGCAGTGATGCAAATTTCCACTCTTGCCATCAAATCTGGCAACGGTGTTATCCTCAAATGCGGACAGGAAGCGGTGCGTTCTTGTGAAGCGCTGGTGAAAGCGATTCGCCAGGGATTAGCGAAGACTGAAGTAAATCCAGATGTAGTGCAATTGCTGACAACGAGAGAGGAAACCTTAGAACTGCTGAAATTAGATCAATTTGTAGATTTAATTATTCCTAGAGGTTCTAACTCTTTTGTCCGTTTTGTGCAAGAAAATACTCGGATTCCTGTTTTGGGTCATGCGGAAGGGATTTGTCACGTCTATGTGGACAAAGCGGCGGATCTGCAAAAAGCTATCTCGATTACCGTAGATGCCAAAACCCATTACCCAGCCGCTTGCAACGCTGTGGAGACTCTGCTAGTGCATCAAGCGATCGCATCGGAATTTTTACCGCAAGTTGCGAATACTTTGCAATCAAAAAATGTAGAATTGCGGGGAGATGAAAGCACCTGCGAAATTCTGAACATTACACAGGCGACTGAAGCCGACTGGGCGACAGAATACAGCGATTTAATTCTCTCAATCAAAATTGTAGATTCTCTCTCAGAAGCGATTGACCATATTAATACCTACGGTTCTCGGCATACTGATGCCATCGTGACAGAAGATACTGCTGCTGCCACTAATTTTCTGGCACAAGTCAATGCTGCTGGAGTTTTTCATAACTGTTCAACTCGCTTTGCCGATGGCTTCCGCTACGGATTGGGCGCAGAAGTGGGAATCAGTACTCAAATGATGCCTCCTCGCGGCCCTGTAGGCTTAGAAGGAGTGGTGACATACAAATATCAAATCGCAGGCGATGGGCATATTGCTGCCACCTACAGCGGTGCAGATGCCAAACTCTTTACTCATCGAGATTTGTAGACACCGAATCTAGGTGTAGTAGAAATACTCGGCGGAGAATCTCCCTAAATTTTCTCACCCCCGAAAGTAGCCCAGTGAAGGTCGAAGATAAATTTTTCCAACAGAAGCCCAGGAAAAATTTTATTCGCGAGTGCTGGGGTGTACTTTAAAGTAGGATTGAGGTTTTTTAAAACCTTAAAATGCTTACCGAGCGATCGCTAACCTTGCCACTTGCCAAGGAGAATTTAGGAATTATTTAATTCAAGAAGAAGCCATTATGAACTCACAACTATCACTTTATGAGCGCCTGGGCGGTGTTTACAATATTGCAGCCGTAGTCGATGATTTCATTGACAGAATCATGGTTGACCCGAAATTGAATGCAAATCCTCTCGTAGATGAAGCACATCACCGAGTGTCAAAAGCAGGTTTCAAGTATCTGGTTACAGAAATGGTTTGCTGGGCGACAGGTGGCCCGCAACAATATACGGGTCGTTCAATGCACGATTCTCATGCTCACCTAAAAATTTCTCCTGAAGAGTGGGAAGTATTTCTGGCGGATTTTCAACAAAGTTTAGATAAGTTTGAAGTTCCTCAGACAGAGCAGAAAGAGCTATTTGATATCGTTGCCAGCACTCGGCAAGATATTGTTGAATGAAGGCGATAACGATGATTTAATCTTTTTCTGCTTCAGTTTCAGTGAATAAACAGCAGCATGACGATTGAGAATAAAAACTGGTTTGCAATGGCTTTACAGTTGAGGGGATCGGTCGCACCGACTATTTTTCCCCGCGTTCTTTTGTGTGGAGGGTTTGGTTTTTTCGTTTCTATTCTCGATTATTTTAAATTACCGATCGCTGGAAACCTTTTAGATAATCTGGTTACTAATGTTGTTTATAATCTGGTTTTAGGCTTATTATTGGTTTTCCGGACAAATACGGCTTACGAGCGGTTTTGGGAAGGGCGCAAATCCTGGGGGCTTTTGGTGGTGAACGTCCGCAATTTAGCGCGGCAAATTCAAGTATCGGTTGCGGAACGAGAATCAACAGATAGAGAGGATAAAGCAACAGCGATGCGGTTATTAGGAGCCTTTGCGATCGCAACTAAGTTACAGTTGCGACAAGAGGCTTTAAACGACGAGTTAGAAGAGATAGTAACTCCATCGCAATTTCTTCAGCTCAAAAGCGTTAAAAACCCTCCGCTAAAAATAGCATTTTGGATTGGGGATTACCTACAGCAGCAACACGAGCGGAACTCCTTAAATAATAATCAGTTAGCTGCAATGAATGGATTGCTAGATCAAATGGTAGAAGCTTTAACTGGCTGCGAACGCATTTTAAAAACCCCCATTCCTTTAGCTTATGCGATTTACCTAAAGCGACTGTTGCTAATCTATGGCTTTGCGCTACCTTTTCAACTTGTCGATACTTCCGGCTGGTGGACAGGGCTAGTTGTCGGTATAATTAGTTTTATTTTATTTGGGATTGAAGAAATCGGTAATGAAATTGAAAATCCTTTTGGACGAGATCCGAATGATTTACCATTAGATGATATTTGCACCACAATCATTGAGAATGTTGAAGATTTAACGAAGATACCGGAGCAAAGTTTAGGAGAAATTTTGGCTCCTCAGGTTTGAAGTAGCAAGGAAATTAAAGTTTTTGAGAAAATGGATAGCATTCAGCTAACAGGAATTCGCTGCTACGGCTACACTGGGTACTTACCAGAAGAACAGGTATTGGGGCAATGGTTTGAAGTAGACGTAACTTTGTGGCTAGATTTGGCACCAGCAGGCATCAGCGATGCCATAGAAGACACTCTGGATTACCGCGCGGTGATTTCGACAGTGAAGGATTTGGTAAAAACCGCTAAGTTTGCCCTCGTAGAAAAGTTAATCAGCGCGATCGCAGATGCCATCTTAGAATTCAAGCAAGTGTCGCAAGTCCAAGTGCGGTTAACGAAACCGGGCGCACCGATTCCAGACTTTGGCGGCAAAATTACGATTGACATTACGAGGGCGAATCCAAAGGGGAATGGGTAGAAGACCCCTAAACAAGGAAGAATGACCAATTAGTTATTGGATTTGACAGCAATCTTTTGTGGGGAAAAAAGCGTGACTTTTCGCATTTTGAGCTTTGACGGAGGTGGTATCCGGGGTGTCATTTCAGCAACGATGCTGACAGAGATCGAGAAAATTATCGGTCAGCCCTTAAGCCAATACTTCCACTTAATTGCAGGAACCTCTACCGGGTCAATTTTGGCGGCGTCGATTGCTAGCGATCGCACAGCCCAGGACATTGTGGATGTGTATCAGAACAAAGGAACTCGAATCTTTCCCTACCGAAATCTTTGGTCGGCGCAACGGGTCGGGTTGCTTCTTCAGTACGGCCCTTCTGCCCCCAAATACTCAAATAAAGGTTTGATTGAGTCTCTCAAAGAAGAATTTAAATACAAAAAACTGTCGGATATTACTTCAACAAAGCTCTTAATTACTGCCTACGACACAATTAAGCGAGAACCGATTATTTTTAAAAGCTGGCGCAAAATATTTGCTGAACTTCCCTTATGGGAAGCGTGTCTCTGTTCTGCTTCTGCCCCAACTTTTTTTCCTGCCTATAGACTGGATAAAAAAGAAGAAGGGATTGCCCAAGGCGGAGATACGAACTCGATTACTTTAGGGCAAGAAGCCGCAGAAGACAATGGTGATTACAATCAAATGCAGATTGAAATCACCGGCGGGACGGGACGCGGTCAGAATCGTAGCATCATTGGCTACAGAGGCGGGACTCGGATGGCGATTGTGGATGAGGCGTGGAACGTAGTGCCTAATAATACTTCTGCTTACCGAATTACTAACGTATACTCGGTGATTGACGGTGGTGTTGGGGCAAATAATCCCACAGCTTGCGCGATCGCTGAAGCCCTGCGGTTAGGTTATAAACCCCACGAAATTTCAGTTTTATCCCTCGGTACGGGAAGTCTTACCCGCGCAATTCCGCTTGAAAGTGCCCAACAATGGGGTGCGATTCAGTGGGCACTCCCGATTCTTGATGTAATTTTTGATGCTTCGTCAGATATTAATAGTTACATTGCTAAACAGGTGATTGATGAGGATAGTCGTTACTTGCGCTTGCAATTTAAACTCGATAGCAAGTTGACTGGGAAACGATTGAGTGACGATATCGATGATGCGAGTCCGGCAAATGTCATGAATCTAATTGAAGCCGCCAAAGTCTACATCAACCTACCACAAGTGCAAAGATCGTTGAGGGATTTTATAAATAGTTAGCAGACTCAGAAAAATTAAAAATAAGATGATTTTGAATGGTCTTACCATTGGGGCATTGCGGCGATTAATGCTCTAGCAGATTCGCTATCTAGTGGCTTGGAAAAGAAGAATCCTTGCCCAGCTTCGCAGCGTAGCGATCGCAGTTGTTCCATCTGAGCCGCCGTTTCTACACCTTCTGCGATCACATCTAATCCCAGATGATGAGCCAGCGTAATAATCGTTTTTACAATCTCAGAATTTTCGCCTGCATCCATCCGGCTAACAAAGGAGCGGTCAATCTTCAGAGTATTGAGCGGAAAGCGGTGCAAATAGCTCAAAGAAGAATAGCCGGTTCCGAAGTCATCAATACTAAGTTGAATTCCGGAGTTGCTTAGTTGCTCTAAACTAGCCGTAGCGGCGGCAGCATTTTCCATCACCACACTTTCGGTAATTTCCAGTTTTAGGCTTGGTGCTGGTAACTCGGTTTCTTGGAGAATTTGCTGAATTTGCTCGACTAAATTAGGTTTGGAAAACTGTCTGCCGGAAAGATTAACGCTGATGGTTAATGGCGCTAAGTCAGGAAATTCTTGTTGCCAAAGCCGCATTTGACGGCAGGCTTCGCGCAGAACCCACGCTCCCAAAGGGATGATTAAACCTGTTTCTTCTGCGATCGGGATAAAATCAACTGGGGAAATCAAGCCGCGAAACGGGTGAGACAAGCGTACCAGTGCCTCGAAACCAGTAATTCTGCCAGTCATGAAGCAGACAATGGGCTGATAGTGAAGCAGGAAAGAATGACTGAAGGATGCGGACTCACGACTGAGTGAAGAGTAACCAGAAGAATTGACAGTTTTTGTTTGAAGCCGGTCTTTTACCTCGGTTCTGGCTAGGGCTTGTCTGAGATCGTTTTCTAGTTGCAAGCGAGCCACCGCATGAGTGTGCATAGCGGTGGTAAAAACTTCGTAACGGGCTTTGCCTAGTGCCTTGGCTTGATATAAGGCGATGTCGGCGTCACGCAGAATGTCTCCGGGGTAGGGGCAAGTTTTGTAAGTGCCTGATGAACCTCGTTGCTCGATTGCACTTAAGGTAATGCCAATGCTGGCTGTCACAACGACTTCGTGTCTGTCTAGGTTGAAAGGATGCCGGAGGTCTTTTTGGATGCTTTTGGCGATCGCTTCTACAACGTCGATATCTTGAATTTCTTCTAAGAGGATGACGAATTCATCGCCCCCAAGCCGTGCCACAGTATTGCTGCCACACACAGAGGCTTGCAGGCAAGAAGCGACGCTACTTTGCAGTCGCTTTGCTAACGCAATCAGCAGCTGGTCTCCGATGACATGACCGAGGCTATCATTGACGACTTTGAAGCGATCGAGATCTAGAAATAAGACGGCAAACAGATATTCTGGCTGTCTTCTGGTTCGCGCGATCGCCTGGGACAGTCGCTCCATAAATAAGGCTCGATTGGGCAAACCTGTCAGCGGATCGTGAAAGGCATCATAGATGAGATGTTCCTCAGCCACCTTGCGGTCGGTAATATCCGTCTGCGATCCTGCCATACGGTAGGCTTTGTCATTGGCATCTCGAATCGCCATTCCTCGACAAAGCATCCATCGGTAGGTTTTATCCTTATGTAACATCCGATATTCTTTCTCGAAGTGGTGAGTCAACCCTTCTAGATGGGCAGCGATCGCGCTTTTGACTCGCTCCAAGTCTTCTGGATGTACGCGGTTAAACCACTCCTCCGGGCTGTCGCCAATTTCATCCTCCTGGCAACCCAACATCGATTTCCAGCGCGGCGAAAAATAGAAGGTTTCCGCTTTCAGGTTCCAATCCCACAAACCTTCATTACTCCCGCGAACCGCCAGCGCATACCGCTCTTCGCTTTCCCGCAGCGCCTCTTCCGCCAGCTGGCGTTCGTTCGCCGTTGCCAAGACATTCGCAACCGCTTGCAAAAAATGAACTTCGTCTTCCGTAAACCTTCGGTAGTTAGGGGTGTGAACGCTCAAAACACCGAACGGGTTCCCCTGACTATGAATGATCACACTCATGCCAGCGATCGCGCGGTGGTTGTGCAGCAGTGGCGTTCCAGAAAAGCGCGTTTCGATCCGGAGGTCTTCCACAATCACCGGCTTCCCCGTTAGCAAGGTATATCCTGCCTGGGAACGATCGTGGGCACCGATGATTGCAGAACCTACCAGCCCTTCCTGCCAGCCAACGCCTGCCCGCAAGAATAAAGCATTGCCTCCTGGCATCAGTTCCAAAACCTGGCAAAAGGGTACTTCCAGGGTTTGGGCAACCAGCTTCACCGCTTCTTGCATCAGCACATCTAGATTGGTGCCAGAGAGCGCCCCTTGCCCCAGTTGAGCCACCACTGCTGAAGCCCGCGCATGGGATTTTAGTTCGTACTCAGCAGCTTTGCGTTCGGTAATATCTCGTTGCACCGCTAGCAAATGGGTAAACCAACCCGTACTATCTGCCAGCGGTAAGATATTCAGTTCTACCCAAAAATCGGAACCGTCTTTGCGGTAGTTAATCAACTCGACTCTGACCGGCTCCCATCGTGACAAAGCTTGACGAATTTTATCGAGTTGCGATCGCTCAGTTTTCGGCCCTTGCAACAACCGGGGAGTCTTACCGATTACCTCTTCCGATTGATAGCCGGTCATTTGGGTAAAGGTCTGATTTACATAGACAATTCTGGGGCCAAGCGGCTCTTCCAATGGCTCGGCTTCTGTAATGACAATCGCGTCATTTGCATTGATAACAATGGATTCTAGTAGGCGCAGGCGCTCCTCAGAGAGCGTAAAGAAACGCTCCTGCTGTTCTTCCCCTCGTGGGTGCGATTGGGGGGCACGGGTTAAGCGGTTCAAACCACGGCGTAGTTCTTGTTGAGCCGCAACCTGACGAGCGATGATTCGCAGTGCTTCGGATTGTTTTGGGCTAATCTGACGCGGCACGAAGCTTATATTCTTATCAAAGATACGAGGGTGATAATTCGTATCCAGCTTAACTGCTTGATTCGCAGGCCGTTTTGGTTCGATCATTCATAAATGCTTTCGACAGGTTGGACACAGTAGGATGCAAACCCGTTTTATTAACCTTTGTTTTCTTATTTTGCCTTTTTTTTAAGGATCATTTTAATTTCTTAATGCTTCTCAATCCTCTAGGGAGGGATAACCGTGTTATAGGCAAGTTGTTGGCAAGCAGATCCCCTAAAAACGGCAAAAGGCAAGGGAATCGTCCCTTACCCTTTTTGCCTTTCCAAACTGAGCCTCTTTCCAGAAAATTTATCTTTTACCTTGGAGTCGGTTCAGCTTTCCTTTTAAGACTCGGTTTCGATAGGAAAAAACAGCATACTATCGGGTTCAAATCTCCAGGATATTCCTTCTGGATCTCGACCTTGGCTCCAATCTGCGAAGTATGGTTCACTCCTGCGTTTGTAAATGGTACTGGAATGAACATCCAGCCGCCTTGCAAGTTCAGATTGAATCAGCGCTTTAGAAGCCCTCTGTTCGTCAGTGGGTTCGTTTTCAGGTTCCTCAAACTCCTCGTCATCAGCTAATTCCTGTGGTTGCTGCTCTTTCCGGGCAGGTGCCACAGCTTCTGGAGCATCATTGACATAAGATTGGCGGGAAGGTTCGCTGTCATCAAAGATGCTACCTAGAGTGTTAGCAGTGATAAAGTAATACACTTTGCCTTTGTCTTGATAGTCAAGGGCACTTGCCCCAAATTCTTGGGCTTTTGTATCCAAGTACCGCTGCGCTGCTGCTCCAGAGAGATTCGCTTTCATTGCCAAGTCGAGTGCTGTAACGCGCCCTTGGGTTTCCTGAATCAGCTGATGAAAAAAGGGATTGACTTGCTGGCTCCACTTTTGCCATTGATAGTTTTGCCAAAGCCTTAAACAGATGCCCACCAACACCAGTGCCAGCACTACAGGCCATGCTACAAACAGGAAGGCGATCGCAAACGCCAATGGCAAGAGGACAACAAGAAAACCACTGGCACTACTATTTATTGTTTTTCCAGCCATGTTGCTTCCCTTATGAATTTACTTAGTCTTGATATCGCCATAACTGCCGTTGTGGCATAACAATCTAACTAATCTTTGCAAAGAAAGGGCGATCGCGGCAAAACTAATCGGCAAACAAGCAAAAGTTAAAAAGCAAAAGTCACACAAAAGGCAAAATCAGGCAAAAAAGAGGTGCCATCATTCGCAAAACAGATGATGGCACCCCATAGTTCTCCTTCCCTAACGTCAGCCGGGAAGAAACTTTATGTTTCCTTTGCGCTCTAATCCGACACTTTCAAAGTAGAAGAAGCTGAGCGTCCAAATTCTTCTGGTGCATACTGTAGATGGGCTTCTGCACCAGGCCAAAGGAAGGTGCCTGGAGTCACGGAACGGACGAGGTAGTGCAGAGAGTAGACTCCGGCTTCCAGGCGATCGCTATAGGCAACAATGCGATCGCGATAAATCGTCTTGAAGCCAAAGTTATCCTCTTTTGCCTGTAATGCAGCCGTAGAAGTTTGGAAACTCGCATCGACTGCCTCAAACCCGGCTGGGAGCGGATCGCTAATGACCACACGATTCACCGGATGATCGGTAATAATCTCCAAACCGATATCAAACACCTGACCGCTTTTCACCGTCAACGGCTCATCAGAAGCATAGAGGCTGAGCTTTCGCAACACCTTTTCTTCACTAGCGGGACGGATTTCGCGTGTCACCCGTAAGCCGTTAAATCTTCCCGGTTGATTTCCCTGTAGGCGGTAGCGATAGGCAACCAAGTAGTGCAGCGTACCTTGACCCGATTTTTGCACAATCAGATCGTGGCGATCGCGTGGCAACTGGGTCATCGGCACCTTAAGATCCTGGCTGGGGTTGGTGTATCCCTTAAACTGCGCCGATGTCAATTTTTTGCCAGCGAGTTTCACCATTGCGGCAAAGTTAGGCGGTGTTGGCTGCGTCTGACTATATTCCACCAAAGCCGTGAGTGCTTGAGCGTTGTCATAGGTATTCTGCCAAGTGCCATTTCGTCGCAGTGCGAGGAGACTTTGCAACAACCGATCTAAGATTTCTGGGTTACTCTTTTGCGCGATCGCAAGGCGCAAAGCTTGAGCTTGAGCTGTTGTTGACGAGTTGAGCCAAGATAAACCTTGGGGTAAATTTACCGTAGCAGTGCGACCCGTTTGATAAATATTTTGCTGGAATTGTTTCGATAGAGTTTGAGATTCTTCTTGCCACTCTGGAAACTGAGACAGGTAATGCGCCAGCTTAATCTGCGTAACCGGATCGAATTGACTGCGCTGTGCGTAAATGTCTGCAAGAAAGTCATTGCGCTTTTCTCCCAGTTCCGCCAAAGCAGAGAGTGCTTCTAGTCGCACCTGATTCTTGCAGAGTGGTTGCTTACAAAAATCGTATTGACCGGGATCTGCAAGAATTTTCTTCAAGTAAGTCGTCAAGCGAGACACCATTCTCGGTTCTACCGTCAGTCCCGCTTTCGAGGCTCTTGCTAAAGCTTGAGCTGCGTAAGGAGATACTAACGGATCGGACTTCTGTTGACCAGGCCAAGCGGCGAATCCACCATCCGGTTGCTGGAGTTTTTGTAGGTGTTCTAGAGATTGGTTCGCTTGTTGAGTCGGATTGAATTGTGCAAAGGTTTGACCGTATTTTTGAGAAAGCGTTTGCAAGCTGGATGCGATCGCTAATTGACTCGCCGCTGGTTCCAAAAATGGCAATTGCTCATCCTGCAATACTTGACGCGCTGGTGCGGTAATTTCCGGGATCAGCGTACTGGCAAGGGAAATCTCCAAACCTCCCGCATCAGGGACAACCTTTTTATCCACATTCAGGGGAATTTTCACCTGATTTGTAGTTGTACCGCTTTCTACGACTTGTTCGGTAATCTCTAGCGCTTTCACTTCCAAAGGCACTTCAAATGCATCAGCAGTTCCATTCAACTGAGTAGTAAACTTCACCTGAGATTTACCTGCACTTCCTGCCACGATAGGAAAGCGATACGCACGAGTGCCAGATTCTGCTTTGGTTTGCAGATTAGCGGGTTTATTTGCAAACTGAAGAGAACCATTCGCCACACCATTGATTGCCAGATTTCCGGTTTGTTGGGTATTGTTCGTGACAGATAAGCCAGCTTCCAAGCGATCGCCCGGACGTGCAAACTGCGGCAATATAGGGTTAGACAGCAACGGTTTCGTCGTGATAAATGTCGCCTCACCGTTGCCAAAGTGCAGATTACCATCGGTAGCAACTGCCATCACCCGCCACGTTGTCAAGTCATCCGGCAACTTAAATGTCACCTCTGCCTTCCCTGTCGCGTCTGTGAGAACAGAACCGTTGTAGTAAGCTAAGGCTTGGAAATCTTTACGGGTGCGGGTATTCGCTGCGCCTGCTGATTGTCCCCCGCCATAACCCCAACCTTTCGGTTTCGTCATTGAGGTTGGTTGCACCACCACATTAGGACGATTATCGCTAAATCGAGTTGAAATCGGCTGCTCTGCATAAACAGTCTGCACCAAATCCGGCGGACGATAACCGCTCAGTTGCAGCACCGCTTCATTTACCGCCATGACGGTAAACTGTCCTTGGGCTGGGTTGCCTTGTGCATCCTTGAGTTCTAGCTGTACGGTTTCTGGGACACCCGGTTCTAGTTGCGCTTGAATTGGGGTAACTTGGACTTTTAAATACTTATCATCCAAGTTAGTTTTAAAAGGAGCAAACCCAATCCGCACCAAGTTTTCTAAGCTTCCAGGTTCCACTTGACTTAGGGGAACGCCTTGGCGAACCAATACCGCCTCTACTGCGGCGTTTGGCAGCATTTCCGGCGTTACTTGGAATTGAATTTGCGGCGCACCCCCTTTCACTTTGGTAATTGTCTTGTACAGGGGTTTATCGCGGACAACGGCAAAATATAACTCAGCTTCCGGATAGGGAGATTGAATTAAAGCGGTAGCCGTTTCACCCGGTTTATAGGTGTCTTTATCGAGTTTGACTTCCAAGCGATCGCGATCGCTTTCTCCCCAACTTACCGCATTGCCACCCGTCGCCCAAATTTGCAAATCAGTTGCGGTAACTTCATCCTTGGTGTTTGCAAAGTTTGCTCGAATCCGGTAAGAACCTGATTCAGGAGGTATCAGCGACACAGATTGAGGATTATTTCCCGATTTCACCTCTGCCTGCGCCACGGTTTTGTATTCCACTTGGTTTTTAGCAGTATTACTGCCTTCTACCACCCGCGTGACGCTGCTATATTTCATCTGTTGCAGTTCCACGCGCACCCGTTGTCCTTCCATCACCTTGCCGGTAGGATCGGTAACGATAACTTGGACGGGAAACTCTTTACCAGCATCCGCAACGAAATTGGATTGTAACCCGATTAAGCGATCGCTTGGCAATACCGTAAATGTCTTAGAATCTGATACTGACAAATTCGACACATCGGAGACTTGCACATCCACCCGATAAGTCATCGGGTAAGGCACATCCTTCGCTATTTTGACAATCTGGCTGTTTCCCTTACCATCTAATACCTGCTTTGATTGCAACACATCACTAGAAACAGTCGGACTTTCCTCAGGCCAAAACCACTGCCGCCCAAAGGAAAATTGCTCCCACCCTTTCGGTTTAAAATCAGATTGCGATCGCGTGACGTAATATTCCGCCTTCCCGCCTTCTACAGGCGCACCAAATAAATAATTGCTCGTGGATTTCGCTTCAACTTGCTGGTCTTTTAGAGCAAATTCTTTATCTAGATTTAGCTCAACCTTAAAATTAGGCGGTTTAAACTCGGCAACGCGAAAGTCACCCAAAACCTCTACACCACTTTTGCTTTTCGCTTGAATCGAATAATAGCCAAGCGGTTGATTAGCCTTAAACGGCATTTCTAGAGAAAAACTTCCAAATTCATTGGTTTTTTGAGTACCTAAATCCGTGTTTTTACCATCTGGATTTAGGAGAGTGACTTTATAACTAGCATTTTTGTCCTGCTGAATCTTGCCATTTTGTAAGTAGTAGGCAAAACCCGTAAACGATGCTTTTTCCCCTGGCTGGTAAAGCTGTCTATCCGAGAAGATTACCCCCCGTGAGACTGGCTTCCCATCATCCCATCCAGCATCAACACCATACCCATAAGCACCGCTATATTCTTCCGTGCGGACAAATGCCCAATCTTGATTTTCGCGAGCAATGACGAGCAATTTAGGCCCTTGTTCAAATCCAGAACTGGATTTTGTACATTGTTGCATATCCTCACGACGCAATAGTAATGTCCCCGCTTCATCCGTTTTCCCTGATGCACAAGGTACGGGTTGAGGACGAGATTTTGCCTCTAATTTCGACTCATAAATCTCTACAGGTGCAGATGCTACGGGAGAACCATCTGAGAGATGATGCACGCGAATCAATCCCGAATCTGGGAACCACTGTGCAAACACTCCCAAATTAGTCAATTCCACCATTCCATAAGTCGTCGGTTCGCGCCATTGTTGCTTACCATTTTCTTCATAACGATTAGTTCGCGCCTGAACTCCATAAGCTAACATTCCCGTAGCAGTACCCAGTTTTTCCTGGATGGGAACAGGTACATCAATTAACTGATTTTTCTTGCTCGATACCTTGACACTTTGCCAAGAATTGGGATTCGGTAATAAATCATTCCCATCGCCTTTGGGATAAGCGGAATCTACATAAACTAAATCTGTCGGCTGCAATACCCGATAAGCCGCTTTATACTTTGATTCTGGCAAGTTTACAGTGGAAACATTTAACTGTAAATCTTTACCAGATGGGAAAATATTTAGATTTGATGGTACCCAAATATCTCCAGCTACATCGCCTGTCTCATATTTGAGCGTAACTGGCTTTTCCAATGTTTGACCAAACTTATCCTTAAGTTTTTTACCGATAGTAATTGTATAAGTAGTGGCAGGTTCTAATGCCCAAGGGTTGAGACTAACAAGACTTTCTCCATCAGGAACTTGAACCAATTTAGGAGTTTCTTTTGGCGCAGGAGTTACAGTAATATTCTCAATCGCTGAATTTGCATCAAGCCCGTTATTAAATTGCAGTTGAGGACTTCCTTTGACAAACCGACCATAAGTACCTCCAGCATCGGGTACTCCGTAATATTTAATTATGAGTAATTTCAAAGGCGAATAAGTGGCTAGCTGACTAACATAAGACATCTCGCTGGGCAGATTACCCCGAATAGGACGCAAACCCGGAGAAAATTCTAAGCGGTAACGAGTCGCTTTTTCTAAAGTCTGCTGCGGTACTAAATCATATGTCCAGTTGCGGGTTGAAGGGTCAAGTTTCTCCTGTGGCTGTTCATTCTCTAACGGTGTCTCTTTTTTTTCTAAGTCAACTTTCAGCCGTATATCCTTCTGTTTTCCTTCCGGAACTAGCTTCAAATGCTCTTGGACTGAAGCGATATCCAGTTCTACATTTGAGTTAAATTTTAGAGTTGGCTTTAGAGCGATCGCTTGATTATCAGGATTTTCAGGATTAGTAGTCGGTAAATTAGTTAGTTTAATCGGTTCAGTATTGAAAGTCCACGCTAAATCCTTATCCAGACGATGATTTTTTAGATCCGCCAAACCAGCTTTCAGAGTGACTCTGACTCGCGTTGCTTTCGGCAATGCTTTGTCGGCTTGAAATCCCACCATTCGCGGTGTCAAAAATCGAAATTGTCCCGGTAGCGGCGGCAAAATCTCAAATTGTTTCAGCTTTTGCTGTTGATCGGGGCTATCAAGACTCTCAACAGGAATCAAAGCATCTTTAAATCGGATGCGAATCTGCGCTAAAGGTTCAACCTCCCCAGATGGACTAATTTCCTCAATCCAGTCTGGGAGTTGCGGCGTCGCTAGAGAAGGAACTGCTGGAAGTGGTTCATTTCCAGAGAGATTAATCACGCCACATCCGGCTATTCCCAGTACGAATGCTACGACAACCAGAAACCGTAACCAAATTCTCACGATTGTGCCTATCTGTTGAAAGGATTTATCTGTACTATCATCTGCAAGACGGGAAGACAGCGAATCTGTATCAGGAATTGAAACTGGCATAATGTCTTTCCTCATTGCAGGTAATTCATCGGAGGGGAAACCCCAAGAGTTATCCCTATATGACCCGCTAACAAGAGGTCTACATCTCAACGGCTCAACCTTCCGGCTAGCTTAACAATTAAGCTTAAAATCTTTACTTTATGCTGAGC
This sequence comes from Coleofasciculus sp. FACHB-542, assembly GCF_014695825.1. Taxonomy (NCBI): domain Bacteria; kingdom Bacillati; phylum Cyanobacteriota; class Cyanophyceae; order Coleofasciculales; family Coleofasciculaceae; genus Coleofasciculus; species Coleofasciculus sp. FACHB-542. The sequence continues at coordinate 54,231 of NZ_JACJPB010000027.1, read as the reverse complement.
TAATGCCACTCATGCTTGGTTAAGATCAGACAGTCAGTCTAGGCAAAGCCGTCATGGTCCAGTACGACCCGTTCCTTGATCTGCCATCCTCAGCAGAACTACCAGATTCTGACGATACCCCTGTGGATAATGAACTGTAAAACCTAGTTCTCCACTTGCTAAGAGCAATTCTAGCTTTGCTCCAGCAAGAGCGTATGGACTGGTTTTTTGGGCTAAACATGGGTATCTACTACATGACAGATAGAGCTAATGAGATTGGTTTGGGAATTGGACGCGGACGAGGCACTTATCAGGGATGGACGCGGGAATGGTTGTACTGGTATGACTGCGAGGGAATTCGGTTTCCCACTCCTGAAGAGCAAGCTGAACAAGCACAACAACAGCTTGGATCGCTAATTGCCAAGTTAAAAGAAAGGGGGATAGATCCCGATATTCTCAAGCTTTGCTGGTTAACTTTTGTACATCCTACTACTTAAGCGAATTTCATTTGACCTAGATGACACCTTCCGAACGAGGATGAGATCGCTTAAGTAGGCAATGCCACTTACTCTTCTGGGAGAGATAAAAGCATTTAGTGTTTTGCGCGTCTATCTGCTAAAAAAGTCCGGAAAGTTCGCTGCAACTTCAGTATGTAAATGAGTGAATCTGTGAAAAAGCAAGATTCACGCGGCGAGTTGGTTGTCGAGACATGAATATTATAAGTCAGAAAGATAATTTCGAGCAGGATACCAGCCTTAAGGGTAAGAGCAAAAATAATTTCAACGGGTGGCTATTAAAAATAGTCACTGTTGTAGCTTTAGTTTACTTAGTCTTAGTTCCATTCGGACGAATCAAAAAAGTTGAACCGACGGACGTAGCAATTTTTACCATTATCCTGTTGTTTAATTCAGGTTTGGTAGAAAGATTAGCCAAGCTACAATACAAAGATGGCGAAGTAACAGTAGAACTCAATGAGATCAAGGAAGAACAAGAAAGGCAAAAAGAAAATTTAGATGCCCATAAGAAGTTGATTGAACGTTTAGCGGAGCTGGAGCAGAAGGCGGCTGCCAACCCTCAGCAAAAAGAAATTATCAATAAATTCTTGCTAAATGAAGACGAGCTAAAGCATCTCAAAAGGTTAGCAAGCAATGAGCCAGTCCTCGATTACGTAAAACGACAAAGTTTCAAACAGGAATTGCGGCGCTTACGCACACTAGGCTTTATCGAAAGTCTTCCGGAAAAACACATTGGTTCAATGAAAGATGGAGGAAATTTGAGGAACTATGTAAGAATTACAGAGCGTGGGAGAGAGTATCTAGAACAGATATAACAGACAGAACACAGACAAAGAGAAACTGCGACAATTGAGTAAAGAGTGGAAGTTCAACATCAGCACATTTTATTTTGGTGCTGATATGTCTTGGATAGGATCGCTCGTAGATAAATCTTATGATAGAGGGCGGTCACATCCCATTAAAACACCATAGCCCCACAAATCAGTTACTTGAATCTGATTCCGGTAAGTGCAATGGTTTCAGTGAAGATAATCTAAGTCTTCTTTAGCAGAGGGTTAAGCGATGAAACAACCCAAGCTGTTGATAATTAAGATTTGGCAACACAAGAGATTTTGCATATTGTTGGCTTTGGTGTTGATGTGCCGAAAGGCGTGATCGCGATCGCATCCCTCCTTGGTTCCCGTTTACTACACAGTTGAGGATTTAGAGTTCTTGGGAGTTTTCAGCAATCCAAGCGGATAGGCTCTCTTGATCTTCCACACCATCCACAAGATTAATCATTATGACTACTGCTTCTGGTTCTGGTGCTACTAACTTATAGCCATTCAATCGTAAAAAAACGTCGATGACAGCAAGGGCAATGCGCTTGTTGCCATCGACGAAACTATGATTTTTTGCCAGACCATAGCCGTAGGCTGCTGCCAGATCAAATAGCTTTGCATTTTCACTGTAAGAGAATAAGTGCCGAGGTCTGGCTAGACTCGCTGAAAGTAACCCTGCATCTCTTAATACAGGCTCCCCTCCATGCTCTGCAATTAGCTCTTCATGTATGGCGCTTACTGCTGTCTCAGGCACCCATTTGGGTTCCTTCATTTAGCTAATTCACGAAAGGCATTGCGGTAGTTTTTACGGGTCTCTGCAAAAGCCTGCATTGCGGCTTCAAAATCAGGATCGTAAGCAGTTATTTGAACTCCATCTGGAGTTTCTGTCAGGAAAATGCTGTCTCCCTCACTGACATTTAGCTTTTGCAATACTTCTTTAGGGAAGGTTGCTCCTAAAGAATTGCCAATCCGTCGAATTTTTAGAGTATGCATACTATCACCTCTTAATTGGATAGTAACTACATATGTTATAACATAAACTTATAGAATGGAATCCCCTTGTTTAGTCATTAAGGGTTTGACAAATTTTCCTGATTCAAAGATGCGATCGCGTCTATCCAAAATCGCTCCAATCTTTGAAAGACGCGAGCGCACTCTCCACAAAATAGTTAAACAGGCGAGGCGGACGCACGATGAAGCGTAGCATTCTTGTCTTTTTTTAATTGTGCTTCGATCGCATCGCAGGCAACCTTGACTCCATTTTCTGCCTGTACCTTAGCGCCAACTTCTGCGGCTTTAGCCTGGTAGCGAGGTTCGCGCAATAGGCGATCGAGTTCCTTAGCCGCACGAGAAGCTGTGTAGCGATCGCGATCGATAGTTCGTCCGACTCCTAAACGAGTAATCCGTGCAGCATTGTCTGGTTGGTCGTTGCTAAAGGGTACCACCAACATCGGGCGACCGGAACGCAACACCTGTGCGGTTGTGCCTACGCCTCCTTGATGCACAATAGCAGCAGCCCGATGAAACAGTTCCGAGTAGGGAGCGTAGTCAAAAATAGCAATATCTTTAGATTGCAACTCTTTTGGTAGGGAGGGGTTATTGTTGCCAACCAGCAATACAGCCCGATAGCCCAACTTTAAGGCAGCTTTGGCACTTTCGAGGTAAAACTTGTCAGCAACCCACACGGCGGAACTTCCCAAAGTAAACACAATTGGCGGATCTCCCGCATCCAAAAATGATGCCAGTTCCGGAGATAGACCAGTATTGCCATTGCGATCGTAGAAAGTAAATCCGGTAACGCAAGTTTGTTTTGGCCAGTCGGGTTGAGGAGTTGCGAGAGCTTCTGAAAATAAAGCCAGCACTAAGTCGGGGGAGTTCATCCCTTCAAACATAGAATCAGCAAGGGGAGATAAACCAAGCTGTGTCCGTAACTGTCGCAGGGGTTCATCCCACGAGCTGAAACGATTTTTAGCGAGGCGGATGAGCGCTCCATTAAACCCAGGGCCAAGTATGCGTAGATTCAGCCAACTGGGGAAAGTCGCCACTACTGGGGGATCGTAGGCGGAGAGGAACGACATCGGAGACAGTACGCTGGAAACCCAACGAATTCCCGTTTTCTCAACAACGGGCGTTGCTGCGAAGCTGAGGGGGTGTGTCACCAACAGGTCTGCATCGCGCACTGCCGACATCAGATCCTCATAAGTTTCTTGGACATAGGGTAAGATTGCTTGGCGAAAGACGTATTCTGTACCGTTTTGCTTGTCCATGATCAGACGCACAAGTTCTCGTTGCTGTTCAACGTCTGTGGGAAAATCGGGACGGACTGGGTGGAACTCAAGACCAGCCGCTTCGATTTTGTTACGGTAGAACTCAGCGGTGGCAATTACTGCTTGATGCCCGCCTGCCTTTAATTCTAGGGCGATCGCTATATAAGGATGCAGGTCGCCTAGCGAACCATAAGTGTGTAGAACAATCTTCATAATGGCTACCGTATCTTTTTATAGATGAGTTACTTGTATTACTACAAAACTACGGCGGTTTAAGGGTACTTGCTTCATCCGATTGGCTGACCCTAGTGGGTGATTAGGAAGAATTACCCATCATTGTCTTGAGGTGGAAGCGTACCATCTGCCAGTTTCAAGCGCTTAGAGGGAAGATGCGATCGCTCATCCCCTAAAAACACCCTCATCCGGTAAAGGCGATCGTCACAATGAAGATAAGGGGGTAAGTCTTCGTTGGCGAAAGGGTTAAGCGATGAGACAACCCAAGCAGTGGCAAATCCAAATGCAGGAACTCTTTTGGCGTTGGGGGAGAAACAAGAAATTTCGCGGATTCTTAGCATTGGTGTTGCTGGGTTTAACCGTGCGATCGCTTCCTTATCTGGCACCCGTTCGCGCCAAAGATATTGCCCAGGATACGCAAGCGATAGAATTTAGCGATCGCAATGGACTTCCTTTAGGAAGATTGCTGACCCGCGACCAAGAGCATACCGCTGTGGTGCCGCTGAATCAAGTTTCGCCCCACTTTATCAACGCGATTTTAGCTGCTGAAGATGGCTCATATTATCATCACGGGGCGCTGGATCTGAAGGCTGTAGCGCGATCGCTTAAAGATTCACTTCAGGCGAAAAGGATTACCTCCGGTGCATCCACGATTACGATGCAACTAGCGCGGATGTTAGATCCCGTTCCCCGCACCTTACCGGGCAAGTTGCGCGAAATTTGGCTATCTTGGCGCATCGCCGCCGGGATGAATAAAGATGCAATCCTGACTGCTTACATCAATCGCCTGCCAATGGGGGGGAATATCTATGGGTTAGAAGCTGCATCCCGTAACTATTTCGATATTCCAGCAAGCGAACTTAATCTTGCCCAAGCAAGTCTTCTCGCTGCTGTTCCTAATAATCCCACTTACTTCAATCCCTACGACCATTGGAAACGCCTTAAAAAGCGGCAGATTTATGTCCTGAATCGCATGGTTGAAGACGGTTATATTACTCGCGCACAAGCAGATCGAGCTTACAAAGAAGAGATTTCCCTAGCACCGAGACAACAGGGAATTATTGCCGCCTCTCATTTTTTATTTTGGGTATCTAATCAACTATCTAATTCTTCAATTCAAAATCAAAAATCTTCGAGCAAAGCCCCAGAAAGCGCTATCCCCAATCGGATGTCCCAGATCCGCACCAGTATCGATCGCCCTTTGCAGCAATTTGTGGAAGCGCAAGTACAGCAGGTGATTCGTACCCTCACCCCCAATAATGTTAATCATGCTGCTGCCTTAGTCATTGACAACCACACGGGGGAAGTTTTGGCTTATGTGGGTTCTCCCGATTACTTTAATGAAGCACAACTCGGTCGCAACGACGGGGTACAGGCATTACGTCAACCCGGTTCTACTTTGAAGCCTTTTTTATATGAATATGCCCTAAAAAACCGCACGATTCGCCCGAATACTATCTTGGCGGATGTGCCAACTCATTACGCGATTCCCGGCGCGAAACTCTACAGTCCTACAGATTATGATGAAACTTTTTTAGGACCAGTACGAGTTCGCGTAGCTTTGGCAAATTCTCTAAATGTTCCGGCGGTGCGGGTATTAGAAAAAGTCGGCGTGCAAAATTTTCTAAATCATCTGCATCAATTAGGATTTGAGCATTTAAATCGGTTGCCCGAACATTACGGATTGGGACTAATTTTGGGTAGCGGTGAAGTCAGTTTATGGGAGTTGGCGAGGGCGTATGTGACTTTAGCAAGACGTGGAGAAGCTACACCGCTAGTCACCACATTCTCCAACCTGCCATCTGCCGACCGAAAACCTTCCAAAGTGCCATCTGCCAACCCTTCCACCTGGGGATTGATTGCGGATATGTTGAGCGATCGCCATGCTCGTGCAAGTGCCTTTGGGGTAGACTCAGTGCTAGCTTTACCATTCCCCGCAGCAGTTAAAACAGGCACTTCCTCCGATTTTCGAGATACTTGGACGGTCGGGTTTACCACCGACTACACCGTAGCCGTGTGGGTGGGCAATTTTAACGGCGATCCCATGCGACAAGTTTCGGGGGTGACAGGTGCAGCACCCCTCTGGAATCGCATCATGTTACACCTCCATCAGAATCGAGAACCTGCCATCTTTCCCCCTCCAGAAAATCTGGTGCAACGCCCAATCTGTGCAATTTCTGGCTTACGCCCTACCCCAGACTGCCCCTCAGTAGTGCAAGAATATTTTTACGCAGAAGATATTAGCGATTATGAGCGTCAGTCAGGTACTGCGAAGTTGCCTCCAGAGTACGATGAATGGTTAGCAAGGCAGCATCAACCGAGTTTTGTCTCTAGTGGCGTCAAGATTTTGTCTCCTCACAATGGCGATGTTTTCTTATTGCACTCAGGTGAAAAAACGAATCCCAAAGGCACAGAGAATGTACAGACAGAAATGCAACAACTAGAGTTTAAAGTCGCTGGAACGCGCAGCCAGTCAGTAGAGTGGTGGTTGAATGGGGAAAAGTTAGCGACGCAGCCATCGAATTCCCTATTTTGGCAGCTTCGTCCCGGTCAGTGGACTTTGGAAGCAAGAAGTGGGGAAAAGACTGATACGGTAAGTTTCCAAGTGCAGTTAGGTAAATATCGGCAGACACGCCGGGGTTTCTCGCTCAAGTCAAATTAAACCGTAGTATTAACTGGGTGGTTCGGATGCCTTTCCCTCAAACACATTGTTAATGATTGCCTGTTTTTGTATTACACGCAGTAGCCGATCCTCTGACAAATTGACAAACATTTGGGCAATTTTGGCATGAGTTGTCTGGCGGAGTTGCTGAAGATATTCAAATCTAGCCTGAGTCAGTTTCAGGTAGGGCTTACGCAGGTCAACACGCTGTAGGGGCTTTTTGATTGCCATGCCCCTACGATAGAATCAGGGATTTACTAATTAACTGCGTAAGTCTTGTTAGGGAAAGGCTCTAGCGCTAAATCACCCGCAGGGTATTAGTCATAGCGAGTTGGATTGATTAGTCGTAATCTTAATCGACTTTGAAAAATACAAAATTTTGGGTGCAATCTTGCCAAATTATGCAATTCCCCTATTGACACCCTTGTTGTAACAGGTAGAAGATAGGGGCGATCGCTTCCCCCAGATTAACTATGCGCTTAAGTTTTTCTTTATAAGAGTTTGTAACTGTGATAGCATTTATTCTGTTTTTTCCCTAAACAATTAGTGGAATCAAAATCCAGCGCTTTTACACTAGCGCTTTTACACTTAGGAGGATCGAAATGGCACTTAGCGACCAGCTCTTGAACCCAAACAAAAAGGCTGAAGTTGTAAATGACTTCTGCAAATTGATCGATGAGGAGGTCGCTTCCAAGTCAGGGATATCTGGTCTTGCCATAAAGGCAGGCTACAGCGCGGTCAAGGGTATAAAGCCAGGGTACATTGGCTACGCCGTGGAGCAGTTCCTGCCAGGATTGTGTACAGCACTCGATCCCATTTGGAGCGAGAGTGTCCAGAAAGGAGATCCAGTCACGCACTTCGTTGCCAGCCGCTCTCCCGCAGCAGATGCTATCCTGAGCGTTACCGATGCCCGGATGGAGACCGTCAGAAACAGCCTCGTGTTGGGTACCTATAAAAAATTGCGCGGCTCGGCTAAGAAAAACGTGGAGGAAGGGATACCGGGATTGGCTAAGCTTCTCGAAAAACACACCTTGGTCTGAATGAGAAGGGAACGGTCACACTCTGGTGCGGGTCGCTGTCCAAACAAGCGTGTGGATTACGGTAGAGTTGTTCAACCCGATGCCTCTACTTACAAAAAAAAGCCGTTCTCTTGGTATCAGCCTAATTCAATCAGCATTTCTATCGTACTCATCCGAAAGCCACAGGAAGAGAATAATCGGCGCGCCGCCTCGTTAGCAACAGTCGTATCGAGGCGAATTTGTTTGACTCCGATCGAGTTAAAGCGTTCAATCGCCTGCATCACCATCGCCTTCGCAATTCCAGCTTGGCGATATTCCTCTTCAACCCAGAGGTCGTGAAGAAAAGCATATTCCTGTAAACGGTAAATGGGGATTTCCCGTTCTACCGTCGCCACCAGAAACGCCACCACTTGCTTATTTTCAGCCTCAGCGACTAGGAAGATATTGCGATCGCGTTGCGGTGGCGCATCCAGCGATGCACTAGACGCTATCCGACTCAACCACTTCTCATAACGCAACTCTGGATTCGGCAAGAATCCATACTTTGCTGAATCCCAAGCTTCATGCAAGGCACAAATCTTGGCAACCATCGGGAGGACAGATGGCACGTCAGCAGGTGTAGCAGGACGAATAAGCATATTTCAGTCTTTTGATGCTGAAACTGTATACTTGCTTATCCGTAGCATAGAAATGAAACATCTGGCAAAGGTGCGCGCACTTCGTGCCGCTTCGCTAACAGACTAAAGTCTGGCGCTATACAAACAAAGACTGCCTACGCAGTCTTTATAATGTTTGTTTCAGTCCGTATGTTTGTATAGGCACGAATTACATTCATTGGGTATTTTAGTAACTTATGACTCCTGAAAAGTTTTCCAATCCTTTTTTAAATCTCAATTATGAGTCTGCCTTAGAAGCTTTAGGCGATGATTATTTTGATCGAGTAGCAGCGGCAGACTTTCCTAAATATATTCTGCGCTTTCGCAACGATGAATTATTACCAATATTGGGACTGAAACCAGACACGGTGACAGACGATGATTTTATCGAAGCATTTGGGATGTTTCAAGGAGTTAGACCATTTTTAGCTTTGCGTTATCACGGCTATCAATTTGGAGAATATAACTCTCGCTTAGGCGATGGCAGAGGATTTCTCTACGGACAAGTGCGCGGTACGGATGGCGAACTTTATGACTTTGGAACGAAAGGGTCTGGTACGACTCCGTATTCTAGAGGCGGCGATGGTAGACTCACGCTTAAAGGTGGTGTCAGAGAAGTTTTAGCTGCTGAAGCGCTTCACTATTTAGGAGTGCGTACTTCCCGCTGCTTATCGATGATTGAAACGGGAGAAGGACTCTGGCGAGGCGATGAACCTTCTCCAACAAGATCCTCGGTAATGATTCGTTTCAGCCGTTCCCACATTCGTTTTGGAACATTTGAGCGATTGCACTTTTTTGGACGCAAGGATTTAACGGAAAAGCTTTTAGACCATGTAATTGAACAATATTATCCTCACCTCAAAGATAAGGAAGACCGCTACGTTCTATTTTATGCAGAATTAGTCAAGCGGGTTGCGGAACTTGCTGCCCAATGGATGTCAGTGGGATTTTGTCATGCGGTTCTAAACACCGATAATATGTCTATTACTGGGGAAAGTTTCGACTATGGTCCCTACGCTTTTATTAACACCTACGACCCCAAATTTACTGCTGCCTACTTTGACTATTACGGACGGTACAGTTACAGCAATCAACCAGGGATCTGCCAGCTCAATTTAGAAATGCTCCAACAACCCCTATCTGCGGTTATTCCTATGTCAGAGATGGAAGTTGCTCTATCCCAATTTGCCGAGCATTATAACCGAACTTACACCGCGCGGATGATCGGTAAATTGGGATTCGAGAATCTGCCCGATTTAGCCGCAGAAGAATTAGTGATGCAAACTCTGAAACTCCTGGTAGAAACACAAGTAAGCTATCACAGTTTCTTTTGGGAAGTAACAAATCAGTTTGACCGCAATTGGCGTGATGATGCGACAAACATTCTGAAAGCAGATGAATTTTTGAATGCGCCTGAGGCTACAGCATTATTGGAAGACTGGAGAAATTTATACCTGCAAACTTTACTCAGTTTCCCAGATAGCGAACTGGATAGTATAGCAACACGGTTACGTCGTCATAATCCTAAAACTGCATTAGTCAGACCCGAAATAGAAGCGGTTTGGGAGAAAATTGACCAAGAAGATAACTGGACACCGTTTTATGAATTGATTGAACGGTTGAGATTCCACAAGAATGCGATCGCTTAATCTTCATTACTTGGTTTTCCTCTGTTTGTAAATGGCGTTAATCTATTGACATAAAAGAGATATAGCCATTTCTAACTCCTTCAAAAAAACAAAAGGAGAGATAGTGTAAATATCTCTCCTTTTGTTTTTTTATCAGCACATCCTATTGCACAACAACTGATTTAACTTCTTCATTTGGGGCGAGAAATGTTCCACCTACTTCTATCGTATGGGGACTCTTGAAGGTTAATTGAGCATCAGGCTTCTGGCAAGCTATCATTGTCTTGACGTGTTCCGCTTCATCATCTCGAATGTTTACAAACACATCGTAGAGGTTGTTAATGACGGGACGGCGTTCTTCTGGAACTCCTCCAGTTTGAAACTCATCGAACATATACAAGTCGCCGTCTCGATAGTAATTGATGGCAATTTCTGGGGCAGATGTAGCTTTTAATTCTGATTCATTTTCTTGCAAAAATGTATCGTAAGTATGATAAGCGTGTCCTTCAACTAATTCCATGAAATTGTAGGCAGAACGAGGCGAGAGAATGTAAAGAACAACGATCACCCAATAATAAAGTAAAGCAGTATGTTGTGCTAAAAATCTATCGAACCACTGCTGATTACCCCCTAAAGATTCCATAATCAGGAGGTGATGGAGTTCGTTCCAAGATTCCGCAAAGTGAACTTTTAACCAATCTGCTCTGCGCCACATTCCAACTGTTTCGTAAAGGTGCAAAACTGATAAATAGGCAAAGTAAGGAACACGAGCAACTGTTTCTAGGACGTAAAAACGGGGATAAGGGCGATCGCGGTAAATTGTGTTGATAACAAAGACTAATACACCGACAAGTAATCGAATCATTTGAAAAACCTCAAATATTTTGATTTATTGAAGAAGTTGAGCGGGAAGGAAGGCTGTTCGTTCCCTCTATTTGCATCCTACTCAACTCCTAAAAATAGAAAATCCGTAAATCTGACAGTGGCTGGAAGGACACTATAGTTACCAAAAGTAAAAGATTGACCCGCTGCAACTTGTCCAGAGCTTTATTAAGAAAGATTAAAATATTTGGCGGGAGCTAACTTCAGCGTCCCTCTGTTCAGAAGATTGGTCAGAATAAGCAAAGAAAAGAGCGATATCTAGAGGCATCAATGCTTAACAGCAGCCAGTGCATAGAGACAAAATGCCCAATCCAGTTCACCGTGGACTTAATCGGCAGTAAATGGTCTATTCTGATTCTCAGAGAGTTGTTTACAAGCGATCGCCGTACCCACGAGTTCCTAGAAGCATTGCCTGGAATTAGCACCAAAACGCTGATGATACGGCTCAGAGAACTAGAAGAGTATGGTTTAGTGGAACGCCGAGTCTACGCAGAAATTCCTCCCCGCGTAGAGTATTCGCTCACCCAGAAGGGGCGAGAAATTCAACCCGTGATGACAGCGCTAAAGCAGGTGGGAGAACGATGGCTCAACCGAGATGCTTGTGTTTGTCCTCTTGATGGGATAGCTTTCTAGGAAAGGTCGCCTGCGTGACGCCGATTCCTAATAACAACAATCTATGGGCAAAAGATATCGTTCGCCCTCATTAACGCGCTTTGTGAGCCGGGATGGGCAGTTGAACATCGTGCGGCGAGGGGTATCGGGATTTCATCGGGGCGATTTATATCATTTGCTGCTTACCCTTTCCTGGGGATGGTTCTTAGCGCTGTTCAGTCTGTTGTATCTAGTCTCCAACGCGGTGTTTGCCCTCATCTATCTAGCTGGAGGAGATTGCATCCAGAACGCTCAACCGGGTTCCTTCCTTGACGCCTTCTTTTTCAGCGTCCAGACGATGGCGACTATCGGCTACGGTGCGATGTATCCGCGTACGCCTTACGCGAATGCGGTGGTGACAGTCGAAGCGCTGGCGGGTCTTTTCGGAGTGGCAATGGCGACGGGACTGGCGTTTGCGCGGTTCTCCGTGCCAACGGCGAGAGTGCTTTTCAGTCGCGTGGCAGCGATCGCTCCCTATGATGGGGTGCCGACTCTGATGTTTCGGACGGCTAACCAGCGGCGCGACGTAATTGTAGAAGCGCAGATCCGGGTGACTTTAGTTCGCAACGAAGTCAATCGGGAGGGAGAATTCATGCGTCGGTTTTACGATCTCAAATTAGTTCGCAGTCATACATCCATGTTTGCATTGAGCTGGACGGTGATGCATCAGATTGACGAGACGAGTCCGCTTTATGGGGTTACGGTAGACTCCCTGGCTGAGTCGGAAAGCGAGATCGTCGTGATGCTGACTGGGTTAGACGAAATCGTTTCACAGACGATCCATGCCCGTCACTCCTTTGCCACGTCCGATATCCTGTGGAATATGCGTTTTGTGGACATCTTATCTAGGATGCCGGACGGGCGGCGCTCGATCGACTATACCCGCTTTCATGATGTGATGCCGATAGAATCTGTCAGGGCTAATAAGTAGCTGGAAAAAGATAGTTTTCCCTTCGCCTAAGTTCAGCAAACCCTATTGGAGACAGAGACTCAGGTAGTTTAACAATGGTTTTTTTCCTGAGACTTAATATCATTTTCTTTCAATTGTCACCTGCCAAGTTTCCAGTGTGGTACCGACAGATTGATCGAGATTTGTCAAGGCATTGAGATAATCAATCGTTGCATCTAGTTCTCGGTTTCTTGCCTCTACTAAATTATTCTGAAAACTCACAACCTGAAAAATTGACCCTCTTCCCAATCTCAGTTTTTCTTGTTCTATTTGTAGTGTGCTCTCAGCCAATTGCCTTGCTTGCTGGGCAAGTTGCACCTGTCGAAGACTTAGATTTACCTTTCTAACTCTATCTGTTACTTCAATATCGATACTTTGACGCAGACTTTCTAAAGTATTTTCTGCTTTCTGGAAGTTTACTTGACTTCGTTGATAATCTCGTTCCACAGTGAGATCGCCGAAGGTACGGGACAAGATTAACCCAGCTGTTAGTTGGGTTGTGTCATCTAAGGAATCGCCGTAACCTGCATCTAAGTCTAAGTTCCAGCGCCGGTTATTATCTGCAATTAATCTTTCAAATTTTGTTCTTTCCAAGCTGAACTGTGCTTGCAAATAATCCGGTCTGTTTTGAAAGGCAATTTGTTTTAGATTATTTAAATCTAAAGACTTCGATTGCAATACTATTTTTTCTACAGGTTCAATATTAAGAGTTTGCTCGATATCTAGAATATCTAACAAAGTTAATTTGACAGACTCCAGATTATTCCGAGCCTCTAACAAGCTGACTTCTCTATTTGCAATGTCTGTCTGGCTTTGAACAATTTCAACTGGCGCGAGTCGCCCAGCCTCAATCAAGGCTTGGTTAAATTCTAAAATTTGGCGGGCGCTTTCTAGAGAAATCTGCTCAATATTCAGTCTTTCCTGCGCTCTAAGTAAATTGCGGTAGGCTAAGATAGCTTCAGTGATGGTATTAATGAGAGTTGATTTTAAACCTTGAATATTTGCTCTTTCATCGAGTCGAGCAATTTCAATAGGAGCTTGATTAACTGCAACACCAGCCCCTCGTAATAGAGGTTGAGTTAAACGTAGCTGAAGATTTGAGCCAAATAGATTGTTATCTCTATCAACATTGAAATTATTTATATTTGACGTTTGACCGTTCGTTTCCCAACCAAAACTCAGCCTACCTCCCGTAGGAACCGTGACCTCAACAGTGGCACCAACACCAAGATCGCTATTCGTGCTAGTGTTTCCACCCGAACCAAAGCGATCGAGATTAAATGATAATCTAGGCGTAAAATCAGGGACAAATCTATCTTCTGCCACTGCTAAGTCTTGTCTTTGGGCGATTCTTTCTAAATAAGCATTTTTGATATCTTTATTGTTTTGCAATACCAAGATAACAACATCAGCTAGGGTTAATTGAATCCCCCGCCCAGTTGTTACGGTTTCTTGTTGGTTGGGTTTTGGTTGCGCTTGAGCCAATAAAGCGGCTGGTTTCCTGGCTTCAGAGAACGTCTTTAAAATTGACCGAGATGCGGCAACGGGAGGCGAAGATTGGGGGCGAATACTTTTTGCCGATGGGGAGATACTAGATCCCTCCAACTCTGTTTGTAAAGGCGGGCTAGTAGTCGGAGAGGGTGGGAATTGTCTTGGCTGGGTGTTAAGCGTAAAAGTTGGACTGGTTTTAGTTGCGAGTGGGGAAAGAGAAGAAGGAGCGATCGCATTCTTTACACCAATTCCCCCTAAAACTATTGCTTTGCCTATGTTCACCCCCGGACTTTCTGAGACTGGAGCCGTTTTGACCGTTGCTCTATCCGTTGGCGAAACCATAATCGGGCGTGCGAGTTCCGGTGTCTGTGTCTGAGCTGCTGTCCGAACATTAGCTGTCGTCGCTCTTACCGCCGTTGAATGAAGCTTAAAAACGGTGGCTAACGTTAACGTCGTGCCCAAAGTTGCACTCACAAGCAGAACGACCCCCCCAAAAAGAGAGCGGATAGGCGGCAAAAACCTACCGCTAGAAGCTGGAGGTTTTGAATCTGGGTCGTCGAGCTTGTGCATGATCGCGGATAGCTTTTAGCTGGTTGATTTTAGATTTTAGATTGAACAATTGCCGATTTAATCCAAAATCCAAAATTGAGTTGCTTTACGCAATGCCTGTAACTGAGGCTAAGAGTTACGCAATGCTTTCACGGGATCGAGCCGACTAGCTCTCACAGCAGGCAAAAATCCAGCGCCTACTCCTACCAAGAGTGCAGATCCTAGGGACAAAGCAGCCGTCTTGCTTTCAAATTCGTAAGGTAACTTAAAAGTTTCGGCGACAACCATCGTCAAGCCATGCACCGAGATAATAGCGGCAGTTCCCCCCAATAAACTCAGGATTGCCGCTTCCAGAATAAATTGCAGCAAGATGTCCCGCCTTTTTGCCCCAATTGCCCGCCTCAGCCCAATTTCTGGGGTACGCTCCATTACTGCTGCGATTGTGATATTGGCAATGCCAACGCCACCGATGAGTAGCGAAATGATTCCCACGGCTGTCAGCCCATTGGATGCCATTTCCAAGGTTTGCTGCTGCGCCAAGATTTCGTCTACGTTGTTCCAGGCATAAACCTCTTTGCCTGGGAAGCGCTGCTCCATCAGTTGCTTGGCTTTGTCTGCCAAATCTTCTAAGTCTTCTATTTTGTAAGGGCGTATCTTGAAGGAGCCAAGGTCGCGGCTACCCGTCAGGGCGTAGTAAAACGACATCGGTATCAATACCTCACCTTCAGGTTCCCCAAAAGATGGGGTAACGGTTGGCACGACCCCGACAACGACGTAGGGTCTTGAATTAGCATAAATGGTTTCTCCAACAGCTTTCTGACCTTTAAAAAGTTTGTCTACTAAAAATTGATCGAGCACCACGACAGGGCGATAGTTTTCAAAATCGGCAGGAGTGAAGAAGCGCCCCGCTACCAATTGCTTTCCCGACGTGAGCAGAAAGTCTTGAGTAACAGACCTCATATTAGGTTGGGCTTCTTCATCCTGAAATAAGGTTTGAGGATTCGGATAGAACCCACTAGAGGCACTGATTGCCCGCACGCCCTCTAGCCGCTGTCGCAAGTATTCCATGTCTTCTGACCGGAGTTCCCCATTCATGTAGACAGAGACTTGAGGGGCGTCTCTCTCAGCGAGTTGCTTGGCAATTACCGCTCGACTGATGCTGCCCACTTGAAGCGTGGCGCTGACTGCTGCTACACCCATAAAAACGCCCAAAGTGGTAAGGGTAGAACGCACAGGGTTACTGCGTAGGGAGTTACAGGTGAGCGCGAGGAGGTCGAAGGGGGAGAGGCTCATATCAACTTAAAAATTAGGAATTACCAATTACTTCTCATGTTTCTTTTTTCTGTTTCCCAGGCTGAGCATGAGAGCAAGGATATTAATTACCAATTACCAATTACCAATTACCAATTACCAATCACTTTTCATCTTTCTTTTCTAATTTCTCTTGAACAATAACCGGCGTTCCTGGCTCTAAGGAAGCATCCGGTGGGGGCAGCACCACGGAGTCCCCCGGTTGCAAACCTGAAGTCACTTCTACGGTTGTTAATCCCTCTAGCCCCAAAGATACGTCCCGTTTTTGCGCCTTGCCTTGATCTCGTACCCAGACAAAGGGTTTAGAACCAGAGCGCTGTATGGCTTCCGTATTCAAAACCACGACGTTCTGGCGCTGCTGCAAAATGATTTCGACGCTGACTTGGCTGCTAGGAATTAATCTGCGGGTGGGTTGGTCAAGCTTGACAGTTGCAGGCACCGTGGCTTGTCCGGATTGGCTTTCCTGCTCGCTGCTGCTAGAAGTGCTAGCGATCGCTTGGGGATACAAGCTTTGCACTCGTCCGGTAAATTTCTTCGCATCGGGACCAATCACACTAATGCGGACACGTTGATTGCTCTTCACTTTGGCAGCATTCAGCGTGGAAAGATTGAGTTTCACCAACTCTTGCGTTGGATCGCCTAAAGTCAGCAGGTCATTCCCAATGTTGACGCCATTCCCATTCTTAACCATGATGTTGAGAACTTTCCCTTGAATGGGTGCAGTGACGATGTTGTTTTGGAGTTGCTGCTGAAGATTTTTGATTTCCAGCACCTTCATCTGGATGTCCCGACTGGTGGTAGCGACTTCTAATTGTGCCTGCCGCAGTTCAGTTTGTGCAGTCGCCACCTTGTCTAAGATTTCTTGCTGGTCAGTTTGACGCTGCTGCTGAAGGTTCTGGAGTTCTAAGTTACTTGTACTCGCTTCTAACTGAGCATCTCGTAAAGCAGACTGGGCATCGCGGACTTGTTCTTGCTGATTCTGGAGTTCGTTGGCTGGAATGAAGCCTTTGTCAGCGAGGACTTGCAGCTGCTTGAGTTCCTGTTGGGCAGCCGTTAGCTTTTCCTGAGCTTCGGCAATCTTCTGCTGATTGCGTTTGATGCTAAGTTCCTGTTTCCGAATTGCCGCCTGCTGATTGACACGATTTTGGAGTTCTCTTCGGGCAGTTGTTAGCCTTTCCTGGGCTTCTTCAACTTTCTGGCGACTGCGTGCCAAAGTGAGTTCCTGTTTAGTAATCTCCAACTGCTGGGCGTCGAGGCTTGTTTCTTGCTTGGTGTCGCGCAGAACGATGAGTTTTTGACCGGATTGAACGCGATCGCCAAGTTGTACTAACACCCGTTCCACAGCGCTTTCCGCTGGGGATTTGAGGGTTTGCTGACCGCCTAATTCAACCACGCCACTTTCATTGATCGTGTTCTCAACGGTGCCTCGCTCTACTTTGACCAAACGCACCGCCACCGGGTCGCCGGAGCGATTTAGCAGCAACCCATAAACTAGCCAACCCCCTATACTTGCTACTGCTAGACCTGCTGACCAAGCTAACCATTTGACTCCAGCCTTGAATTCCGGTTTACCCAGTTTTTCAATTCCCAACACTTTGCCCGTCCAGTTTGCAGTAGTAAGCTGAATCACCCTGCTACTGATAATAGTTCACCGTTCAGTCTATTTTTGAGCAGGTTTGGAAGCTTGATTTTGTCCGCCGTATTCGCCGCATTGCTGAATGAGTTTAGCGACTACACCTGTCCAGCCAGTTTGATGACTAGCGCCCAGTCCTGCGCCATTATCGCCATGAAAATATTCGTAGAACAGAATTAAATCGCGCCAATGGGGATTATTTTGAAAGGTTTCCGAGTCGCCATAAACCGGACGTTTACCTGATTCATCCTGAAGGAAAATTCGGGTTAGCCTTTGCGACAACTCTGTGGCGACTTCCCAGAGATTCATCATTTGACCAGAACCTGTGGGACATTCGACTTGGAAATCATCACCCAGGTAGTAATGAAATTTTTGAAGCGCTTCAATAATTAAATAATTAATCGGAAACCAAATAGGCCCGCGCCAGTTGGAATTCCCCCCAAATAAGCCGCTCCTGGATTCTGCGGGTTCGTAATCTACCCGGTATTCTTCTCCATTGACCCGAAAAATGTAGGGATTATTCGCATGGAATTTTGAAACGGAGCGAATCCCATAGGAGCTTAAAAATTCATTTTCATCGAGCATTTTCTCTAAGATCCGGCGCAGTTTATCTCGATAAGCGATCGCAAGTAATCTTCTAGCACCAACCCCTGGCGTTTCCATACACGCAACATTTTGCTTCAGGTTAGGGCGATTTTGAATAAACCATTGCATTCGTTGTTGAAAACCTGGAAGTTTCTCCAACATTTCTGGTTCAATCGTGGCAACTGCTAATAGGGGAATCAGCCCAACCATTGAACGCACTTTTAGGGGCAAATAGCGACCATCGGGTAAATGCAGCATATCGTAGTAAAAGCCATCAGCTTCATCCCACAGAGATGTCTCTGCATCACCCATACAGTTCATCGCATCAGCGATATAAAGGAAGTGTTCAAAAAATTTGCTGGCGATATCTTCGTAAGCGGAATTTTCCGGTGCCAACTCTAGCGCGATCGCTAGCATATTTAGACAGTACATTCCCATCCAACTTGTACCATCAGACTGTTCTAGGTTTCCGCCTGTAGGAAGTTCTACATTTCTGTCAAAGACACCAATGTTATCCATTCCTAAGAAACCTCCCTGAAATACATTTTTCCCTCCGATATCTTTGCGGTTCACCCACCAGGTAAAATTAAGCAGTAACTTTTGAAATACGCGCTCTAAAAACTTCTTATCAGTGCGACCATACATTTTTTGTTCAATCTTGTAAATGCGGAATGTTGCCCAAGCATGAACCGGCGGATTACCATCGCTGAAATCCCATTCATAGGCTGGTAATTGACCATTGGGATGCATATACCATTCCCGCGTCAATCTATCGAGTTGCCGCTTTGCAAAATCCGGATCGATTGTTGCTAAGGGAATGACATGAAAGGCTAAATCCCAGGCTGCAAACCAAGGATATTCCCACTTGTCCGGCATGGAAATAATGTCATCATTGAAAAGATGAATCCACTCAGAATTTCTAATATTTTGCCGCGACTTGGGTGATGGATGAATCGGATCGCCTTTTAACCATTCTTCTACAACATAGTAATAATATTGCTTATTCCACAACATTCCCGCGAAAGCTTGCCGCTGCACATTTTGCCTGTCTTCTGTTAGCGAACAAGGAGAAGTAACTTTTTCGTAAAATTCATCAGCTTCTCGTTTGCGATTTTGGAAAGCTGTGTCAAAATCCGCACCAAATGGTTCTGCAAAGTCAGGTGAATCAGTTAGTCGTAGTCGAATCACCTTGGTTTCGCCCGCAGCAATTCTTAATCTATAATTGGCAGCAAATTTAGTTCCTGTTTGGTTAGGATTTACAGCATCTTTTTGACCGCTGACAATATAATTATTAATTCCATCTTTTACGTAGGGCGAGGGATTATTTACCCCAAACAATCTTTCCTGATTTGTTTCATTTTCTGTAAACAACAGTAGAGGCGGCGTTTCCGCACCCTGATTCCCCTCACAATAAAGCCAGCGTTCGCCCAGCGTTGCTTCAGTAGCTTCTAAAATACTTAGATTATCGTCACTTTTGAGCTTTTTGATTTTGGGCTTATCTTCAGAATTATTCCAAGACCAGGTATTACGAAACCAGAGAGTCGGGAGAAGATGCAGCGTTTTCTCTTCAGTTCCTCGGTTGATAGCACTAATTTGAATTAAAATATCCTCTGGTGAAGCTTTGGCATACTCAACAAAAATATCGAAATAGGCATCAGAATCAAAAACTCCAGTATCAAGTAATTCAAATTCTCGATCTTGATAACCTCTACACTTATTTTCTTCAACGAGTTGAGCATAAGGGAAGGCTTGTTGTGGATATTTATAAAGACATTTCATGTAAGAATGAGTGGGAGTATTGTCAAGATAAAAGTAATATTCCTTGACATCCTCGCCATGATTTCCTTCCTTCCCAGTTAAGCCAAAAAGCCTTTCTTTAAGGATCGGATCTTCTCCATTCCAAAGCGCGATCGCAAAACAAAGCCGCTGATGATTATCCGAAATTCCGCCAATCCCATCTTCTCCCCAGCGATAAGCACGAGAACGAGCCTGATCGTGAGTAAAATAGTCCCAAGCCGAGCCATCAGGACTATAATCTTCTCTCACCGTTCCCCACTGTCGTTCGCTCAAATAAGACCCCCATCGCCGCCAATGAGCTTTGCGATCGCGGTCTTCTTGTAATCTAGTTTCTTCTGGAGTCATCCTACTGTTAAATGATTAAAAATTTTCTAATGAATTCTAATTAAACTCAACAAAAATTTAAGTTGCTGGTCGAATAATGCGACAGGTATTTCCAGCAGCCACAACATTTTCAGGAATATCTTTAACAACAACACTTCCAGCTCCAATTGTGGTGTTGTCGCCAATTGTTACCCCTGGACAAATGATAGTGCCGCCTCCAATCCAGACATTATTGCCAATATTAATGGGTGCGGCGAGTTCCAGACCTGTTTGACGGATTTCAGGATCGGTCGGATGATAGGCGGTGTAAATTTGCACGTAGGGACCAAACAAAACATTGTCACCGATATGAACGGTATTGCAGTCTAGAATTACGCATCCATAATTCATGTACAACCCGTTGCCAGCGTAAATATTGCTACCGTAGTCACAGTGAAATGGAGGTACAATTTGAACCGTTGAGCCTACCTGAGCGAACAAGTCGTTGATAATTTGCGATCGCAACTCTAGCTCTTCCTCAGTTGTCGCATTGTACATTCTTAATAGACGAGACGCCCGTTTGCTTCCAGCAGCGAGTTCCGGGTCAGACGCTAGATATAGCTCGCCTGCCAGCATCTTCTGTTTTTCCGTTTTTTCCACGGCGTTGCTTCCTGCACTTTCTCTACAAGTATGCGTTGAAAGTCTACAGGCGTGATGAGAAAGCAATGAGAAATAGCCGCTTGTCCATGCCAAACTTTCCTCATTTACTGGCATCTGCCTAAAGACAAAAAAAGAGAGGCTCCGCCTCCCCCTTTAGTCGTAAATTTAAATAGACATTCCCAAGCACCTGCTTAAGAATAAGAAAGTCGGATTATTTTCTCATATGAGTAGCGATCGCTTCTAAAAGTGAAGCAGTTGTAAACGGTTTAGCAAGATAACCGTTTGCACCTAAGAGTTGCCCTTGGTGAAAGAAGTTTTCAGTAGTATCAGCCGTGAGAAAGATGAAGGGAATTGGAGCTGTAACCGGATCGGAACGAAGCGCCCTGAGAACTTCGTACCCATCAAGTTCTGGCATTCTCACATCACATAAAATCAAATCGGGACGCAATTCTTTTGCCAATTGCACTCCGATGCTGCCATTTTCAGCACCAATGGCAATAAATTCTCCTTCAATCAGGATGTCTAGGATGCTCTCACGGATGACTTCTTCATCTTCAATCACCAACACTTTTGTCATCAGTTCCTATCTAGCCATTCAATGACGCTCTGACAACAAAAGGGGTATTCAGCAATTCCATTGCTCAACTGGCTTGTATCAGTTTTATAATGCGACTCTCTAAAAACTATCTTATTTCTGAGGGTCGATCTCCACCAATCGAGAGTGCCTTCTTGCTCTGTTTCAACTGTTTCCAGAGACGCTTCACTTGTTCATATGCCTGTTCGGGAGCAAGCTTGCCTCCGGTCTCTAGAGCAGAAATGTAGCCAACTTTATGAGCAAACTCTTGCAAATTGGCATTAAAAGCGAGTTGTTCGGGCGTAAATGAGCCGTAATAGCGGCTTTGAGGGTAAAGAAAGCTGTTTTTGCTCGCTTGGTCAGGATTAATCATGGCTATCTTTTTATGACATTGAGTCTTAATTTCAAAATCTCTTGTAGATGTTACCTTAACCTAAATTTAACCTAATTCGATTACCCCCTAGGGAATATTCACAAATATAAACTTTCCTGAATTACTAAACAGCAGGGATGATGTTCTGGCTTGGCTTCACCGATGCAGAGTTTACGGCACGTTGCACCCAACAAAGGCGATCTAAAGGCGATCGCGTCTCCCTCGAAAATTCAGCTACTTTCTCCTTGCCTCCATACGCTGTTGAAAGTCCCAAGACAGCACAGCAAACTGTATTGCCTGCGACACGCTAAATCTGCAAAAACAGTCATCCTTAAGGGGAACTCAGCCTAAGAATGCAAAGACGGCGATCGCTCGTTTGATGTTTCGGTAGATTTCGCAATTGGCTACCTTGCACAGACAGCGATCGCTTTTTATTGCCGGAAGCTTCTCTCAGGATGGAGACTGGAAGCAATAGGAGAGGTTTTTCGATTCCCAGCATCAGGGATAAAATCTCGCAATGCTGAGGTTAAAGAGCCAGAGCGATCGCCCGATCAACTGCTAACATCAGAAAATGAAATCTAAGCCGCCACTCATTGGAATTACTACCGCTGGTCAGATGGATACGCGCCTGTTTAGTATTAGAGGCGACTATGTAGAGGCAGTGCGCTTAGCGGGTGGCTTACCGATGTTACTACCGCCGGGAGAACCCGATCCCGCAGCCATTTTAGAAAGAATTGATGGTTTAATCTTTTCTGGCGGGGGTGATATTGACCCCGCGGTTTACAACGACTCATCCCATCCCACAGTTTATAACGTCGATCGTCAGCGCGATACCTTTGAGCTAGCTTTAGCCAAGCTGGTTTTAGATACAGATATCCCAGTGCTAGGGATTTGTCGCGGCTTGGAAATTTTGGTAGTCGCAACGGGTGGCAATTTGGTGCAGCATCTGCCGGATGAATTTGGTGACGCGATCTCGCACCGCACCCATCAGTCTCGCTTCTGCGAACATCATGTGCAAATTGACCCCGATAGTCGCCTAGCAGCGATGATTGGCATTACAGAGTCGGAGATAGTCTCGTGGCATCATCAAGCGGTGCGGACAGTACCACCAGGGTGGAGGGTTACGGCACGCGCTTCTGATGGCGTAATTGAAGCGATGGAACACGAACAGCATCCTTGGGCGATCGCACTTCAGTGGCATCCAGAACTCGCTCTCCAAGATCCCTATCAGCAACGCATCTTTCAGGCGTTAGTCGAGACAGCACGTAAGCGCACAATTTAATTTTCAAGAGATCCACGTGTTCTCGACTACAAGGCACGGACACATCTCGAAAAGGCTGAAACGGGAAAAAAATCTGTTTTGTAGACCTTTAATAAACGTTAGCGAAAGTGTTATTTAAATAAGCTTTTTTCGCATCCTTACTTATCGGGAAATCCAAAAGCGAAGATTGTATCTATCTCTATCGTGTTCATCTGTGTTTAGACGTGATTTCCCTATTAAATGATTTTTCCAAAAAGAGAGAAAACCTCTCGATGAAGCGTTTCGTGGCAATTTTCGGTATTGTTGGAATTCTCAATGCCTGTGCAGCTCAAACTCCTCAATCTCCTCAGGCAATTAAGCAAGTAACTAATTCTACTAAATCAACGGCTTCAAACCCAAAAAGGACTTCGCAAACTGACAAAGGTGCCCGTGTAACCAATTCTGCTATTTCAGCAACTAAATTACCGAAACTGGTTTCCGATAAAGACGAGTTGCCCTCCCAGCAGTTTGATTTTCACATCCGCAACATTGTGACTTCTGCCGATACTGTAAAGTTTCAATCTCGCAGGTATGATTTTGTCTTTGACAAAAATAGTAGCGATTTTTCTGTGCAGCCAGGAAACCTGCCCAAAAATTTTGTTTCTCAGCCAGAGAAGCATCAAAAAGCACTGGGAGGAGAGTTAAATCTGCCTTCTCGTTACGAAACGATTGAATACCAAGGCAAGACCTATCAATATCGGGTCAGCCGTGAAGGTAATTCAGAAACTTCAGATTGCCAAAAAGAAGCAAAAGTCGTAATTAAGCTAATTACTCCCGAAAGTAAGCAACCAAAAACTCAAACTTTATACACAGGAAGTTGCCTGAGCTTTCCTTACATTACCGCCGCTAAAGTTGTAGGCGATCGCTTGTGGTGGTCGCTTGCCTTTCCGCAAGGAGAAGGGTATACCGGCAAAACAACTCTCGTTGGTTATCAGCCGCAGCAGCAGAAATGGACAGTTATTCATCCACAAGGGATGGATAGACAGGAGATTCTCGACTTTGAGATTGCGGGAACCCCCGATCGCCCAACATTCTGGATGGCAACAAAAATTAGTGGAGAAGGCAACAACTATTCACCAGGAATGGGATTAGTCGCATACCGTCCCGACTCTTCTGACCTGCAATCTGGCTCCGTGACTTCGTACCGCGTCGATAATAGTCCCCTCATCGGTGCCATTCCCGATCGGCTATTGCTGGAATCAGATCGGCTTTGGGTTGGTACAGGCAACGGGGTCTGCCAGTTGCAATTGTCAGTTCCCGATAATCCTGATTGGAAATGCTGGCGATTTGCCATCACCGCACAACTGCTGACGGAGAAAGTACCTCTCTACAGCGCATTGTTGAACGACACCCCTGCGGCTACTCTCGATGCGACTGCGGGACAAACCGTTGAAGTTCTCTGGTGGTTGCCTACAGACTATACCAGTAACGATCAACCTCTGCTGCGCCGGAAAGGTCGTTACGAAGTCAGATATGAAACAGGCTTCACAGTGACGCTGGATGGGCAGGGGGCAACTTCTTGGTCTGAAATTTTTGGATCATCGGAAAAGCCGCCGGTGTGGTTTTCTCCTGTCTCCTGGCCTGGTAATGACTGGCATTGGGACGGTTCGCGCTTTGTCCGAGGATTTGATGAAGTGTGTGAGTGTCACTCTGGGGGAGGTCCTAGAGGCATTGGGCCTATAGAGCGCGATCCTAGCGGTGGCATTAACCTTAATGCAATGCGAGGCGATTTGGAGTTAGTGAATTTGTCGAAGAATTCTACTAGCGTCAAATATTATTCCGGCTGGGTTGATGAGGCTTCGATCAATCCTTACCCCACGGTGGTGCCGCAATATCCAAAAAATGCTCAACCTAATCCTCTTGAATCTATCGCTAAGCAACTCTAGTCCGGGGTTCTGTAAGGTACAACAGAAACTTTAGGAGACGCTGTTACCCACTTCGGAGATTGAGGAACGAAAATCACTAATTAGATGGAGAGAATTATTTGTAGTTCGCCATTCTATCTCTATGTCAACATTAAGTTTCGTTCCTCAAACGCCACGTCGCAAGAGTGGGGAAGCCTCCGTTTTCAGGTGGCTTCCCAACCTTTAACGCATTAAAGGACTCCCGTGGTGATGGACTAAATACCACTTTTGGGCCATTCGCTCAAAAATATTCGTTGCCATCGACTGGGCTTTAACTCTTCTGCCACCGCTGACTTGAAACACATTTTCGACAAGTACAACGTAGGCAATATTATCTCGAATCTCTGTAGTAACAATCTCTGTTTCTATTTCAATGTAACTGGTGTTTTTAAATATCTGTTCCCAGGAAGAGCGAATTTCCTTGCCGCCTTTCAGTGCTTTGCGTCCGGGGTGAATACAAAGAGTCCCTGTTCCCTGCGAACAGATTGCACTCATGGCTTCAATATCTTTTTTCTCGAAGGCTCGGTAAAAAGCTTGATTTGCTGCTAATACCTCTTGCTCGTCGCTCATTGTTGCCCCGCCTCGTTTAAATTTCTGATAGAAGAGTCGATTATCGTGTTCTTAGTTTAGGGGTTTCAGTATCAAAATATTCACGCCAGCGACCAATCCGACCCTCTTGGAAATTAATCACAATAACATCGTCGGCTATGTTACGACGACCTGTTGCATTTTCAGTATCTTCGTAATACCACTCAACTACTGCGCGATCGCCATCAACGATAACCTGCTGAATCTCAATTCTTACATCTGAATACTGCTGAGCAAAATGAGCGACTTCTTGCCGAATTCTCTCTTGTCCCTGCCATCGTTGACCCGGTACGATGATTTCACCGTTGGGCGTAAACAGTGCCGCTAGAGCCTCGCCGTCACGCGCAATCCAAGCGTCTCTAGCTTGCGCGATCGCTATCCGAATGTCTTCTGGATTCATAGACTGATTGGCAAACGCACCTTTGCTAAAATCTGTATTTAATAATATGAGGCTTAATCCTACCTATATAAACCATTTTAAATGAAAAAGATGTATTAATAAAATAATAAAGGCTATCGTAATTACATTTAACTTTAAAAATGTTGTTTTTTACGAACCGCAGAGGCGGCAGAGAAAACAAATACAGAGAAAATTTATAAGTTAGGCTAGGAAAGCTATGCATCCCTCCACCAGCAGAATGAGTTGATAGCAAGTTTACTAAATGATTAGAAGGCGAGCTACCCGAATTCTCTAAGAAGTCGGGTAGCTGAACCTCTAGCTCATAACTAAAATCTGATTGCTATACTATTTTCGATTGTCAAATACTTACGATTTTCCTTGTCTCTACCAGTCCGTAGCTTCAGAAAATCAAACTCAGAAAATTAAGTATGGTAACGGTCAAACAAAATGGGATTACCAACGAGGGGAATGGAGGTTATTAAAGCCTCTTCTGAGAGTATCTTATCGCTCTGCCAGAAAATTTACTTTAAGGTAGACTCAAGCTGCTAAAGAAAGAAGCTTGATACTGGAATTTTTAAACGTCTTTTTTACTTCAAGGGTAAGGAAAGAAGCTGGATGCTGGAATTTTTAAACGTCTTTTTTAGTTCAGGAGGGTTTATCCCTCACGGTCATTGCTACCTATGGAAGCCTGGTTTGGTGTGGCTTCACATCGTGTCCGATTCTCTGATTGCCCTTGCTTATTATTCGATCCCAGTGACGCTGTTCTACTTTGTCCGAAAGCGTGAGGATCTCCCATTTGACTGGATTTTTCTACTATTTGGCTCATTTATCATCGCGTGTGGTACCACCCATGTCATGGAGATTTGGACGCTTTGGCATCCTACCTATTGGCTGTCTGGGTTCGTCAAAGCAATTACCGCTTTAGTCTCGGTTTACACTGCTGCATCTCTGGTGCCATTAGTTCCTAAAGCGCTTGCTCTCCCAAGCCCCGCAGTGTTGGAAGCAACGAACCGAGAACTGGAAAACCAAATCGCTTACCGCTTGCAGATGGAAGAGGCGCTGCAAGCAAGCGAAGAACGATTTCGGAGTGCCTTTGACTATGCGGCGGTGGGAATGGCGCTGGTGGCAACAGATGGACGCTGGCTGGAAGTCAATCGTTCTTTATGCGAGATCGTTGGCTATTCGGAGCAAGAATTATTGGCTAGGAACTTCCAAGCGATTACGCATCCAGACGATTTAGAAACCAATCTGGAATATATGCACCAAATGCTGGCTGGCAAGATTCAGCATTACAACGTGGAGAAGCGATACCTCCACAAACAGGGACACATTGTATGGATTTTCTTGAGTGGATCGCTGGTGCATAATGCCAAGGGTGAACCGTTGTTTACTGCTCAGATTCAAGACATCACGCAGCGCAAGTTGGCAGAGGAGGAGACAAAGGCATCGCAAGCGCGACTGGCTGGGATTTTAGATATTGCTGAGGATGCAATTATTTCCGTAAACGAAACTCAACAAATTACCTTATTTAACCAAGGGGCGGAAAAAATATTTGGCTATACCGCCAATGAGGTAATTGGTCAGTCCCTGGATTTGCTGTTGCCAAAGCGGGCTGCGATCGCTCACCGTCAGCATATTCGCAATTTTGACACTTCTGTGGGTACCGCCCGGAAGATGGGAGAGCGCAACGAGGTTTTTGGACAGCGTAAAAATGGTGTGGAGTTTCCAGCGGAAGCTTCCATTTCTAAGCTGGAATTAGCTGGGGAAAAAATATTTACCGTAATTTTACGAGACATCACCGAACGCAAGCGGGGGGAGGAAGCTTTATCCCAACTAGCCTCGATTGTTGAGTCCTCAGAGGATGCAATCGTGGGCAAAACACTAGATGGAATCATTACCAGCTGGAACTCAGGGGCTGAACGAATCTATGGCTATACCGCCCAAGAAGTCAAGGGACAGCCAATCTCGATTCTGTTGACACCCGACCGCTTCAATGAGATGCCGTCAATTTTGGCAAGAATCAAGCAGGGAGAACGCATCCCCCCTTATGAAACCGTGCGCCTTAAAAAAGACGGTAGCCAAATTGATGTTGCCATTACGATTTCTCCAATTAAGAATCGGGTGGGTCAGGTGACGGGTGCCTCAGCGATCGCTCGTGACATTAGCGATCGCCGCGCCATAGAACGCCTCAAAGATGAGTTTGTCTCTATCGTCAGTCACGAACTGCGGACGCCCCTAACCTCGATTCGCGGTGCCCTCGGCTTGCTGGCAGGGGGTCTGCTGACTGCTAAACCGGAAAAGGCTCAACGGATGCTGGAGATTGCCGTCTCGAATACCGACCGCTTAGTGCGCCTGATTAACGACATCCTCGATATTGAGCGCATCGAGTCGGGTCAGGTGGCGATGGAGAATCAGATTTGCGATGCGGCAACTCTAATGCTTCAGGCATCAGAGGTGATGCGGGCAATGGCTGACAAAGCTGGAGTCACCCTATCCGTGTCTCCCCTATCCGCCCAACTGTACGCCGATCCTGACCGGATCATCCAGACCCTGACGAACCTACTCAGCAATGCCATCAAATTCTCGCCTCCTAGCAGCAACGTCTATCTCAGCGCCGAAATTCAGCAGACCAGGGAACCGCTTGTAGAGACGCGATTTCCCGCTTCTGGAGCCGGGGAGAGTAGAACAGGGAAAGAATTTACCCCCTCACTTCCTCAACCTCTCACCCTTACAGTATTGTTCAAAGTGAAAGACCCGGGACGAGGGATTCCCGCACAGAAGCTGGAAAGCATCTTTGACCGATTCCAACAAGTTGATGCCTCTGACTCGCGCGATAAAGGTGGCACAGGTCTGGGGTTAGCAATCTGCCGCAGCATTGTGCAACAGCATGGAGGTCGTATCTGGGTCGAAAGTACGCTGAATGAAGGCAGTACCTTTTTCTTTACACTGCCCCTTTTGGGTGGTGAGACACGAATGCTGAATGCTGAGGATGAACGGGAGAATCTGTCTCCGGGAGATGTGACGACAGCCCAAGCCGAATACTCCCCTGTGGATACTCAGGACAGTGCCGTGCCCTTACCTTCGGACGCTGAGAATGCACTAGGTACGCCTCTCGTGCTGGTGTGCGATGATGAGCCTGCGGTCTGTGCCGTAGTCCAAACTTTATTAGAACAGCGCGGCTACCAAGTCAAGACGGCTTTCTCAGGTCAAGAAGCGGTAGAATTGGCGCTACAGGAGCAACCTGCGGTGATTCTGCTCGACCTGATTATGCCCGGTATGAACGGCTGGCAAACAATGGCGGTTTTGAAACAGCGACCCGATACAAGGGAAATTCCCATCGTCATTTTCAGCGTTTTATCCCCAGAGCAGAGTAATCTCCTCAAATCTTCTTTAGAGAATCAGACCTTAAGTAGCCTGCTAGATGGAAACCTTCTGCAAACCGATCTGAGTCAGTTGCAGCCGTCTGAACCTTCAGATGCGATCGCTTCCAATGCAATTGCAATGGAAAATGCAGCCAGTTCTAATATTGACAGCGCGGATTCTACAATCAACGACATTCCGCCTCAGGTATTGCTTCCACCAAACTCAGATGATGACAAGCCGCGCCCTCCTGATTTTACCGGCTGGGTTCGCAAACCCTTAAATGAAGCATCCTTATTTCAAGCGCTAGAGCAGTCGTTGCAACAGGCAAAGATTGCTAGAGTTTTGCTGGTGGAAGACGACCTGGATCTGGCGCGGGTACTGATTGCTCGGTTTGAGCGCCACGGTTTGGAAACGATTCACGCGAAGAACGGACGCGAGGCAATTCAAAAATTAGCAAATATCAATCCCGATCTGCTAGTGCTGGATATCGTACTGCCGGAGTACGATGGTTTTGCTGTAGTAGACTGGCTGCGTCAGTGCAATCGCCTGCGCCAAATTCCAATCGTGGTATATTCTGCTAAGGATTTGAACAACGCCGAAAGAGAGCGGCTGCGGCTAGAACAAACCGAGTTTCTCACTAAAGGTCGGATTACTCCAGAACAATTTGAAGGGCGCATCATTGCCTTGCTGAATCGGATGGTTCCCAACAGGAAGGAAAACTGCAATGGTGACAACGAAGCGCATCCTGGTAATTGATGATGAAGAGGATATTCGGGAAGTGGCTCAGCTAAGCTTAGAAATGGTCGCCAGCTGGGACGTTATGACAGCGAGTTCCGGAAGGGAAGGGCTTGCCAAGGCTGAAGTTGAACCACTTGACGCCATCCTTCTAGATGTGATGATGCCCGACTGGGACGGTACAACGACTTTTCAACAGCTGCAAGCCAATCCAGTAACCCAGCACATCCCCGTGCTGTTGTTGACGGCTAAAATGCAGGCTGCTGACCAACGCCGTTTTGCTCAACTAGGAGTAAAGGCAGTAATTGCGAAACCTTTCGACCCGATGACTCTGGCAGATCAAGTTGCGAAGTCTTTAGGATGGGATATTTAACTGAGTTTTGCTACCAATCGACTGCAAACTCACCCCATCCCAAATTTGAGTGAAACCCAAAAGAATAGGGCGCAGTTGTGCGCCCTATTCTTGTTAAACAGTAAAATCAATTCGATGAAATGAGGTTAACTCAGCTCGTTCTAGGATAGATAGACCAGCTTCTTAGCTAAATCTTCTCTATACTCCCAGCGCTCTGCGAGTTTGCGGTCCCACTACTCCATCTGCACGTAAGCCATTTCTCGACTGAAAATTCCGGACTGCTCTTTGAGTCACCGAACCATAATATCCAGTCGGTGAAACCCCTAAAGCAGATTGAACTTGTCGAACAGCAGAACCTCTAGAGCCTAGGCGGAGAAAGGAACCGCCAACACCAGAACCAGGATTAGAACCAGAACCTGGTCTCGTGCTGATATAGTTAGCAGCAACATAACGGCCCGTAGAAAGCTTTGCATACCCGTTGCGATAAGCCACAACTGGTGCAAGTGCAGCTCCATTACGGACGCAGCTATGCACTCCGTAACGTGTGCTGGGACCGTAGCGAGCATTGAGACAACTGCCGTTTGTATTTACAAAATACTGTGCTGCGTTAGCTGGTTGGATCTCGCTGAGACCTCCGAACAAGAAAGCTACACCAAGTAAACCCAGCCAAGCTGAACTCGGTGGTTGCTTCCAGTTCAGCGAAAAGTCACGCAGAGTATACTCGATACCAGCTTCTGCCTCTTCATAGGTATTAGAAACATGAATGTAAGCAAGAGTTTCCATGATTTTTCTCCGTATGGTTGAGAAACACTTTGTGATGCTTCAGGATGGCTGCTGAGTTTTTCGGAAACATTTTTCGGAAACTCAGGTGATTTTTTATGAATTGTTGAGTTTCAGCCACATTAGAGGAACCTAATGTGCAATTTACTTTCTAAATGAGACGTTCAACTGTAGCCGTTCCAAAACATACAGACAATTCAGCAATACACAAATAATGTGAACTGACAGATGGCAATTCAATCAACGAGTCAAGTTCCAGAAATATCTGGTCTATCCCCACTTTAGAATAAATCGTTTGCTCAGTTGTCCGATCGCTGTTTTCCCGCACTGACGCACCTTCAGAAAAGTTGCATCGATGCGAGATGGTAATGCTCGTGTCGGTCAGAACGCTTTGTCTATCTGGTTAATCAATACTGTAAGGCTTTAACTCCTCACAATAGTCAAACAATAAGGTAGACATTATCGCAATCTTAAAATCTTAATTTTTTATTCAGAAAAAAGTGAAGAAAAATAAGTTTTATTAAGAAGAAGTAAAGAAAAGGCGATCGCTTTGTCACCTCCCTTGGAAAATCAGGGTAGAAAGAGCGATCGCCTATAGAGAACCTGATAGTCTATCTAGAGAAGAAATCGGGTAGCACTTTCTCTTAGCACGTTCTTTGAAGATTCGTAACCATCAGTCGTCAAACCAAACCTTTTAGAACCGTGAAATCTTCAAAGAACCGTTAAAAGGCTCAGAACGGAGCTGACGACCATTTCGCCAAACTTCTACTCCGCGTGGACTAATAAAATAAGAATAACTGCCGTTATCCGCTTGATACCGATCCTGCCCAACACGCCAAGCAGCAAGCTGCATCGAAGCGCTCGGTTGTTGCTTTAATTGCCCCATATAAAACAATTGACCATTTTCCCGACAAACTTTCACCAGAGAGCTTGCCGTCTCACCTTCAATCAAGGGGTTGCCGCATTGATTGAAAGTCGCAGCAACAGCATAAGTCGCTGGTGCCGGAGTCACTGCAATCGGTTGCAGTGGTTTGGGTGCGATCGCGCGCGGTACTCGAAGAGAGTTCCCTTGCTGACGACCCCCAGAATAAACATTTAGATTCGGGTAAAGTTTGGTGTTGCCTCTCGTGTCCGCGTTGTTGCGTACAGTCTGAGAAACCACTGGAGGCAGATCAATCGGTTTAGGCGCAGCGGTTGCTCTTTGCGGCGGTGGAATCCTGCCTGCGACTAAAGAGGGCAATCCGGCAGCCGGGTCAACCGCTAGACGACCATCAGGATGATACTCAAAGTGGAGATGAGGGCCTGTACTATTCCCTGTCGAACCCATCTCAGCAATTACTTGACCCTGAGTAACTTGTTGACCTTTACTCACCAAAAGACGACTATTGTGACCATACACCGTGTGGCTTCCATCAGGATGCTGGATTTCTATTACGTTGCCTAATCCCCATCCCGAATCATCACGACCAGCTTTGATGACTGTACCCGATGCGGCAGCAACAATCGGAGTTCCAGTGCTATTAGCAATATCAATTCCTTCATGATAAGTATTAAAGCCTTGAGTGAGATTCCCTTGAGTGGGCCATATTAAGCCAGAAGCAAGGGAGGGATGACCTTGAGTAGCGGAATAGTCTTTTGCTTGACTCAAGAGGCAGAAACTTGTCCCTAGCATGGTGGCGCATGAGATAACGCCAATTAAGCCATATTTACGGAATTGAGAAATAGCGAGTTGTTTCATTAGATCAGAGCCTGGAAGAAGAAGGGTCTAGGAAGCCTTTTTGTTATCTGTTGGCTTCAGCTTTGAGCTAGCTATATCAGGACAATCGCTATGTAGATTAGGGATACCCGTTTAAGGGGGACAGTAGAACCCCCTCCTCTTATCTTCAGAGGCAAACCTGCATCTCCCAATCCCTCCCGGCGACGGTGAGGGGCGCTCGGTTTGATAACCTACGCTGCTAGCGAGTCACTAAACCTGGCTGACAAGTAGTTATATTTTGTGCTGTTCGCTTGGAGTTGAGCTTTCGGACAGGTCTATAGATGAAGGAGCTTGCTATTTAGTTTAAGTGGATATTTTCTCTTAGAAGGGTTGCTTAGAAGTATGTTCCTTGTTTGGGGATAGATCCAAAAATGGTCAAAAGCATTAATAAATGGCTTAATTTGTGCAGATTCGCTTTAATTCAGGAATTAGCGATTTTTATTTGAAGCAAATACGGCAGAATAGCCTAACCTTCTAGCCTTCCTTCCCTGAGATGCCTATTTTTTACCCATCACTGCGGAAAGAGAGTTTATTTTTCTTGTGTCCTGTAAAAAAGTTCAGATAGATCCGATAGTGACAAAGGACTCTCTCAATCTGACACGCAAGCAGATGGGCATTATCCAACTTTAGTCTGCTCGTGCTGCCCTTCACTCTCCGACAGCTCAAACAGCCTGAATGCAAAGAAGTGTTACATATTTGGCTAATCCTTATTGAATAAATCTATCGGATTATTTCTTAAGGAAATTAAAGTTACATCGGGTGGAAGAGGAAGCTGCAAACTTGAAAATGATATTTTGTAATTGTCAGGCAACAAAAGAAGTTTAAATAAACTAGTTCATTTAGCTTCATTTTCAGACACATATCAATTACTTAACTTTAGTTTTTGGCCTAGTTGGGCACAGGAGAATATTATGGAACGCCCCATTGAATTGTCTTTAGAGCAAGAATTTAGCCTAATTTCTTTTGCAGATCAAGTGCAGCATATGTCTCGCGAGCAAGCTCAACAATTTTTGGTTCAGCTACATAAGCAAATGATAATTCGAGACACTATCTATCAGAACTTGCTGAAGCATCAATGGGGTCTGGATTCAATTCTGGGATCTGTGTAAAGCTTGAAAGCGATCGCCTAAACTTTCCTAAATTTTGAAAAATTACATATATATGAGTAAAGCCCTGGTTTACAGCCAGGGCTTTGTTGTTAGCTTTGGTTTTTAAATACTTGCACGCCTTGATTTAACGCTGACGTGCAGTTTCATGGTTCTGCTTACGGAACAGATTAGCTAGACCGATTAGACCCAGCAAGCCTAACCAGCCCCAACTGGAGTTGCGATCCCGTCTTTCAGACTGAACTCCTTGGTAAGAGGTGGTGTCTGTAGTAGCTCCATTAGGAGTTGTGCTACCGGGAACCGTAGTTGTGTCTGAAGTAGTGCCTCCAGGCGTCGTAGTTGTGGCGTCAGGAGCAGTGGTAGTTCCTGTAGTTGCGCCCCCAGGCGTTGTGACCGTGCCGTAAGGAGCAGTAGAAGTCCCTGAAGTAGTGCCACCTGCACCCGTTGTCCCGGAAGTAGCACCTGCACCCGTGGTACCAGAAGTTCCGCCACCGATGCCAGTGGTACCAGGAGTTGCACCGCCTGCGCCTGTGGTTCCGGCAGTTCCGCCACCGATGCCAGTAGTACCAGAAGTTGCACCGCCTGCGCCTGTGGTACCGGCAGTTGCACCGCCTGCACCCGTCGTACCAGAAGTTGCGCCACCCGCGCCCGTTGTCCCGGCAGTTGCGCCACCGATGCCAGTGGTACCAGCAGTTCCGCCACCGATGCCAGTGGTACCAGCAGTTCCGCCACCGATGCCAGTGGTACCAGCAGTTCCGCCACCGATGCCAGTGGTACCGGCAGTTCCGCCACCGATGCCAGTGGTACCGGCAGTTGCGCCACCCGCGCCCGTTGTCCCGACAGTTCCGCCACCGCCTGCACCTGTAGTACCGGCAGTTCCGCCACCGATGCCAGTAGTACCAGAAGTTGCACCGCCTGCGCCTGTGGTACCGGCAGTTGCACCGCCTGCACCCGTCGTACCAGAAGTTGCGCCACCTGCACCCGTACCAGTACCGGAAGCTGAACCACCAGCACCACCGCCTGTTTGGGCAACAGAAGGCAGAGTTAAGGGTAGAGCCGCTACAGTGAGGGCAAAGGTACTTGCAAAAAGAACTTTGGACAAATTAGAAGGTTTCATCGTAGTGGTTTTTCTTATTCTCTAGAACTCTGCGATTTGTTATTATTCAAAAACAGTCTTGTTAACTTCATGGGCAGCTAAATTACGAAGACTGGATATACTTCCCGCTCATGAAGTCCCGATCTAGGACGATCGTGGTTTAGAATACGGGTCTGGAATTACCAGAGCGTTTTGCTATTCTCCTCAGATGCGATCGCTCTTAGGAAGAATAACTGCCATCAGTTCTCTTTACTTCTACCAGAGGAACAGACCCACCTCTCCCTGAAGGATTGACTTTACTTTAAGCCAGTGTGTGCTTAAAAATACAAACAGTTCTATGGGGAGCTATGCTATGCTATGCTTCTCCCGATAGCACAGCAGATAAGCTTAGTGATTAGTTGAGACTGTGTCATTGAGGGGAAAATATTTTCCCTTCGTTATTAACTTTCCTTGGCTATTTTCCCCTTTCATCCATCTGCTTTACAGTTTCTCTGAGCAAGCGATCGCTCAATGCTCAGTTTGTAAAACAGAGTCAAGATTCATCACTCCCTTTGGGAGGTTCGCCAAATTCTCCTAGAGAAGTTACTATCTACTGTTCAGTAACTTTGCAGAAGGCCTTTTGAGGCAATTCCTCGAAGTATACTCCACGCTCAATAAAAATTATTAATATATTATTAAGGTTTTTATTTAAAGCCTAAATAAGATATTTTCTTTAGTAGCTTTAGCTATTAAAATACTTACGAAAAACTTTTGCACACCTTTTGTATTTGCTACTAAAGGTGATACATAAAGCATAAATTATATAAATTTAGTGCTGTATTTTTTTAGGATAAAAGCATTTAATTCACCTTTATTCAATCCATTTAGAGCGATCGCTAAGCGCACAGCTTCGGCGAATATAACTCTTATTGAATAACCTAAAATGCAAGCACCTGAAATGATAAACCGGCGTAAAACAAATTACGTGAGATTACGTGCGCTCGTTACTGAAGCTACTACAGCCATCGAATAGGGATGCAATAATGCTGCTACTTGGAAGCATTGTCTTCTAAGTCCTGCAACCCACCCGCATCTCTTGTTTACTCCCATTAGAAGTCACTATACTTAGGTGTTTTGTATTATTTAGCACAAACTAATTTAACATTAAATTTATTCTTTAGGAAGAAGTCGCGTCATTCCTCTGGTAGAAGCTAGAACTCAACAATAGCTATTATTTTTTTAGCAGTGGCAGCAAATTCCTTCTCCAGGCAGAAGCGGATGGTAATAAAACCCGATAAATTAAGCAGAAGTGCGAAGTCAATAAAACTGCTTTAGAGTCGCAAAAAGGGTAAACAAGGCAGGAAAACATCATTTCTAGCTGCTTTTTGTAGTTATAGCTAGGAATTAATTTTAAGTGTTCTTTTCACTTCAAGGCTTTCCACTTTGTTCTTCTTTGTGTGTAGGTAGGCGATTCTGAAAGCTTAAATCCAATCTACGAAATATCTGAGGCTATTTATGTCCCAGCCCAAAAATTTGATAAAGAATAGTGTGAGTAATGGTGGGGCATGGGAGATACAGTTCTCCATAAAAGATGCACTTGAGTCTCCCTCAGCGAGTGCATTTCCAACATTACAGTCGGATGGTTCTGATTCCTTGTCAAATACACCGGCGCTCATTTGTTTGTCGCATTTGCGTTGGGATTTTGTCTACCAACGACCGCAACATCTCTTGAGCCGCTGTGCAAAGCAGCGAAGAGTATTCTTCATTGAAGAACCGATTTTCAGTTCCGATCCATCTTGGCGGCTGGATGTTAGCCTCCGCGAGAGTGGTGTCTCGGTGGTGGTGCCTTACTTGAGCGAAGGAATGAGTGAGGAAGAAATCATTGCTGCTCAAAAGGGGATGCTCGATGATTTGTTAGCACAAGCGCAGATCCGCGAGTATATTCTGTGGTATTACACACCGATGGCAATCGCGATCGCAGACCACTTAGATCCTTTAGTCGTTGTCTACGACTGTATGGATGAGCTATCTGCATTTAAGGGAGCGCCACCCGTGATGATTGAGCGCGAAGCCGAACTCTTTAAACGTGCAGATTTGGTATTTACAGGCGGACAGAGCCTTTACGAAGCCAAGCGCAACCAGCACCCGAATGCCCACGCCTTCCCCAGTAGCATCGAGAGAGCGCACTTTGCACAAGCAAAAACTCTGACAGAGGAACCAGCAGATCAAAAAAATATTCCCCACCCGCGTCTGGGATTCTATGGGGTAATTGATGAGCGCATGGATCTGGAACTGCTGAGTGGCATGGCCCAAGCGCGACCTGACTGGCATCTGGTTATCATTGGCCCAGTCGTCAAAATAGACCCCAAAGAGCTGCCCCAACATCCCAATCTTCACTATCTGGGTGGGAAGTCTTATCAAGAATTGCCTGCATATCTTGCTGGGTGGGATGTAGCGTTGTTGCCTTTTGCTCGTAACGAGTCAACCCGCTTTATTAGCCCTACCAAAACTCCAGAATACCTCGCCGCTGGGAAGCCAGTTGTATCTACCTCGATCCGGGATGTCGTTCGTCCTTACGGAGAGATGGGTTTAGTGCAGATTGCAGATACCGTCGCAGATTTCGTCGCCGCAGCCGAAGCAGCAATCGAGCAAAATTACGATCGGTCGGCATGGCTGAGTCAGGTGGATGCTTTCTTAGCGCAGAATTCGTGGGATTCCACTTGGGCGCGGATGATGCAACTGATTGAGGGTGTAATGAACGACACGAGTGTATCTCAAGAATTGCGCGATCGCGTTGCCAAAACTTCAGCGTCTCAAATGGACGAGCGTGCAGGAGTTACCTCGGTTAACAAACCTCAACAAACATCCTGAGCTAGTCCGCTCAAAGCGAATCAGGACTGGTTTTTGGTTGATTTTCTGACTTTTCAGTTTTTCAATTTTTACTTTCTACCCAAGGGTAGCTGTTTCATTTTTCCCTTACTCCCGTAAGGGTTTCACCGCCATATTTCTATTAAATAAGCGAGGCTTTTAGAATGTTCGATTATCTTATTGTGGGTGCAGGGTTCGCTGGAAGTGTCCTTGCAGAGCGGCTGGCGACTCAGTCGGGCAAGAAGGTTCTAGTGGTTGACAAGCGATCGCACATTGGCGGCAATGCTTACGATCATTACGATGATGCGGGCGTTCTCGTACACAAATACGGCCCTCACATCTTTCATACCAACTCCCGCGAAGTCTTTGAGTACCTTTCCAAATTCACCGAATGGCGCTCTTACGAACACCGCGTTTTGGCGAGTGTAGACGGTCAACTGGTACCCATGCCCATCAACCTCGACACCGTTAATAAACTTTACGGACTGAGTCTCACCTCCTTTCAACTCGAAGAATTTTTCGCCTCGGTTGCTGAGAAAAAAGAACAGATCCGTACCAGCGAAGATGTAGTTGTCAGCAAAGTAGGGCGGGAATTGTACGAAAAATTCTTCCGGAACTACACGCGCAAGCAATGGGGAATCGATCCCTCGGATCTCGATAAGTCAGTCACCTCACGGGTGCCTACCCGTACCAATCGAGACGATCGATATTTCACCGATAGCTATCAAGCGATGCCATTGCACGGCTATACCCGGATGTTCGAGAAGATGTTGTCTCATCCGAACATCAAAATTATGCTGAACACCGATTATCGGGAAATTCAGAAAGTCATTCCGTACCGGGAAATGATTTACAGCGGGCCTGTTGATGCTTACTTCGATTACCGCTATGGAAAGCTTCCCTACCGTTCCCTTGAATTCAAGCATGAAACGCACAACAAGCCTGTGCATCAATCAGCGCCAGTCGTAAACTACCCCAATGAGCATTTATACACGCGCATCACTGAGTTCAAGTATCTGACCGGACAAGAACACAGTAAAACTAGCATCGTTTACGAGTACCCCCAGGCAGAGGGAGATCCTTACTACCCAGTACCTCGCCCAGAAAATGCCGAACTCTACAAGAAATACAAGGCATTGGCTGATGCAACGCCGGGGGTACATTTTGTCGGACGGTTGGCGACCTACAAGTATTACAACATGGATCAATGCGTGGCTCAGGCGCTCACGGTTCACAAACAGATTGGCACGAAACAGGAACCAATCACTTTAGAACCTGTAGAAGCGAGAAGCAACTACACCCAGAATGTTTCTCTCAGTGAAATCGTTGAGCAACGCCCGCAGACAGAAGTTGCAACTACAAACGGAAACGGTCACGGAAAAGCCGTTAGTCATTAGTCAGTAGTCAACAGTCATTAGTCATTAGGGATTTGCTAATGACTAATGCTTGCTTGAATCATTTTTACTGCCATGAACGATGAATAAAACATCGGAAACAATAGCCATGAGTCATGGGCTACTGACACTTCATGCACAAGTTATTCGGGGGTGAGGAATGATAAGAGCAGCCTTAAGTAAAGAACTAATCATTAGCAATTCTGAACGAACTCAAAACTCAAAGCCCAAAACTCAAAACTCTAAATTGGAGATGTGGGCTGGAGTAGAGTGTACCGTTAACCGCGTAGGCGATCGCTATTTCAACCAGTTGGAACGAAACGGCCACAAAACGCGCTTAAGTGATCTCAATTTGTTTGCCGAACTCGGCGTAAGTGCCATTCGCTACCCGATCCTCTGGGAATTAACTGCCCCTGATGGGCCAGATAGCGCCGATTGGTCTTGGGCGGATGAACGACTGGGACGTTTGCGCGAACTCGGTATCCGTCCCATTGTCGGTTTAGTTCACCACGGCAGTGGCCCTCGTCATACAAGCCTGGTGAATCCCACCTTTGCCTCTGGGCTTGCCCAGTTCGCCGAAGCCGTTGCCCAACGCTATCCGTGGGTGGAAAATTACACCCCTGTTAACGAGCCGCTCACGACAGCGCGTTTTAGCGGATTATACGGTCACTGGTATCCTCACGGTCGGGATAGTTTAACTTTCTTGCAGGCATTGCTGACGCAACTCCGCGGCACAATCCTGTCAATGCAGGCCATTCGCCAAGTTAACCCAGACGCAAAGCTGGTGCAAACCGAGGACTTGTGCAAGGTGTTCAGCACGCCACAGATGGCGTACCAAGCAGAGTTTGAAAATGAGCGTCGCTGGCTGAGTTTCGATCTGCTGTCTGGTCGCCTCAATCCCGATCGCCCGATGTGGCAATATCTATGTAAAGTTGGAATTCCTGAAGCTGAACTGGAGTGGTTTTTAGAAAATCCCTGCCCGCCGGACATCATTGGGATTAACCACTACTTAACGAGCGATCGCTTTCTGGATGAGCGCCTAGAACGCTATCCCCAGTGGACGCATGGGGGAAATGGGCGGCAGCAGTACGCAGATGTCGAGGCAGTGCGGGTGCGTGCTGAAGGAATCGCCGGACCCTACACGCTAATCAAAGAGACATGGGAACGCTACGGCTTGCCAATTGCGGTCACTGAAGTCCATCACGGTTGCACCCGCGAGGAACAACTGCGCTGGGTTAAAGAGGTGTGGGAAGCAGCAACCCGTCTGCGTTCCGAAGGCATCGATCTGCGGGCTATCACCGCTTGGTCGCTCCTGGGTTCTTATGACTGGACTAGCTTGGTAACAAAAGATAACGGTCATTACGAGCCTGGGGTGTTCGACTTGCGATCGCCCGAACCCCGCCCAACGGCGATCGCCCATATGCTGCGCGAGTTGGCACGCGGCGAGATGCCTCACCATCCCCTTTTGGATGTGCCAGGATGGTGGCATAGAAACCAGCGACTGCTCTATCCACCCGTTGCGGAGAGCAACGGCACAGAGGCGCAGAGGCACAAAAACCCAGAAACGCACCTCAGTCCTCAGTACTTAAGCACCTCCACACCTGTCCGTTCTTCCTCACCGCGTCCGCTCGCCATTATTGGAGCGAGAGGCACGCTGGGGAAAGCTTTTGCTCGAATTTGCGACATCCGGGGTATCCCCTATCACCTCCTTAACCGTCAGGAACTGGATATTGCCCATCCTGCCTCGGTTAAGCGGGTACTGGCTGAACTCAAGCCTTGGGCGGTTGTAAATGCGGCTGGATACGTTCGCGTAGATGATGCGGAGCGCGAACCGGATGCTTGTCTGCGCGAAAACGCAGTTGGCCCAGCAACTCTTGCGGCTGCTTGCGCGATGCAGAAAGTGGCGTTGCTCACCTTCTCATCGGATCTGGTATTTGATGGAACTGGTGTTGCTCCTTATGTGGAGAGCGATGCTGTTGCACCGCTCAATGTGTATGGACGCAGCAAAGTAGAAGCTGAGTCGCAAGTTCTA
This sequence comes from Coleofasciculus sp. FACHB-542, assembly GCF_014695825.1. Taxonomy (NCBI): domain Bacteria; kingdom Bacillati; phylum Cyanobacteriota; class Cyanophyceae; order Coleofasciculales; family Coleofasciculaceae; genus Coleofasciculus; species Coleofasciculus sp. FACHB-542. Next base: position 13,039 of record NZ_JACJPB010000027.1, on the reverse strand, counting down.
AAGTTTCATCCCTCGTCGCTCGTCGTCCGCACCAGCGCCTTCTTCGGGCCGTGGGACGAGTACAACTTTATTACAATGGCGCTCCGCACCCTAGCGGCAGGAAAACCCTTTATTGCGGCAGAAGATTCGGTCGTTTCACCGACCTACGTTCCGGATCTGGTCAATGCCAGCCTTGACCTCTTAATTGATAGCGAGAACGGTTTGTGGCACATTGCGAACCCTGGTGAGAGTTCTTGGGCAGATTTGGCACGGTTTGCTGCAAAGAAAGCTGGTTTCGATGCTACCCGAATTGAAGCTTGTCCCATGCAAGCGCTGAGGCTATTGGCACCACGCCCAATCTACAGCGTTCTGGGCAGCGAACGAGGGGTACTGTTGCCGTCGCTGGAAAATGCGATCGCCCGCTACTTCCAAGAATCCAAAATTTCCCTGTAAAAATCGATACTTTAACCCACTCTAAGGTGGGCACTGCTCACCTTAGTCCATTTACCCATTGAGGTTTTTAAGATGAGCATTCTTTTTAAAATCGTTAAATCCCCAGACATTTTTGATAGCTCTAGAGCAGCTCAGTTTCATCAAGAAATTGAGAATCTGATCGACGCAGGAGTCAAATTTGTTCTCCTCGATCTCAAAAATGTCACTTTTATCAGTAGTTCTGGCTTAATGGCTCTTGTTTCAATGGTGAGGCTTACCCGCTCCGCAGGTTGCAAAATTTTACTTTATTCCAAGAGCGAACAGGTTAGGATTTTATTGGAGATGACGGGTTTAGATCAGGTTTTGGAAACCTTTAATAAGTCAGAAGGATTTCAAAGTTTAGGAAGCTTAGCGCGAGCTAATGTTAATCCTATATCAGAAACCTTGTCAAAGTCAGCATATTCACCAAAGCTGAAATCTACCAGCTCGCCTGTCCAGCCTGCTTCGGCTCGTTAAATCGTTAAGTTTTCGCGATTCTTCTCCGAAATTGGAGCGTGTGTTCCTGAACGATGAACGCAGCAAAATTATTACTCTTTTGCTTCTAACAATGCCTGACAAGCGTTGTGCTAACGTATCCTACTCTTGAGAAAAGGTACGTTATCAATGAAGCAACAGTAATATACTCTTTCTGCGAACGGCAAATAACCCAATTTAATAACATCTCCCAATTTTCTTAATTGCAACCATCACAGTTATCCTGACATAACGCCGGATTTACAATTCTGACCAATCCAATTTTTTTCCATTAGCCAGAGAGAGTGCATTTGGGCGAATATCTTCGCTCACATCACTGGAAAAATCCCGCCATAAATCTTAACGATCTGCCGTCGATCGATTTGATTCTACTCTCGCAAATGCACAAAGTTCGTTTCGAGTGCATTGCCGAGCAAAAACTGAATACAAACATTCCCATCATATCTTCCCTTTCCGCAACTGCTACAATTAATAAAGAAGGGAGTTTAATGCAACCTAATCTGCTCAAAACTTGGAACCTTTAACTGTTACCAAGGGGAATGTTGATTTTTAGCTTAAGTCGATGCCTGGAAGACACGGGTCGATGCTCCTCACAGCCGTACTACCACCTGTTATGCGAGTCTGCTAAAGCTTCAACCTGCTTCTGGGAAGACGGCATTTCGTCTCTTTATTACTGGCAATACCTTCGCTAACCAACAACTGAAGGAAATTCCTCGACAGTATTCAGATATCGATTTGGTTTTGCTGCACTTGTATGGAACAAAAGCATTCGCAATTCGTCTGATAATCGATGCCAAGCAAGGCGTTAAGGCAATTCAATAAATTGTTCTTTCTACGCCATCCCAATTCACTCCAACGATTACACGAATTTTAAATCGTCGTTAGAGGATTTTATGCAAGCTATTACTGCAACGAAACTCAAACAAAAAGTTACGTATCTGAGTCACGATAAGACTTACAATTTTGAGGCGTCGATAACACAGTAGCCGGATATGTGGTACAGAGGTAACGTACCTCGATCCGGAAAAGATTGGCAAATGGATGTAGTAATAACGATAGGCATTACTTATCGTATTAATGGCATTAAACAGTCTTGGTTCTTAAACTGTATTTTTGCTAGAAAAAAATAACCTTAAATCGCTGAAATCCAGACTGTGTAGACATTTAAAAAATTTTATAGAAAAACACTTAAAAGAGTTAGTACTCAGATATTTATGGGTACTCTAGAAATATAACCTTGGATAGATGACTATATGCACTCTTTGGGGAAATGGCTGGAGAATTGTTATATCGCGTCTGGCGGCGCTACTCAGTCTAATTTTGACCAGTTCGACAGAGCATATCCGCGTCCGCAGTTACAGCGATCGCATTGGATTTGTCTCAACGGTCCGTGGAAGTTTACTTATGACGATGAGGGGAAAATAACTCGACCCTCAGATGTTTCCGGGTGGACGCATACAATTGAAGTTCCCTTCGCGCCAGAATCCTCAAAAAGTGGCATTGGCGACACAGGGTTTCACCCGAACTGCTGGTATGAGCGAGAATTTAACATTGTTAAGGGTGCAGGTCGGGTGCTGCTTCACTTCGGGGCGGTAGATTATCGCGCCCGCGTGTGGATCAACGGTCAATTTATGGCTGACCATGAAGGCGGACATACTCCCTTCAGCATCGATATTACGCCAGTATTTAATGAGAACGGACCGCAGCGGGTAACAGTGTGGGCGCAAGACGACCCCCAAGACTTGGCAAAACCTCGTGGTAAGCAAGATTGGCAACTGGAACCGCACAGTATTTGGTACCCGCGCACCACTGGGATTTGGCAGACCGTTTGGGCGGAGATCGTTCCTTCTACCTATATTGAGCGCATCCGCTGGACGCCGCACTTTGAGCGTTGGGAAATTGGCTTTGAAGCTTTTGTTGCAGGTGACCAGTGCGATGGCATCGAGGTAAAGGTAAAACTAACCGTTGGCTGCCAGTTGCTAGTCAACGATACCTATGAAGTAATCCACGGAGAGATTCACCGACGGATTGCCCTTTCTGACCCTGGTATTGACGACTACCGCAACGAATTGCTTTGGAGTCCAGAAAAGCCAACTCTGATCGATGTTGAAGTGCAGTTGTGGTCTAATGGCGAGTTGCTGGATGAAATCAAGTCCTATACCGCAATGCGGACGGTGGGAATCCAGCGCGATCGCTTTATGCTCAATGGTCGTCCCTACTATCTGCGACTGGTTCTAGACCAAGGCTATTGGCCGGAAACTCTGATGACCGCACCTTCCGATGAAGCGTTGCGGCAAGATGTTGAACTAGTCAAAGCAATGGGATTCAACGGGGTTCGCAAGCACCAGAAGATTGAAGACCCCCGCTTCTTGTATTGGGCAGATGTGCTAGGACTGATGGTTTGGGAAGAAATGCCCAGCGCCTATCGCTTCTCTCCTAAAGCGGTGGAACGGATTACCAAGGAGTGGACTGAGGTCATTGAACGCGATGCCAGCCATCCTTGCATTGTGGTCTGGGTGCCCTTCAACGAATCTTGGGGTGTTCCCGATTTGACAGCGACAGCAGCCCACCAGCACTGCGTCCAAGCACTGTATCATTTGACCAAGACTCTCGATCCAACTCGTCCAGTCATCGGTAACGACGGTTGGGAAAGTGCGGCGACCGATATTTTGGCTATCCACGACTACGATAATAAGCCGACTCGGATGGCAAAACGCTACGGTCCAGAAGTGAAGCTATCAGACCTTTTCGATCGCCAACGTCCGGGTGGGCGGGTTCTGACGCTGGATGGCTATCCTCATCAAGGACAGCCGATCATGCTGACTGAGTTTGGCGGTATTGCTTATGCGGGTCGGGAAGATAAAAAAGCTTGGGGATATGTGCGTTCCCATGATGTCTCCGAACTGCAAATCCGGTATACGGCGCTACTAGATGTGGTGAACCGAGTCGAGTTATTTAGCGGTTTTTGTTACACCCAGTTGACCGATACCTACCAAGAAGCGAACGGACTGCTATATGCCGACCGGACTCCGAAATTTCCTATCGAAGCGATCGCATATGCAACTCTAGGCAGGGGTGAGGAAGACGAAGAGGACGTTATGCTCACAACAGTTAAAGCTGCATTGGGGCAAGAAAACAATGTATTCCCAGGAGCTGTTGAAGCCGGATGGTCGCAAGCTGATTCTATACAGCAGATTCCCCATTGCGGAGGAAATTACAGCCACTAGCCCTAGTAATGAGCCAGTGCAGGCGAATCCTCACCTGCGCTGGCATCCGTTGCGGGGCGAATGGATTGCTTATGCAAGTCACCGTCAGGGGCGGACTTTTATGCCGCCCCCAGAATACAATCCGTTAGCACCTACCAAAGATCCTCAGTTTCCGACGGAACTCCCGCAGGGGAAATATGATATGGCGGTGTTCGACAACCGCTTTCCCTCAATGGCTTTGGGGGCGCACAATCCACCCGCTAGCATTGTGCAGACTCTCCCAGCAAACGGCGCGTGCGAAGTGGTCGTATTTACGCAAGATCCGCAAGCTTCCCTCAGTTCTTTAGAACTGGATCAATTAGAGTTATTGTTGCAAGTTTGGGGCGATCGCACTCGCGCTTTAGGCGAAATGCCCCAGATTCAGTATGTACTGCCCTTTGAGAACAAAGGGGTCGAGATGGGGGTAACTTTACAGCATCCCCACGGGCAAATCTACGCTTATCCGTTTGTTCCACCCGTCCCAGCGCGGATGTTAGAGAGGCAACAAGCGTATTATCAGGAACATCAGCGGGGTTTGCTGCAAGATTTGATCCAAAAAGAGATTTTGGATAATCAGCGAATTATTTATCTGGATGAGGAAGCGATCGCATTTGTCCCCGCTTTCGCCCGTTACCCTTACGAAGTCTGGATTGCCCCGATTCAGCCCACCGCTACATTTGTGGATCTGACAGATGGGCAGCGCCAAGGACTCGCCAAAGCCTTAAAAACTGTCACTCTCAAGTATGACGGTTTGTGGAATCGTCCTTTCCCTTACTTGATGGCGTGGTTCCAAGCACCCACCGATGGAAATCCGCACCCAGAAGCACATCTGCACGCAGAGTTGTATCCTCCCTATCGGACTCAGGATCGGCTTAAGTACCTGGCGGGAACCGAACTAGCCGCAGGAATGTTTGCCAATGATGCGCTTCCGGAGGAGAAGGTGAAGGAGTTGCAAGCTGTCGTCATCACACTTGAGAATCCTGTGCGGTTGTGAATCAAAACTTAACCCCCGAATCCCTTCGTTTGCAGGGAAGGGGCAAGAACTTCAGTTTCCTCCCCGTTTCCGGGAGGGGCTGGGGGAGGAATTTCCTGCTGTAAGAGGTGAGTTATGAATCAAGTTAGTGAAGAAGTCTCTCAGAAACTAGAGTTAATCCGAAACGCCTTAACGGAAGCTGACGCGCAGGGGTTGCGATTGCGCGGCACCGATTGGTTCGCCTGGGCGACTGCTGGCGGTTCCAGCACCGTACTGCTGACGGCTGAAACTGGAATCGCAGAAGTGCTGGTGACTGCTGAGGATGCCTGGATATTAACCGATGAAATCGAAGCGCAGCGGTTAAAAGATGAGGAAATTCCCGGAAATTTTCAGCATTATGCGAATCCTTGGGCTGATGCTGCGGCGCGTGAATCTTTTGTGCAGCAAGCGACCAATGGGGGGAAAATTTTAAGCGATCGCCCGATTCCTCATGTCGAAAAGCGATTACCCGCGTCTCTACAACAGCATAAACGAACCCTGATGTCGAGCGAGCTGGAGCGATATCGCCAGTTAGGGCGTCAGGCAAGCGAGGCGATGACAGAGGTACTCAAAGCCGCCAAGCCGGATTGGACAGAATATCAGCTTGCCGGTGCGGGTGCCGAGGCATTATGGGCGAGGGGGATACATCCAGCGCTGACTCTGGTAGCAGGCGAGAGACGTTTGCCGCTGTACCGTCATGCTACCGCCACAGGTGAAAAGATTGGACGGCAAGCGATGCTGGTATTTTGCGCCAGAAGACATGGTTTGTATGCGAATCTGACCCGATTTGTATCATTCGGTTCGTCCGATGAAAGTGCTAAATTGCATGGTGATGTCCGGCAAATTGAAGCGGAAGCTTTGAATTTTTTAAAGCCTGGAATCGCTCTGAATGCAGTTTATGACACTTTAGCTGATGTTTATCAAAAGCACGGATATCCTAATGCCATCCGAGAACATCATCAAGGTGGAACGACTGGATATTTGGCGCGAGAAGTTGTAGCGAATCCGACGACTAATGACACGTTGGAAGAAAATATGGCTATCGCCTGGAATCCCAGTGTACGGGGTGCAAAGATTGAGGATACTTTTGTACTTCTCAAAGATGGACTAGAAAATCTGACTTTCGATCCAAATTTTCCCAGTGTTGAAGTAGCCGGAAGATTGCGCCCTGTGCCCTTAGAGGTTGGGTAATGAGAACGCCTTGGCGAATGTAATTCGCGTCTACACAGACGAAACTTGCCTACGCAGGTTTGAAGAGGAATTTACTCTTAGTCCGCGAAGGCGGACTTTGTTTGTGTAGCCGCGATTTCTAATCGCCGGGGTCTTTTTTGCACCAGATATATTCAGCAAAGCCGCCGCAGTATGTCACAGGAAAAGATTGAAAAGCTGACTCCAGAACAAGAAGCTTTAATTCCGGTTTATCGGGAGAAGTGGAGAGATATAGCATATTCAACTGAGCCAATTGATAGAGAAAAAGCTGCTAAAGCGGTAAAAGCAGTTTATATTTTGATTGAATTATCTGAACCAGAGATACTTTTTTACGATAGTCCTTATGCAGTAGGTAGCGACAAACAATTAGTCATAGATAAAAATAGAATATATGGAGAATTGTATGAAACCAGAAGAATATTTAACCAAGATTTTTCCGACTATTTATTATCAGCTATAAAGTCTAGTTTTTGTAATACAGTTATGAGCCGACTGGGTAGCGAACTACATAATGATATAAGTTGGAAATTAGAGGGGTTACTAACGGAGGAACTTATAATGTTCTTCCAAACAATGGAGCAAGTGCGAAATCAACTATGGGAGGAAATAGAATTTAAAGAAAAGCAAATACAGAAGCTATGCGAGGAAATGTGGGTACAGCTTGATATACCAATACCAAATAATTTGGTGGATCGGTTAATACTACAGGATTTACTCATAGGAAGTGAAACGAATCATCAACTTGCAAATCGCATATCCCAGGAAACGGATAACCTTAGCCAACAGGAAAACCTACTGAATATTATCTTTGGTAATGATGATATATATATTGAACCCGCTCAATGGGTTAGTTCGGGCAGTTTGTATGACTTTTGCATTAACGTATTAAATTTTGAGTATAAGCAAAAAGAATGGGAAGCATTTCAGACAATAGCCAAGAATTGCGGTTGTATTTTCCCTTATGAGAAGATGGTAATTGTCTGCGATCGCCCTCGCATCCTCTCCCTGGACAACCAGCAGCGCCTCCACGCGGAAGGCGCACCCGCGATCCAGTTTGCAGACGGATACAGCCTCTACGTTTATCATGGGGTAAGATTACCTGAAAAATACGGCAAGCTACACCCAACACAGTGGGAAGCTAAATGGATAATAGAAGAAGATAACGCCGAACTACGGCGAGTGCTAATTCAGGGAATTGGCTACGATAGAATTGCCCAGGAATTAGGAGCAATTGAGTTAGATTCTTATCAAGAATACACTTTATTTAAAATTGATACTGATATTGATGTTGAGCCAATATCTTTGTTGAAGATGACTTGCCCAAGCACCGGATTTATTCATGTGTTGCGCGTACCACCTGAGATGATATCGGCACGGGAAGCGATCGCTTGGGTGAATTGGGGAATTAATCCAGAATAATTTTCTGTGCAAACATGAATTTTTTTGATGATTAACGCGATATTGAAAGCAATTAACTAACTGCTACACTATCTCCCAACTTCGAGGGCCAGCGGACAGTCAGAATGGTACAATCTGACTCAGCAGACCAAGAATGGGGCACGCCTGGAGACCAGAGAACGTAGTCGCCTTCACGAGACAATAAGACTTCTTGCTCTGGAAATTTAACGTGAAATCGTCCTTTAATCAGGATAGAAAGTGTCGTTGCTTCCTCATTCATTGCCCATTCGGATCTACCATCTCCTGCTGGGTGAATACCCCATTTCACTTCTAGGCTGGAAGTCGAACGAATGTCGTCGATTGGGTTTATAAAATGACCGAGAAACCAACCAGAACGATTTGCACCTTCACTATGAGCATTCCCAACAACAACATTAGACGGCATTTGCGAATCCTTGCTTATATGCAAGTATTAATTTTATAAAACTCAGCAAAATTATCAAGTCGGATGACTAAGTGTTAACGCACAAGTGCTAACGCACAAATGTGAACGCACACAGATTGTGCAAAATCTTAGGAATTGTAGAGACGCAAAATTCTACGTCTCTACAGGATGGGATTTCTCTCTACTCCCGGCGAGATTTCCCGGCGAAATGATTCCTTAACGCGACGCCACGGCTAAGCCGCTATGGCGCAGTAAAGGCTCCGTACTCGGTTCGCGTCCCCGGAAGGACTTGAACACTTCCATCGGGTGCAAGCTACCACCCAGCGCCAACACGGTGTCGCGGAAGCGCTTACCTGTAGAAGCTACAGCCGTCTCATCTTCTAAACCAGCGTCTTCAAAAGCTGCAAAGGCATCAGCACTGAGAACTTCAGCCCACTTGTAGCTGTAATAACCCGCCGCATAGCCGCCAGCAAAGATATGTCCGAACCCGCATAAAAAGGAGTCTTCTGGCAGAGGGGACAAAATTGTTGTGGTTTTGGCAATGCGGTTCCGCACATTAGCCACAGTTTCATTGCCACCCGGTTGATAGCGATGGTGCAGTTCGATGTCAACTAAGCTAAAGTGCAATTGCCGCAGCGTGCCAGTACCGCTCATGTAGTTGCGTGCTGCCAACAGCTTTTGGTAATAATGCTCTGGTAAGGTTTCCCCGGTTTCGTAGTGCTTCGCCATTCCCATCAAAGTGGGTCGGTCATAGCACCAGTTTTCCATGAACTGGCTGGGTAATTCTACAGCATCCCATTCCACATTGTTGATGCCTGCCGCCCCAGGATAATCCACCTTGGTCAGCATATGTTGCAAGCCGTGACCAAATTCGTGGAATAAGGTTTCTACCTCGCCAAAGGTCATCAGGCTGGGTTTGCCATCGACTGGGGGAGTCTGGTTGCAGACCAAATAGGCGACGGGTAAGCGTGTGGTGGGCGTGCCAGCTTCGATAATTTTGGCACGGACTAGGCACTCGTCCATCCAGGCACCGCCGCGCTTTTCGGCTGGACGGCTGAAAGGATCTAAATAGAAGTATGCGATCGCATTCCCTGTTTCATCGGCAATCTGGAAGTAACGCACATCCTCATTCCACACTGGGGCTTGACCATCAGCCGCCGTGACGGTAATTCCAAATAACCGCTTGACGAGGCTGAATAGCCCATCTAGCACTTGCGGTAAGGGGAAGTAAGGGCGTAACTCTTCTGCACTGAAGGCGAACTTTTCTTCCCGCTGGCGTTCCGACCAAAAGCTGATATCCCAGTGCTTCAAGTCGCTGCTTTCTGCGGCTCCTTTACTAGCAGCATACGCTTTTAATTCTTCTAATTCCTTCTTAGCAGCATCATAACTAGCGCCGCGCAGTTCATCTAGCAGCGCCTCAACTGCTTCAACGCTAGGAGCCATTTTTCGGGCTAAGCTTAACTCGGCAAAACTGTCAAAACCGAGTAGCTTTGCCTTTTCTTGGCGCAGTTGCAATATGCGTTCGATGAGTGGGGTGTTATCCAACTCGCCACTCGATGCACGGCTGACATAGGCTTTATAAAGCTTTTCGCGCAAGTCCCGACGGGTGCTGTGCTGCAAGAAAGGGCCAAAGCTGGGAAAATCCAGGGTGATGCGCCAAGGGCCATTTTCAGGGGTGGCATTTTCTTCGCCAGCAGCACGGGCAGTTTGAGCGGCTAGACTCACTAAACTGGGCGGTAAGCCGTCAACTTCCTCTTTGTTGGTGAGGGTCAGGCTAAATGCTTTAGTGGCGTCGAGGACGTGGTTAGAGAACTTGGTAGAAAGTTCTGCTAATTCGAGTTGAATGGCGTTGAAGCGATCGCGCTTTTCTCCTTCCAACCCAACACCGGAAAGTTCGGCATCCTTGATCGCTGATTCTACAATCCGCTTTTGGGCTGATTCCAGGCTATCCCAAGCGTTGCTACTTTGCAGTGCCTTAAATGCTTCATACAGCGGCTTACTTTGGTTCAGCTTGTTGGAAAACTGCACCACTTTTGGCTGCACGGTTTCGTGCGCTTCGCGGATTTCGGGGCTATTTTTCACAGCCATCAAATGACCGACAATCCCCCAACTCCAGGTTAAGCGTTCTACCAGTTGTTGGAGGGGATCGACTAAACCGCTCCAAGTCGGCTCTACCTGGGTTTCTAGGGTGGCAAGTTCCTGTTCTAGTTCAGCCAGTAGCTGCGTCATCCCCGGAACGACGTGTTCCGGCTTGATGGCATCAAACGGGGGCAGCCCTTTGCCGATGAGTAACGGGTTATCAGTAATAATGGCGTTTGCACTCATAGGTGATTTGTTTGTAAACGTATTTGGGCTGAATCGTCCTTGTTATCCGATCTTAAGAAAAAAATCAGCTACCCTTACAGGGTGGTTAACCGTAGCAAAGTTGCGGCTTATCGTCGGTACTCGTCGCCGCAGTCACCGATAACCTGGTATAGATCGCGCGATTGTTGAGCGATCGCATTCATTTGCCGATCATCCTCTGCATCCAGTATCAAATCAAACACCCTGGCATTGTCTTCAATATGTTCCGACACCCCTAACCGTGCGCCGACGATTGCACCGGCGACTGCTGGCTGCTCTAGAATATAACGCACCGCCACATTCGAGATATTTACCCCGTGCTTCTGGGCAATCTCTTGGAGGACAGAAAGTAACTCTTGAAATAAACTCCAACCACCCCACGCATCCACCATATTCTTGTATTTTCGCAAGCTAGCCGTCTTCAGTTCTCCTCCTCGCGGTTCTGGTTGTCCCAGGTACTTTTCTGACAGCAAGCCGCCGCAGAGTGTCCCGTAAGCAAAAAGCTGGATGTTATTCTCTTGACAAAATTGCACCATGTTCGCTAAAGGACGCCTGTCAATCAGAGAAAACTGCACCTGATTGGACACAATTTTGATACCTGCTTCGGTAATAATTTTCAGACGTTCTGTATCAAAATTTGTCAAAGCTAGATGCTTGATTTTTCCCTCCTCTTGGAGTTCCGCCATATACTTGAGCGCATCCAAGTAGTTTTTATCGCGGTAATCCCACCAATGAAACTGCATTAAGTCTAAGGAATCAACTCCCATTCTTCTTAGGGAGATATTAATGTTATCTTCTACCAACTTGCGCGTCATTTTAGTAGGTCTTGGTACCCATTTTGTGAAAGCTTGCAAGTTAGACAGCGCCTCTTCACCACGACTTGCTACTAATTGTCGCCGGAACTCTCCAATAAAGTCCTCAGCGGGGCCATAATGGTCGGCTAAATCCCAAGTCGTGAAGCCTGCATCCATGTAATCAAACATATTTTGGATCGCGGCTTTTGAGTCAATTCTTCCATGTGCGCCTGACACTTGCCACATTCCATTGAGTACGCGGCAGATATTCAAATTTGGGGTAAATTGCAATCTGCTTGATTCGGGTAAGTTCATGTTGACGTTTTGTTATGTATAGATAAAATTATTGCCTATAGTGTCAGAAGTTGGATGCGATACACAAACTTAACCTCTCCCCAAACCGCTCTCCTACGAGGAGAGGGTCTTTCCCTCTTCCCTAGTCTACGGTGTATACACATCTTTCATTAATTAGCAAAACGTTAATTGATCCCCCTAAATCCCCCTTAAAAAGGGGGACTTTGACTTGATTGCCCCCCTTTTTAAGGGGGGTTGGGGGGATCAAAACGGGACTTGCAAGTTCAAGAAGACTTATGTATACACGGTAGTTTCCCTAGTAGGTAAAGGGCTAGGGGTTAGGTCTGTATTTTATTTAAGTAAGTAGCGCTAAAAATCAACCTTTTCAAAATTAAACCCCAAAGAAACGCAAGATAATTTATCAGTGTTTATCTGTGGTTAATTACTCTAAAACTTACTATTCAGGTTTGCACAGAAAATTCTTCTGGATCGATGTCCCAATTGATCCAGCGAATCGCTGCACGAGCCGATATAATATCCGGCGGAACTCGCATAGCATGAATAAAGCTTGTGCTAGGACAGGTCATTTTCAGCAAGTGAATTGGCTCTTTTTGAGCATCATCATCAAAATCATCAGGCTGGAAACCATCAATATCAGCATCAAGTTTTAGCAAAGTGTATTCTTGCCAAGAATCTAATTCAGTTGCTTGTAATTCTTGACAAATTCGTGCATAGCCAATCCCCTGAATTAGCACTCGCCTCAGGTCGGCGTTGTCTTCTTCTAAAATCCATTGCGCCTGCCATTGATGGGGATGCAATTTGCCATATTTTTCAGGTAATTTCACACCGTGATAATAATATCCTGTATGCCATCCATCGGCAAACTGAATCGCGGGTTCACGTTCAGCATGTAGGCGATCTTGGCTGTCGAGCAAGATTTTAGTCGGGCGATCGCATACTACACAAACCTTCTCAAACGGGAAAATCAAACCACAATGCTCAAAAAGCTGGTTCAGACAGTCAAATGCTTCCTGTGTCTTTTGGTCGAGAGTGACACCTAACGAAGAAACATAAAATTCAGTTGCGTAGATTTGTGTAAAAAGGTCTGTAGGAGTTACTGGATAAAAATCATCTGCATCAAAAGAGCTGGAATCAGCTCCGATGAGTTCTAGAGAATGATTAATTAATTCATCCAGCTCCCACCATCCTTCTTCGTCTCCTGCTGTCAGCTCTAGTTCTACCCCTCTTCTGTCACTTTCCGAGTATTCTGAATAAAAGGATTAAAAGAAAAAACTCTGGAAGGTAAGTAGGGCAATGGATGTAGAATTACAAATTCTGAAACATTTAGCAAGAG
>NZ_JACJPB010000026.1:0-159509 GCF_014695825.1 Coleofasciculus sp. FACHB-542 | reverse complement strand
AACAAGTCTTTGAGCCGCTCCCATTGGTCATCGCGCAGGGCATACCGTCGTGTCATTGCTCAGCCTTTTCTTCTCTCTGTTGCTCTAGCTTATCTAATTGATGACACGCCCTAGTAATTGCACGAGAGATTCAAGACAGACAAGGAGAAGAGTTTGCTTTAGCAAGGTTGAGTTTTACTTACTGTGCCTTGAAAGACTACAATCAGGCAATTGAATATCAACAACAAGGTTTGGTAATAGCACGAGAAAGGCAAGACATCCAAGGGGAGATTGCAGCCTTGGAACGTCTAGGACTTGTTTACGATTTTCAGGGAGAATACACCAAAGCAATTGAGTATAAACAACAGAGCTTGACTCTTGCAAGAGCATTCTATTACCGTCGTGGAGAAATGACGGCTTTGACAGGTCTGGCAAGTATTTATTCTTCTTTGGGAAAGTACGCTAAATCAGTAGAATACTACCAACAGAGTTTGGTAGTTGCACGAGCAACTCAAAACCGTCAGAGCGAAGATTTAATTCTAAGAAGTCTCGGAAGTGCTTACTATTCTTTAGGCGAATATAACCAAGTAATCGATTGCTACGAGCAAAGTTTAGCTATTGTACGGCAAATCCAAGACCACCGAGGAGAGGAGCAGCTTTTAGTCAAGCTAGTCAATGCTTGCTGTGCCTTGGGAAATTATGAAAAAGCGATCGCATACAATCACCAGCATCTAGATATCGTGCAAGCAGCGTTACAGGAGTTAACGCGATCGCAAGCCTAAAAAAACAAACCCCAATACATCTTGTGTTGGGGTTTTTGATTAATTCAAAACTGAATCAGTTCTGAAACTAACTCGACACTAGGAAGTTAGACGGCAGAAAAGAAGACCTTTGACTTGACGGGGTCGGGAACCATCGTCTTGTCACCGGGTTGCCAACCAGCGGGGCAAACTTCGTCGGGGTTAGTTTGTACGTACTGGATTGCTTGCAGCGTCCGCAGAGTCTCATCGACGTTGCGACCAAAAGCCAGGTTGTTAATCGTAGCGTGCTGAATCACGCCTTCTTTATCAATGATGAACAGCCCCCGGAGTGCAATGCCTGCCTCTGGATCGAGGACATTGAAAGCAGCACTAATCTCTTTCTTGATATCGGAAACGAGGGGATAGTTTAGGTCGCCAACGCCGCCGGACTTGCGGTCTGTCTGAATCCATGCCAAGTGGGAAAATTCACTGTCTACAGAGACGCCAAGGATTTCAGTGTTGAGATCCTGAAATTTTGGATAAGCGTCACTAAAAGCTGTAATCTCTGTAGGACAAACGAATGTAAAGTCAAGAGGATAGAAGAACAAGACTACATATTTGCCACGATAGTCAGACAGTTTAATGGTCTTGAATTCCTGATCGACCACAGCGGTTGCGGTAAAGTCCGGGGCGGTTTGTCCAACCCGAAGACAGCCTTCTGTGTGGTGGGTCATGAATAGATTCTCCTTAAATGGAATAGATTTTGCATTGACTCGTGCTGAGTCAAGGGTAATCTAGTTGAGGTCTACCCTAGACGCAACGACGGCACATTTACGAACTGTAACAACTATATCATACTCATAACGAGTTTGAGTAGGAATGAAGAATTTGGATACGCGCGAGTGGCTGCTCACCAACGGGTTAGGAAGTTTTGCCAGTGGAACGGTTTGTGATGCTCGGACTCGGACTTATCACGGTTGGTTAATTGCCGCCCTCGATCCGCCGAGTCAGCGCACTTTATTACTGTCTCACCTGGATGCCAGTCTGGATGTAGGAGGACGGGTATTTGCACTGGGGACGAATTTCTGGATAGATGGAAAAATTGACCCTTTGGGCTACGAGTTATTGCGTTCTTTTGACATTGACCCCTTTCCCCGTTGGGTTTGGGGTGAAGATAACTGGCAGCTAAGCAGGCAGCTGGTGATGCCCTATGGCTTAGTAGAAAGTAGCTCACAGAGCATAGGTAGCGGGAAGGAGACTGAGCAATTAGGCACTCCCCAGTTTTGTCACCGGATTTTGATTCAGTACCGCTATGAAGGCACTGAGTTCGCTACGCTGAGGTTACGCCCGGTAATTGGCGATCGCGACTTTCACCACCAGCAATCCGGCGCTTCCGGATTGTCCTTCTCGCAATTAGTCGGTCAAAAGCAAATTTGCTTGCAAGGGATGCGTCCTGACTGGACTGGGACTCCCTGGCAGTTGCGTTGGAGTAAGGGTCGCTATCAACCAGACACCGTTTGGTATTGGCATTATTACTATCCAGAAGAGAAGCGGCGGGGATTGGGCGACAAGGAAGACCTTTACAGCCCAGGATATCTGACAGTGCCCCTACAACCGGGAGACTCCCTCACCCTAGAAGCGAAAGTGGGATTATGCAACTCCAAACAATCACAGCTCAGTTCCCTAGACTTTGAGCAAGCAGTGCAGGTTGAGCAACAACGACTGAAAGCGCTTCGCCGTCCCTTGTTGAGGGTTCATGGCAACGAACCCTCAACCATTGACAATGACATTGACAATGACATTGTCAATGATATTTGGCAGCAGCTGTTGCGAGCAGGCGATCAATTTATTGTCTACCGCGCTTCCATTGCTGGCCCGACTGTGATTGCTGGCTACCCCTGGTTTAATGACTGGGGACGCGATACGCTAATTGCTCTACCAGGACTAGCTTTAGCGACTGGGCGCTATGAGTTAGCGAAGGGACTGCTGGAAACTTTTGGGCGCTATTGTCGGAATGGTTTGATTCCGAATGCGTTTCCAGATACTGGAGCTGAGCCATTTTACAACAGTATTGATGCTGCGCTGTGGTGGATTGAAACTTTGGGTCTTTACCTAGAAGCAACGCAGGATTGGGATTTTCTGGCTCAGCAATATCCTGTGGTGCGGCAGATTTACAAAAGCTTTATGGCTGGCACCCTGTACAATGTCCGGATTGATGCCACGGATGGGCTAGTTACCTGGGATGCGCCAGGAGTGGCGCTTACCTGGATGGATGCGGTGGTTGATGGTCAGCCGGTAACGCCTCGTCGGGGTAAACCTATAGAAATTAATGCTCTCTGGTACTCTGCTTTGTGCTGGGCTAGCCGATGGGCAGAATTGTTATTAAGGGAAGGAGGCGCGAATTCACAGAGGCGGATTAACCAGCGAGAACGCTATATTCAGCAGGCGCAACAGGTGAAGAGATCGCTGCAAAAGTTCTGGAATCCGACGCTGGGATATTTCTACGATACGATCGCACCGGATGATGTGCGAGACCCCACAATTCGTCCGAATGCAGTTTTGGCGCTCTCGCTCTATCATTGCGGGTTTCCTACCGAGCAAGGGCGGTCTGTCCTCAAGGTAGCAGGCGATCGCTTAGTGACACCCTACGGTCTCCGCAGTCTCGACCCCGCCGATCCCCGCTATGTGGGGACGTATGCTGGGAATTCTCAATATCGCGATCGCGCCTACCACCAAGGCACAGTTTGGAGCTGGCTGATTGGCCCCTTTATTCGAGCTAGGAGGCGCTTCTACGCTTCAGAACCCGTCCCTTTTGATTGGCAGCCGATGATTGAACACTTGCAGTCCTCAGCCTGCCTAGGTTCGGTCTCGGAAATTTTTGATGGCGATCCGCCTCATGCAGCTCAAGGGGCGATCGCTCAAGCTTGGTCTGTTGCCGAACTCATCCGGCACTACTCTGACTGATTAGCACCGAGGAATGAGTACAATCGCAAGCCTACTCATTCTTCAGTCCTAGCTTTTCATAACTTTTAAAATGGCTCTGGCGGGATTTGAACCTGCGACCTTGGGCTTATGAGTCCCCTGTAATAATGGCTGAATCCCTTGTAAGTTATGAATAGTCAAAAATAGTCAACCTAATACATAGTCATTTCATAGTCAAAACTTTGGTGGAACGGGCAATGTGGCACCTGAATAGATAACTGCTGCTTTACCTTTATCTTTTGCATCCTCTACAGCAGCCATTGCTTCATCCCAATTTGGGTAAGTAACATACTTCCATTCTCCCGTAGTATCGCCTTCTACAGCAATTACAGTTTCTTGTTGTTTCCACTCCTCGTTAGGATCATGCTCGTTCATGTGCCTGCGTAGTAGCTGCTAGATGTATGCACCTAGTCAAGTAAGCCGTCTGTAAAGAGAATCCTGCTTATCGTGCTTACAGACGATTCTAGAGGGAATACAGATAGCGCTAACAGAACTATGGCTTAAGGGTGGATCATATACTATAGCTAACTATCCTAGTCAATACCTATATTTATACTCATGATCATCACTTCTTGAGTGCTAATCATATACAAATCCAATAGCTCTATAACTACAAACATATAGCAGATGTAATTTTACAATTTCTGCTATGGAAAGACACATACAACTGATGTAAACAACGCTAATTCAAGCTTTCAACACAATACTATTGAAATTAAATACAAACACAATATCTACAATTAGCATACAAAAGTAGAACATACTGTTATACATAAATATATAAATGATTTATGAATAGTCGCATTTCATAGATAACTTAAGTAATTATAAGCAATACATTAATAAATAATAATATTTATAGTATTACTTGAAACTATAGTATTTTTTTACTCATCTCAACTATATACAGTTATAAGAAAAAGACTCACTATAAGAGTAATAGCAAAGGCAAGAAAAATACACTATCAAGCATTGAATGTAGAGTATTTATCCACTAAGAATAGCTGACATAGTAAAGAAAAAATAGCGGCACTTTAATTAGCTGCCTCGCTCAAACCATCCTAGTTCTACTACAACATAATGAATTATAGCCCTTCTAAACCAATAAGCTTGACCATCTGTACCTTGACTTTTCTTTTTAGTGCAACTTTCAATACCCTCTCCGATCGTTTTAGGCAAATTTATATAATAGTTTTTTCCAATTGAATCAGCATAATCCTTACAGGAACTATCAATAGATATATTCTTTTTTCTTCTAGATTCTTTACTTTCATTAACTTCATTTTGCAAAGCTTCGTTCTCCTTACTTACTTTATCTAATTTTTGAGAATATTTATTATTTAATAAATCCAACTTTTGAGACAATTCAGTTTCTAATTCCTCTACCCGCTCTTTGGCTAACTCCACCGCCAAATCTCTTGCTAAATCTTGAAATTCTTCTAATAACAACTCATACAGCCATTGTTTTTCTCTAAGAAGTATAAGTTCTTCCCAAACTTCTTTTGACCAAGAAATCCTACTTTCTTGTTCTTGTTTAAGACCATCAGGAGAAAGCGGGTAAATGCTTAAATCCCAATTACAAACTGGACAAAGCTTAACACCAGCTTGAGGTAAATTCAAACATACACGACATTCACTCATAGGAACTCCAATATCTTAATATTTTTTCGACAGATGGTTTATTTATTTGTCCTGTATGATAACAACAACCCATGAATTCTCTCTAGTAACACTTAGAAAGAAAAGACTTAAAAATAAAAAAGATTCCTAATTTGAAACTTCAAAAGCGCTACTCTGTTTGAGTTCTTCTATTAAAGCTGAATTGCCAGAGCCGAATAAATACAATTCATCCTGCGCTCTAGTCATTGCTACATAAAGCTGTCTTCGAGCGAGAATGGCTGGCTCAGTTTCATTAGAAAGACAATCATCAAATTGTTGTAACCATAGAATTAGAACTACTTTAAACTCTAAACCTAAAGAAGAAAGAGTAGTAATAATCCTTACGCCAGGAATTATATTGTTATATTGTTTCTTTGATTGATTATTTTCCGTTACCCAATAAGTATCTAAACCAAGTTTACCGAGCTGCCGAATCATTTCTTTAAAAATGGGACATTCTTGTTTTCTTCTCCACCGATATAGAATGGCAATATCTCTTAAATCATATTTAAATTTATGAAGTTCTTGAATTTTCTTAATAAGAAAGTCTACTTCTGTACTGGGTGAATCTGCAATATGAAGAACAGGATGTAAGCCTTGACGATTAGCTACAGGTTGAATGATTGAAAGAAAATCATTTTTAGTAGTTTTTTCTAACGCAAGTAAAGGCTGCACAATAGTCCATGCAGCAGAGAGTATTTGCTGCGTATTTCGATAATTCTTATCTAAATAAAAGTCTTTTGTAATCGTTCTACCACGAGCTTTAACACCTACTGATAACCAAGAAAAATCAGGAGTTTTGTAAATTTTTTGATTCACATCTACAACAATCATTAGATCGCTGTTTTCAGGATCTTTTAAAGCTGCTACACAGCATTTGATCCAACTGGGATGAAAAGTATGCCCTTCATCGACTAAAATAGCATCCCATTTAAAGCTTGATTCACTTCCTTGAATTTTTATTAATAGTTCTTCTCCTAAAAATTTATCTATTCTTTCCTCAATCTCTTCTTTTGTAGGATTGCGATCTAATTCTTGATTTAAATTGTATCCCAATTTTCCCCGAATTGAGGAGTAGTCCAAATTAGAAACAGATTTCACCCATTCATGGAAGTAGTAAACTTCAAGATTTGGATTTGTAGGATGCAAATTAGCCTTTATATAAGAAGCTAAACAGATATTAAAGCAAAGAATTAATATTCTATATTCAGGATGAAGTTTTGCAAGTTTTTTTGCACGAGTAAGTAAAATAAGGGTTTTTCCTGATCCAGCTACTCCTGATAGTACACGATGTCCTTTACCAATGTCTCCCGCTAAAAGCTTTTGCCTCTCATCAAACAATTCTTTAATAAAATGATTAGGCGATAAAGATACAGGCTCAAACCGAATAGGGCATACTGGCTCGATTACTGGCTCGATTACTGGCTCGATTACTGGCTCGATTACGAAACATTCGTGTTTAACTCTCTCTAATTTCTTATTAAGAAGTTCATGAAGTATACCTTCTAAATTAATGTTTTTAGGTTGTCTATCCTTTAGTTCATCAAAGGATTCTTTAAGTTTAGATAAATGAAAAATATAAGCTTTATCCTTGTTTTCATCAACTCGAATTTCTTTAATCTTGACTGTTGCTTCATCAGGAACAATTATATATGAATGAATAAATGGGGTTTTTAAGCGGTTTTTTAAAACGTTAAAAGTATAGCTTAGAACCTGTTGATAAGGATTGATTCCATTACTACATTTAATAAGTTTATTGTCTGATTTCCATTTTGAATTAAGATCGCCCGTCCATATACCTTTATAACCCTTAACTTCAAGACAACAGATTATTCCTGGCTCATAAACTACAACACAATCAATTTCATAAAGATCTAGATTATAAGGATTAGTATATGTAAAATCTATTAAAGAATATCCAGGAAAAGGTAATCCTGCTAAATATTGAGCTACTTCTAATTCAAAATCTGTTAACTGTTTAGTAGCAAAAACTTCCATCATATATATACCATTTATAAGTTAAGCAAGATGTTAGTCAATCATATAACATCCAGAATAGCTTTGAAGTTCTATTAAGTATCTAGTGTTTAAAAAGCCATTCTCGGTAGTTAAGTATAAGCAGAGATAAAGCAGGTTTATTGTTCTATTTCACAAGTCTGTTGAGAATATCCTGAGCGCATTTATTAATTTTCTCATCATCATTATCATGCTCTGTACATATAGCAAATACTTCCCATTCTTCTGATGTAATAGAAAGATATTTTCCGATCTTGTAGTTATCTGCTGATGCGAGAATTTTGTCTCCATGTAATTCGGAAGTTATTTTGAGATATCTTCCTCGCTTACCTGTTTGGCGTACTTTCACTTCCCAAAGATGATATCGGCTATCTCTAATTAGAACTTCACCTACACGATCTTTACCTCCGTGAAGCAGTTTTTCATAAATTTTCTTACCTTCTTTACCTGCTTTGTATGCAGTCTTACCTGCCTTATAAAGCTGAACTATTTGGAAAGCATTCATTAACTTAACCTCTGTAGTACCTCTTTTAGTAATATTCCCAAATTAGAAGTTACAGTTACTATTCAACCTTGTGATATCAATCACAAATATTAATGATTGATATCATTTACTTTGTGTAAGGTGCGTTTAATTTCTGATCTATGCAGAATTAAGCAATGCATACAGGAACTATCAGAGATGACATGGGTAAATGCTCTTTATGGCAGGTAGAAGGCTCATAAAGGCAGGTTGAAAGTGTAATAAGATACATACCTATAGAATTTACTGCTGTTGTAGGGCTGCTCAACGCTTAGTACAACTGTAAATCCTGCATGATGAGCATGATCTAGAGTTCGGTAGTGTATGCAATATAGAAGATTACACAGTTCATAAGCTATAAAGTTAAAGTTATGGAGAAAATGACAGAAGTACAGGAAATCTGATTGGAGTGTCTAGAATTCTGATCGAGATATAGGATAGTCCAGATGTTCTATATAGAAAACTGAGGAATATATGTAGAAATTAAAGATCGTACAGACACACATCACAGAAATGTGTACAAAGCAATAGAAGATCATGCATTTATGAGATTAGTCCTGTAATTCTGGTAAATGTGTACCGGCTCGATAAAGATTCACAGTAACTATTAGAGATTATGTGTGTATGTCTCCTGAATGACAGTCAGAAGCTTCATAAGACAGGTTGAAGTGTAATACGTACTATTCATATTCAGAAATTCACACACGTTCTACAGCAGATCCGAGTGTAGAGATCATGATCTACTGTCCAGAGTGTATGTTATTACAACTGTACTGTATGCAGAATTAATGAAGCTTAGTTGAAAGGATGCTAACGAAGTAAAGTAATCCATGCTCTAGTCTCTGATGATATTTGTCTTGCTGTTCTTGTATTAGCTCTCAAATTTCTGTCTCTTTGTATTCTTCTCTTCCTTTCTGCTGTAGATTCTCGTTGTTTATTTCGATTGTTGTTTGTTTGAATACCTAAAAATCTCATAGTCTGATCCTGTTAAGTTATATATGTTAGTTAAATTTTTTATTAGTTATTATTTTCAAACGCTTTTAATTTAGCCTGAATATATATTCTGGCTTTTAATTTATGACTCTAGAATGAAGCTACAGTGACTCTAAAATGAGGCTATGGTGACGCTAAAAACCTTGCTGTATAAAGGAAGTGACGCTAAAAGGTGTTTTTAATCAAATCTATAAAGATTTTTTTATATGCTTATTACAGTTGTACTTATTAGATTAAATAAATTTTTCAACAACTTTTAAAAAACATAGCTCTAGCCTCATAATCCTTACTTGATAAGGGTTCTAGCGTCACGTTTAGCATCACGTAGCTTCACCTAGCATCATCAAAATATTTTTAGCATCATCAATTGATTCTATTCAAAATCGATAAAATTTATTCCTTCAAAATAACATCCATTTTTGTCTTTATTTTTTTTAGCATCAGGAAAAATTTCTGAAATTCTGCCTGTTAAATGTTTAGGTGCTTTTATATATTTATCTGTACTAATTTCTGAGTCGCTCCATTTTTTTGTACCTGTTTCATTCTCGGTCAATATTCCATTATTTTTGTACCAGGTTTCAAGTTTAGAGTAAATGTCGCCTATATATATCTTTGAATTTGATTCATATTGCAAACCAGTATCTTTAACAAAAGAATACAGGTGATTTGCTTTTTCTCTAACTTCATCTAAAACTTGATTAGTGCATGAATAATCAATTCCTTCTGTCATTAACTTAGGAAGATATATCAACAACTTATTTAAGAAAGTTGGTAAAACTTCAGCTTTTAAAAATTCTATATCGTACTTAAATCTAGAATCTGCCTTTAATTCTCCTTTCTCTGGATTCTCTTTGTAAGTTTTGGTAAATTCAAGAATTCCATATCTAGAATAAATAGCTTCCGTATTAGCAGTAAGATTAGGCGTATCGTTAATGTTGAATAGAAATATAGCATTAGAATTAATAGAATATTCCATTTCTCCTTTCAGTTCAATATCTATTGATTCTCCTGTAATTGCCATCTTTAAGCTTTGGAGTTTGTCTAGTTGAATAATATCGCTATTTTCACTAGACCAGTTTACTTTGCTACGAGATAATTTAGCTAGAGGAAACTTTCTACCAGTATCGTATTGTTTAAAATCTTGAAATGAACAACCTGTTAGTGCCTCTTTACCATAGAAAAGGTTTACTACTTCTCTTAATGAGTCTTTTCCGTTAGAGCCATTACCTTTGAGTAGTAGTGCTTTTACTGTTCTACCTTTATGTTTTCTAACAACTTTCAAATCTATAGAAGCTGCAATAGTCTTTAAGAAAATATCTTGCTGATCTTGATCTAAGCACTCTAATAACTGGTCACAGTATTTACTATCAGCAGTTTGATTGTAAGCAAAAGATGGTTCGTAGATATAATAATGTTTCTCTGGATGATGTTTGACAATTTGAAATTCAGGTATATCTCCATCCCAGATAATTTCTATTACTCCATTAGTACAATTTATACCCGGTGGATTAATTTGTTCAGGAGAGATATAAGAACGTATTTTAGTCCATTTCAAAATGTCTGTTACTACTTTAGGTTTTACATCTTTTTTAGGGATATTACCTGTAGTTAAATAATCAAGAATTCGTTTTTCTTCTGCTTTAATATCAGCACGTTTATAATAATTTACGTTCCAGTAATAAAGATTTCCTTGAAAACAAATCCAAAAATTATCTTTATATAGAGCTTTATATGCTTTTTCATATATGCTTTCATTCTCAGTTTCCTGGTTTACTAATAATCCTGAATTATGTCCTTCTGCAATTGTGGATTTTAATGTATTTGTATTAGTGTCTGAATATGTTTTGATTTCCATGCTATTATTTACCTATAAGTTTAAAAAAAATTAAAGTTAAAAATAAAACACATAATTGATTCCGTTGATTATATATTCAACGGTTTTTTATTGCCTGTTTTTCTAGAACAAGCTTATATTCTTCCACCGACGTTTCTCAATGTGCTTTAAAGCTAGGTCTTTTAGTAGTTTTGATACAGTTACATTAATCTCTTTAGCGCTATCTTTGAAAGCTTGATAATCTTCAATATTTAATTGAATAGATACCCTTTTAGCTTCCGAATCATTGACATTTTTAGACATTCTAAATTCTCCTATAAAATTGTTGAATATAAAAAATAGTAGAAAATTTTATTTACTGCCTGCATTAGTTGCTAAATATTGATCAATGGCTGCCCTAATAACTATTGCACGACTAACTTTTTCGTTGTCTGCAAAAATATTCAATTTATCAATAGTTTCAACTGGAACTGCTGTTGTAATTGGTTTCCAATTTGATAGTAATCTTCTCTTCATAAAAATCTTTAATAAATAGTCTTTACTAGATAATTATAACTTATATTTAATCATAATGAATAAATATGATTAAGCATATCAATTCCATATTTCGCAATAGTTAAAGGGATTTTAAAAATAAAAAAAGGACAGTAGAACATAGCTACTATCCTATTGATATTTGATACGAACATAACTTATTAGAATTTCAGATGATATCCTCAAATTTAATGCTTTTCAGAGGTTAAATTAATTAGACGATATAAACATCGCCCAGCAATTTCTGTATGCCAAAAACACTAAAATATCGGCTATTTTGAGTAATAAAAAAGGATAGTAGCGCCTGTACTATCCTCTCTGGCTTTTAGATATTAGTGAAATTTAGAATTCAGGGACTTGTACTTGTCGAATGGTGCCAGCATAATGCTTCATTATTATTTCCGGACTATTACCGACCCATTTAGATACCTGTACGACGCTTACACCGGCTTCTAGAGCCATTGTAATGAATGTATGACGTGTATGGTACTGAGGTAGATACTGCTTAACTTTTGCAGCCTTGACTAGGTTTTGCACAACAGGTTTCCAAACTCGGTTTAAGAAATTATGTGCGTCAAGTTCTTTACCATTTTTCGCTGGAAGGACTAATGCTTCAGGACTAACCTCTTCTGGCTTAATCTCATCCAGAAGATATTGTAATTGTGTATTAATCGGTAAAGTACGGATAACGTGAGTTTTTGTAGACTTCCGGATTTTTAGGTCTGTTGCTACTGCTTCACAGAAGACAATACGATTGTTTTGTATGTGTTTCCACTTTAGAGCAATTGCTTCTTCGGGACGGCATCCCGTTAGAAACAAGAACTTAACGTATGCTGCGTAGTATGAATGACTAACTGGTGAAAACTTAGATGAGTAAGTGTTGTCTTCAAAAGCTGTAATAATAGCGTCTCTTTCTTCCTTAGTGAAAGACATTCTGGATCTGCTACTGGCTGTTTTAGATATAATCTCAGCCGCCATGCCATCGAAAGGGTTAGAGCTGATCAGCTTGGAACGTACAGCCCAATTACAGCAGGCATTGAATTGTTTCAGTGTCCGTTTAGTAACTTCGGGTGAATAGGCTTTAAGTAAACTATCCCGAATTTCTACTCCTTTGCTGAGGTCTTGTGTCGGTAGCTTCTGAATACGCTTTTGAATTTTCCCGTAATCCCGTAGAATTGTTGTTTTTTCTAGCTGGGTAGATTTGAATTCTGTATATCTATCCCATAGTTCAGCAAGCGCTAGAGGCTTCTGAGACTCTTCACTAGGGTTCAGCAACGTTAAATGAGTTTGAGGCTTGTATTTAGCCAACGTAGGGTCAAAGTAACCCGCTAAAATATCTAGCTCTACCTGCCTTGCCTTACCCTCTGCTGCCTTGCGATTCTCTGGCGTATCTGATAGCCCAAGCGTTAAGTATTTTTGCTTACCCCCATAAAGTTGTCTAGGTAATCTGAGCCGTAATCGTTCTTGAAAAGACTCAATACCTACAGAACCCTTAGAAGCCTTCTGTGTTGTGTTCATTATTATTGCCTTGACTATTAAGACCTAAGCTCTAACCAATCATAGTCGATTCATAGTCAAAATCAATAGTCAAAACAAAAAAATTCAGGCTTAAGCTACCTTATGTCTGTAGCTATTTGCCTGAAACTCTTGCTATATATAACTTTTAAAATGGCTCTGGCGGGATTTGAACCTGCGACCTTGGGCTTATGAGTCCCCTGCTCTAACCACTGAGCTACAGAGCCAATTTTTCTTGAACAACCTTATCATCCTAGCATACTGGCGTGATTATTGCTATCCCTCACGCAAGAAAAGAAAAAAGACAAAAGAAAATATATTTTCTTTTGTCTTTTGCTTTGTCTTTTGCCTTTTTTTAGCGTCGAGGTAGCAAAGCTATTGGGTTGATAGCTCCTTTTCCAGATGGATGTAACTCAAAGTGAAGGTGAGGTCCAGTGCTGCGTCCGGTGCTGCCCATCTCAGAAATCTGCTGACCTTGCTCAACTGCTTCGCCTTCGCGAACCAGGAGCCGGTTGTTGTGGGCATAGCGAGTCAAACTGCCATCCGGATGCTGAATGTCCACCAGATTTCCATAACCACCTGAATTCCAGCGTGCATAGACTACGACACCAGGAGCTGCCGCCACGACGGGTGTGCCAACCGGAGCCGCAATATCAATCCCCTTGTGCATCCGTCCCCAGCGCCGACCATAACCAGAGGTCAAAACGCCCTTTGAGGGCCAGATGTAGCCATTGAATTGGATTTGGCTATCCGGCAGGTAGGGATTTGGACCAGGGAGGGGCGGTAACTCTGGAGCAACTTGTTGCCCGAAGGGGGGCCGGAGTGTCGGGTTATAAGTGTCCGCTCCGGAGGGCGCTGCTGCCACCAATGGCTTCTGGGTTCTAGCCCGTGGTGCAGCAGGTGGGGGCACTTTGATTTCGATTGCCGCCTGCGATCGCTGTTGTTGCCGTTGCCGCTTTTGCATTTCTGCTTGTACGGCTTCGTTATAACGATTTGGGCTGAATTCTGGATTGATCGGAGTCGAGTATTCAGAACGTTGCAACGGTTTGTTGACGACAGGTGCAACCGGCTCGAATGCGGGAGTCACTGGCACCGAGATGTTAGCAACCGGAACGTTCTGTGAGTTAGCGGTATCCCCGTTTTGCTGGGTACGATACTGCTGCCGTAGTTTGATGATGTCTTCCCGTAGTTTCTCAATCTGGGTGCTGTACTCAGAGTTTTGCTTCAAGCCAGCAGACTGAGTTTGGTTCCTCTCGGCAATCGGTGTGGCAGCGGGTGTGGCAATGGGTAACGGATTACCCGCTACTAACATTGGTTTGACGATAGGTACGTTAGCACTACTTTGCACCCGTACCTGTGTTGCTGCGACGGGTAAGGGAACAGCCGTTGGCAAAGTAGGAACGGAGAGATTCGGTACAGCAACATTAGACTTGGATTGTCTAAGTGCAGCGTTCAAACCAGGAATTACAGTTACAGTCTGTTTTTTCGGGATTTTCAGTGCTTGATTCACTCGAATCATGTTCGGGTTATCTAACTGATTTATCCGCAGCAGTTCTCCTCTGGAAACGCCGTGAATGCGAGCGATCGCATCCACCGTATCTCCCGCCTTGACCTGGTAAACATCTGCCGTTACCCCATTAGGTTCGACGACGGCAATCGGTACGGGTGCCACTGTCTGGATTGGCAGCGCTTGGTTAGTCGCGGTCGGTACTAGGATTGGTACGCTTTCATTCACCCCTATCGGCTGCGGGGATGCTTCTAGCGATTCCCGTGCCTGTGCCGATGGGAGGTGGTTAATCACCCGATTGGAGGCGTTTTCTCCTGGCATCTGCACCGCGATATTGCGTGGCACGGACGGTACTTGGTTGATTACCTGATTGGGGGCGTTTTCCCCTGGCATCTGCACCGCGATATTGCGTGGTACGGACGGTACTTGGTTGATTACCTGATTGGGGGCGTTTTCCCCTGGCATCTGCACTGCGACCGGAATTTGCACTCTAGGAGCAGCTATTTCTACCTCAGCAGCTTTAGAGCTATCAATTTGGGCTGGTTCAGTGACTTCTAATTGACCAGCAGATGCTTTTGTCGTCTCCTCAGACCGCAACTCCGCCAGACTGCTCTGCAAGCGGCTCCGCTGCTCCTTTAAGCGGCTCATGGCAGCGTCTTGTCTTGCTTTTAATAGCTCATTTACGTTGCCGGGAATCGTGACTGATTGACCCACCGGCAGTCCATCCGATGTTGTCGCTCCAGATGATTGCTGCACCTGTATCGGGCGAACACCATAAGACTCAGATAGCTTTTCGACGGTATCGCCCAGCTTAACTTCGTGAACAATACCGTTCACTGAAGGAATTTTCACCACTTGTCCAGCTGGAAGAGCTGAGCTGGATTTGATGTTGTTGGAAGTGGCGATCGCGCCAGATTCTACCTCATAGTTCTTCGACAATTGCCAAATTGTCTGGCCCTGCGGCACCTTGTGTTCGCTAACGCGCGGTGCTGGTTTCGATTCTGCTTTAGCGTCCGGCTCCACCTTCGGGGAAACGGCCTCAGATGTGAATTCCGGCTCTACTACCTTTGGGGAAGCAGCGACAGATTTGGATTCCGGCTTTATTGCTGCGACTGAAGCAGTTGTTTCTGGCTCTACTTTTGAGGCAGGAGCGGCAACAGCAATATCTGTTGCAGCCGGAGCGTTGGTAACAGTCGGCTCTGTGGCGACCGGATCGGCTGCCTTTGCTTCATCGCCTTGTTGCGGCAGCAATAGGCTGGAGGTGCCCATTGAGATTGCCAATCCAATCATGGCGGCAGAGGTGCGAGCCCGACGGTTAACCTCTGGAGAAATTGGCTTCAATAAACCTGACTCTCCCCCGGAAAGCTTTCCTGCGGACAGATTCGCTTTCGCATCTTTGTCTGCTGCACAGGAAGGAACTGATTTAATCTTGTGCGTGAATGGGCGTTTCAAACACGACCTCCTACTTATGACGAGCGCTTAACTGTCCCTGAATGATTGTTTTTTACCAGTCAATGGGACAAATCACATCAAAAAGTGATTAGGATCACTGCCGGTAATCATACCTAGGCAAGATTACCCTGCTTTTTTGATTTAGACAAGTTTACATGACTGGGAAAATTTAATCATGCACGACCTACATTTGACCCACCCTGCTGAAGACTTCATCATTGCGTTAATCAGGAGCCTTTTGTCAAGAGCTGGCAAGTCAATGGTGTATTCCTTTCTAAGGCGTGCATATTGGAACATACTTGCTTGACTTGCTTTACTCCGGAAGACTGAGAAAACAACTTTTTCGTTGTTGGCATCCTGCTGTTGATCCATTACAACATGAGACTTTAAGCTGATTTTGCCTTGAATAACAACCGTAGAATCATGGAGAAAACTCTGACAAATGGCATAGAGCATACCGACGCATATTTACTAAAAATCTTCCTAAAGATTGATTCGAGGTTGTTTTAGAGGCTCAGCACTGAAAGATTTTGGATAAAAAAATCTATCAATCAATTTCCCGTTGTTACTCTGTTGTTCATAGAAATTTCTTATCTAAGCCGCGCTCATTCGGTATTCTAGATAGCTGAAGGACGCAAAAGAAACTCTCTCAAGAAAGGGAAAAGAGTCATTCGTCACCGAGTGTTGAGCAAGAAGTCATGGGGAAAGCTCAGCCATAAATAGTCACAAACAGTTGCCGGTTATCACGTTTGAGATTCCTAGATAAAAGGTCAAACAAAATTTCTAACCTTTAACTCAATCTGCGAACACCTGACTTAAAGACTGATAACTCGCAATGAGCAAAGGACTTGTTTGCCTCCTTCAGCCGGACAAAATCCCCAGTTGGCGACGCGCTTCAAACAAACCGACTGCGGCACTAACAGAAAGGTTCAGGCTCCGAACGTGCGGCTGTGACATTGGAATATAGACAGTATTGGCACAAAGGGCGAGAACTTCTGGAGGTAATCCAGTTGTTTCGCTACCAAATAATAGCCAGTCATCTGCCCGAAACTCGAACTTCAGGTAGTTATCGCTTCCCGAAACGCTGAAGCCAATCCATCGTCCCCCTCGCTGCTGATGGAATGCCTGAAAATCCTCTAAACCAATGTGGTGGTGCAGATTGACGTAGGGCCAGTAATCCAGACCGGCACGTTTCAGATAGCGATCGCTAATGTCAAAACCCAACGGCCCAACTAAATGCAATTCCGTCCCAGTGGCAGCACAGGTACGGGCAATATTGCCGGTGTTGGGCGGAATTTGCGGCTTGTAGAGAACAACAAACGGCATGAGACTTACTAATTACTCTGGCTCTAACACTAAAATCCACGCTGGAAACTCAAATTATACCCAAAGAGACATGAACCTATACATATTTGTTATATGACTCACCCAGATCAAATTGATTAAATATTCTAATTCCCGAATGATTCTTTTTAGCCAATAAATTAAGCCATAAAAAGGCAAAAAAAGAAATCAGGGGCTAGGAAGGATCGAAGATAAAGAATGAAGGCTTTAGGATAATTCTCTGCCTTCAAGCTTCATTCTCGATCCTTCAAGTGCTTCAGGCAACTAGGCTCTCGCACAATTTGTCTTCCAGTTCGCGCTCTTGGTCTGCCACCGCTTGAATGGCGTCAATCATCACGCTGGAAGTGTCAAAACCTTGGTTTTGGAGATTTAACCATCGCTGAGCCGAATTTCCTTCCCGGAGAATCTTTTTCAGGGGTGACAAGAAACAGCGAAAGCCCATCTGTTTAGACAGATCCCAAACTTCGCCGGTTATTTCTTCAATCCAATCCCGCGCCAGAATCGGTCTGCCGTCTTGCCAATGTCTCAGAGTTGCATCCAAACTTTGACGGGCGGCGGCGTCTTCGTTGGCGTCAGTCAGGGTAATTAAGTCTTGTGAAGACAATTGACTCATTTCTAGGGGATCGAGGCTGGGGTCATCAATCAACTGCAAAAGTCGCGCTTCTAGCAAGGCTGTAACCGCCAACAAGGCAACCGGATCGATGATTAGGTCGCAAATTCTCAGTTCTAGGCGATTAAGGTCGTAGGGGCGCTGGTTGCCATTTGGTCGCACGGATGACCAAAGGTGGCGGACATTTTGCATTGTCCCGGCGGCTAATTGGGCTTTCGTCCACTGGATAAAGTGGGCGTGGCTTTCAAATAAGGGAACGTGGGCTGGGGTTTTTGGAAACAGTCCCCAGCGAGTCGAGTGATAGCCAGTGGCTTTCCCATCCAAAAACGGGGAAGAAGCACTGAGAGCGAGGTATAAGGGTGCTTCTAGGCGGACAAGGCGAATCGCCCGCATCAGGGTTTCGGGATCGCTGATGCCAATGTTGATGTGGACGCTGGCGGTGACAACTTTGGTGCCGTAAGTGTTCTCAATGTAGTCGTGGTAAGGATTGCTAGGGTCAGATCGCCAGAAGCGATCGCTGCCGCCTAAAGACAGCGTACTCCCCGGAATCAGGGTGTAATTTCCCAGGCGTTTTAGATACTCTCGGAGTTGCCGTCTAGGGCGTAGCAAGGCACACAATAATCGGTCGTAACAATAAAAGGGTTCTGTGATATATTCCACGTTGCGGCTATCCGGCTCCCGCATGAACCCGTCTAGGTCTGCCACAATCCGATCGGATAAACCCACAATGTCACCATTGGGGGTGCCGGTATACATTTCAATTTCAAAGCCTTTTGATAGCAAGGGGTTTTTCCTCAGATGGGTGAGTACGAAGTACGGACACGGGATATCGCTACCGTTAAAAAGTGTATCGAGGAAGACGAAATGGCTCCTCTGCCCTTAGTCTGGCATCAAAGTTGGTACTGATGATAGACAGTGGTGGCGGCTCGATGTAGCAAGGAGTGCCGATAAACGAGGGAGTCAAGATCGTCAGCATAACCCCCGCCAATCACACAGGCGACTGGGTAGCCGAGTGCCACACAGGTACTCAAAACTTGCATTTCCCGGCGGAAGATTCCGGTGTCTGTGAGGGCGAGTTTGCCCAAGCGATCGCCAGCATGAGGATCGACGCCAGCATCGTATAAAACAAGATCCGGCTTGACTTGTGAGAGCAAATCTGGGAGATATTTTGCCAAGGTTTGCAGATAGGCGTCATCTTCCATCCCAATCGGGAGAGGAACATCTAAGTCACTTTGTTGTTTGGTTCCGGGAAAGTTAACTTCGCAGTGCATCGAGAAGGTGAAGACGCTGCTATCTTCTTGGAAAATCACGGCGGTACCGTCTCCTTGATGGACATCTAAATCCACGATCAGGATTTGACGCACCAGTCCCAGATGTTGAAGCACGCGGGCAGCAATGGCTAAATCGTTGAAAATACAGAAACCAGAACCATAACCGGGAAAGGCGTGATGAGTACCCCCCGCAGTATTGCAAGCTAAACCGTGACTGAGTGCCAGTTTAGCGGTGAGAATCGTACCGCCTACTGCCACGCAGGTACGATTTGCTAATGCGGGACTCCAGGGCAATCCGATTCTTCGCTGGGCTTTGGCATCGAGGGTGCCTTCACAGTATGCTCGGACATATTCTGGGGTGTGAACGAGTTCTATCCACGCTAGTGGAGGAGGTTCGGGCGGATGAATTTGCTCTGGATGCGCTACGCGATCGCTTAAGAGCATTTCGTAGAGTTTGCTGAATTTGGGCATGGGGAAGCGATGCCCTTCTGGGAGAGGTACGACATAATCCGGGTGGTAAATAATTGGCAAGTCCATATTTAAAATTTTGAACTGCCAAGCGGCAAAGGAAGAGAGGATTTCCGAGGCAATTTTCCTCAGACGCTACGCGATCGCAAAATTTTCCAGGCAAACCCACTAACCAGGCAACCTAAACCAATACTGAACAAGATGACAATAACCAGATTCGCCAAGGGGATGACTGCGGATAGTTGGTTGTCGATTTGGTTAGGGTAAGGCTGGGTAAAATCTTTTACCAACGCCGAGGAAGCAGAGGCGGCGACTGAGGCGGTTCCCACTCCCAGACTGGCAGCGGCGATAATATTTTCCAGATTGCGATCGCGCTTAGCTTGTTCAATCTCGACGATGCCTCGAATCGTGTTAATCACATCTTCTAGCACTCTCAATGCAGGGCTAAAGCTGGCACGATCTTGTTGAATTTGAATTTCGTATTGCTTGACTATTTGATTAAATTGTGCCAGAAAATCCAGCTCGGTTTCTCCATATTTGCTAGCTTCTTGAAGCAGGTAATTTAAATGTTCTTGATATTTTTTCTGATAGGTTTCAATCGCGTGCAATTGAATTTCTAGATGATTTAAGTCTGAAGCATACTGGGACAATATTTTTATATTTACTTCTAAAATTCTCTGCAATTCTTTTAACGGCAGCTGCTTGAGCATTTCACCCGCTTGAAAAATATAGCCGAAATTCTCTTGCAATTGTTGTCTGAGTTTCTGAGCTTCACAATAAGACCAAATAATTTTATTGCGGTAGTAAAACAACTGCATCCAGACCTCAGAATATTTAGCAGCTTCAGTTTCGGCGGCTACATCGGGATAAAAGATAACCAAAACATGGTGATTTTCTTCCATGTCCCAACGCTGGGGAGATAGCCAAACTTCAAAAACGGTTGCCCCTAAAAATTTTCCTTTGTTTGGCTTTTGCTGTTTCCATCTCCCAAACTTCAAAGTTTCGTAAGCTTCTTGGGCGAGACATTCTAAAGGGGTTTCACAGTTTCGAGGCAAAATCCCAGACACGATCCAGGTTTTTCCAAGATTGCCTTGTTTATCAGCAGCAAGATGTTTGAGGGTAGGAAAGCATTTAAAAGATTGCAGATAGTCTCGATCGTTAATATGGCAATTAAACAAAAGCCCATAACTATCGCTAAATCGCACGGGATAATAAAAGCCTTTGACTGGATATCCTTCAGTGCGAGCTTGAAAAGTATAATAAGCTTCAGTTTCCCCCGCTAGGCGCAATAATTCTAAATATTCTGGCTCGTTATAATTTGAATCGTCAGCAGCGACAAGAATTCTTTGCAATTCTAACGGGAAGTTATCCCAAAACGTGAGCTGGTTTTGGTTGATTTGCTCTGCATCGTCTCCCAAGCCGTTTCTCAGGTGGTAAACAAATAGATCCAGGTTAGGAAGAAATAAGAGGTTCATCGGAAGAGTAAACATATTGCTACCATACCTGGCGATTTAAATCACAGCTATGCCAACCCTACTTTAGAAGCAAGGAAGTAGAAGTTGCGAGAACTTTTAAACAAAGCCCGCTGGCGCGGACTGAGAACCAATATAAAGTGTATGACGAAACCTGCTCAAGGTAGATTTAGAAGCGATCGCAAAATCTGGCGTAGCATCTCTTACCCGCGCAGGATTCAGCCAGTTTTAGACTTGAAGATAGGGCAAACGAGCGATCGCTGTAGATACGCCGTATACAACACCTCGACATCTTTGTGTCACAGCAACTCCCGGCAAGGGAGGAAGTTTAAACTGGATGGAGAGAAGAGAAATCAGCAAGCGATGGGGAGAGAAGAGAGAAAATGCAACACAAAATCGTCTGGGAACAGGGCAGCAATAATCCTGACAATACCAACAACTTCGCAACCATCCGCGAATGGTGGGCAAGTCTCATCGACAATAAAATCACGTGGCGACAGCGAATCATTCCCCAGACGGGCGATGCTACCGAACTCGATTGGGAACCCCAACGCTTTGACGAAGTATTTGAGATTCAAATCCCTGAGATTCGCGGTATCACTCTCTACTGGCGCAAAATCAACGAAGATCGAGAACGCAGCACTACGCCTACCAAACTCGAACTCGATACCCTTCGCCAGCAACTTTATATCTATCCCCAATCTCAAAGAGAACTGGTCATTCGGGTAGGGATACCAGAAACCATCTATCAAAAGATTGAATTTAAACATCCCCAATTGCAATTTGCTGCCAAGGAAGGCGAAAACCACATCCTAACTCTGCGGGATACTCAGCAACAGATAGAAGTGAAAGCCATTCTCAGTCCAGAAAATTTGAGACAGTTAATCGATCAGTTGAAGCAACAATTGTCGTAACTACGCTGTATCTTTTTTCTAGAGGTCGCGCCAGCAGATGAGATAAATCGTGTCTCTACAATTGTCTAGCTGCGATAGGGGCAACCCTGAAGGTTGCCCCTACGCCAGTCTCATAACATATACAAGTAGATTTGAGATAAAACTATCAACATGAAGCAATGGATTGTCCCGATTGCCTTTATTCTTAGCGGATTTCTCGTTGGGATAATTTTTGATAAATTTTTTCTTCCTAGACTCAAAAGAATAGCTGTTAAAACTCGGTTGCCAGGGAATGAAATCGTTTTTCATTCCCTGCGTGGCATCCCCAAAATTTGGTTTATTGTTGCTGGCTTTTACGGAGCCATTTTTACCCTTCAACTAAATCAGGTTATTCCTGACCGGATTTCTGGCATTTTTCAGAATATTCTGACTGTTATTTTCCTCTATTCTGTCACCTTAGTTTTAGCCAGACTGACGGCGAGTTTTGTTACGATATTTGGTCAAAGAACACCCGGAGTTTCAGCTTCATTACTATCTAACCTAGCCAAAATTGTCGTTCTGGTTTTGGGAATCTTGATGATCTTGCAAACGCTAGGGATTTCCATTACACCTATTTTGGCAACCTTGGGAATTGGCGGTTTGGCAGTTGCTTTAGCATTTCAGGATACCCTATCTAACTTATTTTCAGGATTATATTTGATTATTTCTGGACAAGTCAGAACTGGCGACTATGTAAAACTAGAGACGGGACAAGAAGGTTACGTTACTGATATCACTTGGCGGAATACCGTGATTAGAGAACTGCCAAATAATCTAGTCGTTGTACCTAATACAAAACTGGCTTCTGCCATTTTTACGAATTACCATTTACCAGCGAAAGAAATAACTTTACCGATTCAAGTAGGTGTCAGTTACGATAGCGACTTGGAACACGTTGAAGAAATAACGGTTGAAGTTGCTAAGGAAGTAATGCAAGAATTAGCAGCCGATATTTCTGATTTTGAGCCTTTTATCTTATATCAAAACTTTGGAGAATTTAGTATTAATTTTACAGTGTTTCTTAGAGTTAATGAATTTCTAAACCAACGAATTGCCAAGCATAAATTTATCAAAAAATTACACCGACGCTATCAACAAGAAGAAATTACTATCCCTTTTCCAAGTAGAGAAGTTTATGTAAACCAGAAGGGAAATAATATTGCTAATGAGTAACATAAACGCTGAACGAATAGAAGCCGCAGGTATCCAAATTGGATAGCTGCGGCTTTCTTTAGTCGTCAGACTAACGATTACCGACGATTACCGACCCTGACGACCCGGACTGCCAGGCGCTGCGCCTGCTCCTTCGTCGTTACTGGGCTGGTTCCGATTGGAATTGCCTGGATCGCAACCTTCTGGCCCATTACCGACCCCTTGGTTGCAATTCTGACGCTGATTGGTTCGTTCGTTCCCCTCTACCTCACGGTTATCGCCAGGGACGTTTTCTGGCTTGGGAGTATCAACTTCGCGCACTGTGGGGGGTTTCGCACCTTCTCCCGCCACGTATGGCGAGGCGATGTTCTGAGCCTTCCCAGTGCTGACTAAGGCTTGGTAGAGGAAAGCACACACCTCTGCACGGGTGGCAACTTGATTGGGTTTGAGTGACTGGACATTGGGATAGTTCACCACCAGACCCCGTTCTGTCGCCGCCGCAACCAAACTGCGGACGTCGCTAGGGATGCTAGCGGCATCGCTGTAAACTTGCAGTAGCGTCTGGGTGGTGGTACTGGCAGAAGAGTAGTTCATTCCCTTTGCCAATGCCACTAAGATATCCAGACGAGAAAGCTTTTGGGTGGGGTTGAATGCATTGCTGGAAACAGCGCCTAAAAAGCCCATTTCATAGGCTTCTTGGATAGCACTGTACGCCCAGTAATCAGAGGAGACATCGCGGAAGGCGATCGCATTCCGCACTTTATTCATCTCAAACGCTTTCCGCAGCATCGCCGCAAACTGGGCGCGAGTCACCGGCTGATCCGGTCGGAAGCGACCATCGGGGAAGCCTTCGATAATTTCTAACTCCGCCAGTTGGGCGATAAAATCTTTTGCCCAGTATCCCTGCGGAACATCGGGAAAACTCGTCTGGATGTTTCGAGTGACTCCCACGTTTGCATATCTTGCCAGCAGCTGGCTGACTTCGTAGGTCGCGTTCTCGGCTTCTACCCCAATCACCTGCACCAACTGACCGGGAGCTGATGTCAATAAGGCAGCCATTCCTGAACTGTAAACGCTCATCGTCTCACCCGCCAGCATTGATTCACCGCTGGTAAATGAGCTGGAATAAACGCTAGTCGCCGCCGAAGTCGAAATCTCGCTCGATTGGAACTGGCTGACGTTAATTTGCTCGACGCTGCTCAGGAATGTTACCCGTTCCTGAGAGTCGATTTGGGTGTAGTAGTTGTAGGCGGTGGTACCGCTGTCGATGTTGCCATCCATGTCGGCATCAATGCCGTACACAGTCCGGACTACGCGGGTTTCAGACGGATTTTCTGACAAAATTAGGTTAACGGCGGCGTTTTCAGACAAGCATTCAAACTCGCTGTACCCAATCAAGCGATTTTGGTCGTATAGACGCACGACCACGCGATCACCCGGATTCACACCTTTGACAAACTTCGCTTTTTGCTTGATTTTGTATCTGAAGTCGCCAAGATACTGCTCTTGGGAATAGCTGTTGCCTTGTTTCGACTTCACCGATACGCGAGTAATCACCTCTGTGAGGCTGCCTGCGGGTTGCAGAACGGCAAGACTAAAGTTGCCTGCGGATTCGGTCATTGCCACCGTAGACCGCTGTTCTGTGCGGACGGTACTCCTTTGCTCGGTGGTTTCCGTGCGACGGGTTGTTGTCTGTTGCCCAGTGGTGGTACTTTCCGACCGGAGTCGAGCCGTCAAGGTTTGGGTCGCTGTTTCATCCCACTTCACCACCGTTCCAGATTCGTTGGTGCGATAAACCCAAAATCCCTGTTCTTTGGCGCTACCGACCAGTACCAGCCAGCCGGGAACCAGTGCCTCGGTGCAGGCAACACCTGCTTCTGCTAACTCCAAGCAACCATTTGACCAAGTTTGCTTCGCCACCTGAAGGATGGTTAAGTCAGAACTTTGCATTCCTGTCCGTTGGGCAGCATCCTTTAAAACAGCTTCAGCAACCGCTGTTGGCAGCTGGGCGGTATCGTCTTCTGCTTGGCTGAGCAGATTTCGACCCGATAAAGGCAGATTGCCCGTTGTTTGTCCAACTTGCGCGATCGCAGGGGCAACCGTTGTCATACTTAAACCGGCAGCCGCAAATACCAGGCTGCCTAAAAATACCAAGGAACTTCGCTTCATTAATCTCTTCTCACACCTAATCAAAACGGGTAGCGTGACTTTTCCAGTCGGTTAGATGTTCCCTGGTTTATCTCTTTTTAATGATAGAGACTATTACGATAGAAAAATAGTTAAGGAATCTTAATAATTATCGTGACGACTCAGCAGCTAAAAACAGAAAGCACTTTTGAAAAACTCAACTGGACTTGGCGCGGCTACCGGATTCAGTACACAGTCATGGGCACAGGTCGCCCTCTAGTGCTGATTCACGGCTTTGGCGCTTCCATTGGACACTGGCGCAAGAATATGCCAGTCCTCGCCGCTGAGGGCTACCGAGTATTTGCCCTAGATTTACTCGGATTCGGCGGTTCGGACAAGCCAGCCCTCGATTACACTCTCGAATTGTGGGAAGAACTACTCAAGGATTTCTGGGAAACTCATATTCAGGAACCGACAGTCTTTGTCGGCAACTCGATTGGGGCATTACTCAGCTTGATGGTAGTGGTGAATTCTCCAGAAATTTCCGCTGGTGGCGTGCTGATTAACTGCGCCGGGGGCTTGAATCATCGCCCTGATGAGCTGAATTTCCCCCTGCGGCTGGTGATGGGAGCCTTCACGAAGCTGGTCAGTTCCAAAGTCGCTGGCCCGTTCCTATTTAACCGCATCCGCCACAAAGATCGTCTCCGTCGCACGCTCAGACAGGTCTACGTGAACCCTGAAGCTATCACGGATGAACTGGTGGATATGCTTTACGATCCTTCTTGTGACACGGGCGCTCAGCAGGTTTTTGCCTCAATTCTCACGGCACCCCCTGGCCCTAGCCCAGCCGAGTTGTTGCCAAAAATACAACACCCGCTGCTGGTACTTTGGGGAGAAGATGACCCCTGGACGCCGATTAAAGGTGCGACGATTTATAAAGAGCTAAGTGAGAATGGGCAACCCGTGAAGGTTGTCGGCATTCCCAAAACGGGTCACTGTCCCCATGACGAACGACCGGACGTGGTGAATCCTTTGATTTTGGATTGGTTGGCGCAGCTGAGCAGTCAATAAAACTTAGTCAGTAAAACTTCTGGTTCAACTGTCGTTGCGCCGACTTGTGCATTTGAGGTGCTGAATTTAAGGTGCTGAATTTGAGGGAACGCGATCGCACTCGCTTCGAGATCGCGTCCCCTCGCGTCTGATTCACCTAAAGTTACATCCAACCTCTCCGATCCTTTCTTGCCTTCCTTGAAAAAAAAGGAAATTAGGATTACTCCATTCACCGCCGATCCCGTTCGTGGAAATCAATCTCGGAGCGGACAGACTCGTGGGGCGCGAGCGGTTTAAATGGATAAAGCACGGCTTGCTGTGATGAGGAGCATCCAACTCATCACGACTATAGTTAGGAAGATGCGGTAGGAACCATAAATGCTATATCGCAAAGAACCAGAGGGGCTGATAGCGATCGCGCAGCTTGCCCATGCGTGGGTATCGGGTCAATTGGCACAAGCGTGGGGAAATGAGTATTTTGGGAAGTTGGAACCTAGAAAAGAGGTTTGCTTAGGTGCCGAACAACATGATATTGGCTGGCTATCTTGGGAAAGGACGCCCACCTTCAACCCAAAAACTGGTTTGCCGCACAGTTTTACGGAATTACCGAGAAAAATCCATATAGATATCTGGTCAAAAGCCGGACAATTAGCGATCGCCCAAGGAAGATATCCAGCGCTGTTGGCTTCCCTGCACGGTACGCGCCTCTACGAGCATTACGACTCTAGTAACGACTCCGCAGAAGATATCCAGCTTGTGCAGGACTTCCTAGGGCGCGAACAGGCTTTCCAGAAGGAATTAATTGACTCCCTCCGCAACGATCCGGATTACGCACCCTACAGCACACCAGAAGCGATCGCCCGAAATCGGCAGTTAGTGGGAATCTGGGATTGCTTATCGCTGATCTTGTGCATGAAGTTAAGTAAAGAGCGTTCAGTAGAGAAGGTTCCCACCGCTGAGGGTGAAATTACCCTGAAGCTGACGCCACTAGCAGGCGATCCAACTCAGGTAGCGGTAAGCCCTTGGCCTTTTTCAGAGAATGCGGTGACGCTGGTTTGCGAAGGACGCTATCTATCGGAAACCTTCCCAGACGAGGAGACGATGCGGAACGCGATCGCGAAAGCACCTTGGGTGACGATTAAAACTCACCTGCATCCCGTGTAAGCACCGACTGGATTATGTAATTAATCGGTATTCATCAAAGCAACATATTGTGCTTACCCATAAAGAAGTCAGTAGGGGCAAATGCTTTGCCTATGCTGACTCTATATTTTGCTTTTTTTACCCAATATTCCTACTAGACTGGCTTTCAAGGAAGATGAAGATTGCCCGCTCTCTTATCCAAGGACAGGTAATTTTATTGTCGTTTTTCAGGAGAATGTTCGGGGTTCATTGCGACGCTCGTTTAGGCAATAAACCCCGAAAAATCAACTCATTTCAACTGCCCTTTTCCAAAAAGCATAAGTGTCACTTCCAATTTTTTGACTATCTTCTGAATAGATATCATCTAAACATTTTAAAAAAGCTTGGGCATAATTTTCTAATCCCAGAGTTGTCAAACATTTTAAAATCCTGGTAATCCGGAGGTAATTATGATTAAGAGGCTGAATCCAAGCCCTTTTTCTATCTTGATATTGGTCAGATTTGGTTATTTGAATATTATTGATGTTTCCTTCGTTGCATTTGAATCCGTAAAACCTGAGCATTATTTTAAATGACTTTTGCAGACGTGTTTTAAGTAAGGGATCTGTCCGAAAAGCTTGAACAATTTCATCATTTAGAACCAGTGCATTAGGGTTGTAGCCACTTTTATCTTTCAGGGGGAAAAGCCACTGAACATAGTCATGAATCCGTTCAAGTTTTTCGTAATTCCATGACCAAATCTCGTCGATCATCCGTCCTTCTGAATCAGGCTGTTGACTAAGATAGAAAGCCACAAGAGCCGGGGATGCTTTAGCAACCAATTCTTTGTCAGATGATTTTGCCATAAGTGTTCCTCTGCAATTAATCAAATGTTAACAATCTGGGAAATCAGCTAGATTCACGCTCATTCTAAAGCTGGCAGGGCGATAGAAAAGTCTATGAGTACTTTTGTTGCAAACGACCCTTTAGATCCGAGGAGATAACTAGAGTATTTAGCATTCCTCGTTATGGAACTATCTCGCTTTC
Source organism: Coleofasciculus sp. FACHB-542 (assembly GCF_014695825.1). NCBI lineage: Bacteria > Bacillati > Cyanobacteriota > Cyanophyceae > Coleofasciculales > Coleofasciculaceae > Coleofasciculus > Coleofasciculus sp. FACHB-542. Next base: position 131,180 of record NZ_JACJPB010000026.1, on the reverse strand, counting down.
CTCACAAAAGCTACAGTGCCTAGTAGCGCTAACAACAGTTATTAACTGTTGCCTTCATTACAATAACCGTTGATAATTTCAACAATGCCAATGTAGCTGCTAGCGTTAGGCGATCGCATGAACTGACATCCGTGTCTGACTACTCAAACCGAGGTGCAAGCGATGAGTCAAGATACGCTCAATTTAATCCACGACAGGCAAAATCGCGGTTATACCAAGCTAGGTTGGCTGGATAGCGATCGCACCTTTTCCTTAGGAGGTTTGCTTGACCCGGAGCCAATGAGATTTTGCACTCTCAGGCTGATTCACGAAGATAGAGTCTTAACCCAGTTTTGGTTTCGGTGCCCACAGCCATCATGACATGGAAATCCTCACCTACGTCCTAGAAGGTGCTATGGAGCATCAAGATAGCTTGGGGAATCGGACAGGTACTTATCCAGGAGACGCACAGATGATGAGTGCTGGCGCTGGCATCACCCACCGTGAATTTAATTTCTCTGAAACTAATCCCGTCTACTTTCCCCAAATTTGGATGATTTCCGATCCAGAAGAATTAGGTAAAAAACGATGACACAACCCATTCGCATTTTGCTCCAGACAACCATCCCGACAACAGAAGATGACTGGAGCATTTGGCGCTTCTCTTTGTTACGCGACTATCTCGCATCCCTGACAGATGAGGCGGGGAATCCCCTGTTTGAAGTAACGGAACGCGATCGCGTGTCAGATGCAGACGGCAACGACCCAATTTTAAGTACCCTCGACCGCTCGGATTTTGACCAGCTATGGCTATTTGCATTAGATACTGGCGAAGGTCTGACGGAAAAAGATTGTGCGGGAATTAATGCATTTCGCCGACGCGGTGGAGGTATCCTCACCACCCGCGATCATCAAGATATGGGTTGCTCCATGTACGGTCTGGGTGACATCGGCGCGATCCACTTTTTCAACACCAAAAATCCAGACCCCGACGAATCTCGCTGGTGCATTGACGACCCCTACACAACCTATATTTCCTGGCCTAACTATCATTCTGGGCGCAACGGCGACTATCAAAAAATAACCCCCACCGAACCCATTCACGAACTTCTACGCAATCCCAATTCACCTTCTGGATTAATCGAATATTTTCCCACCCATCCCCACGAGGGTGCAATCGGAGTTCCCACAGACGCAAAGAATGCTCGTGTGATTGCAATGGGCAAAAGCTTAATTACAGGTCGTCCCTTTAATCTGGCTGTTGTTATCGAAAGTGAAAAAGACACTGACGGCAATACCCTAGGGCGTGCAGTTGCTGCATCGAGTTTTCACCATTTTGTCGATTACAACTGGGACATCGAAAAAGGTTGTCCTAGCTTTGTGGATGAGGCTCCCGGCGATGGCATGAACCAAGAGCCACGCGCCCTAGAAAATATCAAGACTTATGTGCGTAATGTTGCTTTGTGGCTTGCGCCCTAATGCGTACAGGAAACTGTACCCGCGTTGCTAATTTTGCTTCTGTACGTTCATCCACCCATGACAAGAAATTAACCAGATTCTGAGCAACTTCCTAAGAAAGCTGCTGAGACTGCATTGATAAATCAGTCCTGAAATTTTTGCAGAACACTCAATAAAAGCAAAAAAGTCTAGAGTAGAAATAGAGGGAGCAGTGGAAGTATAGAAAATCCGATGAAGAAAGTCGCAATTGTCACGGGTGCCAATCGGGGGCTGGGTTTTGAAACTTGCCGACAACTCGCAAAGCAAGATATCCAAGTGATTCTGACCAGTCGTGACGAAGCACAGGGGAAAGCAGCCGTTGAGAAATTGCAAGCTGAAGGCTTAGATGTAGTTTCTCATCTGCTTGATGTCACCAGTGCAGAGAGTATTGAGCATCTTGCTCAGTTCATCCGCAATCAATTCGGGCGATTAGATATTCTAGTGAACAATGCTGGAATTGCTAGAGATCCTTTAGGAGATCCAGAGAGTAGTATCTTCAACACCAAGGTTAGTACCATCCACGAAACGATGGAGACGAATTTACACGGCCCATTACTGCTTTGCCAAGCATTAATTCCGCTGATGAAAGAGCATCAGTATGGGCGTGTTGTGAACGTATCATCGGGTGCAGGACAGTTATCCGACATGAACACTGGATTTCCCGCTTATCGAATGTCCAAAACCGCATTAAATGCCCTTACCCGGATTTTTGCAAATGAGTTGGAAGGCACCAATATTTTAGTGAATTCTGTGTGTCCTGGCTGGGTAAGAACCGATATGGGTGGCCCAAATGCTACCCGGTCTGTAGAGCAAGGGGTTGAAACAATTGTGTGGCTGGCTACTCTTCCAGATGATGGCCCCACGAGTGGTTTTTTCCGCGATCGCCAACCCATTGATTGGTAAGCACAATCGCATCCCATTTCTATATCTATTTGCTTTAGGTTAGACAGACGCGAGCAAGTGCGTTCCTACAATTTTTGTAGTCCCACCTTTAAAAGGGATGAGTAGCTTATTTTTATCATCTCTCTAAAGTTAGGTTTTTTGAACTAATGGACTCAAGTACAGGAAGTTGAACAATGTCGGCAAATTGATCTGCAAATTGAGCCTTTTCTATCTCCCTTTTTCGAGCTTCCACTTTAAGGCATTTATTTTGCACAAGATTTTTTTAAACAACCAATTAGGTTAGATTATGGCTCACTTAAATCAGCGTCACCCTGAAAATATTAGTGGCGATTTTTACGTTGATACGACTTGTATTGATTGCGATACTTGTCGTTGGATGACTCCAGAGGTGTTTTATCGCACCGATGAGCAGTCAGCAGTTTATCATCAGCCAGAAAATGAGGCTGAAAGATTAAAAGCAATGCAGGCTCTTTTGTCTTGTCCTACGGCTTCCATTGGGACTGTGGAGAAGCCAAAAGACGTTAAAGATGCTCAGCACAGTTTTCCAATTTTAGTCGCTGAAAATGTCTATCATTGCGGCTATCATGCTGAAAATTCCTATGGCGCTGCTAGCTATTTAATTGTGCGACCGGAAGGCAATGTGTTAGTTGATTCTCCCCGCTTTACGCCTCCTCTGGTGAAGCGGCTAGAGGAAATGGGAGAGATTCGCTATATGTATCTGACGCACCGAGATGATGTAGCGGATCATCAAAAGTATGCCGAGCATTTTGGGTGTCAGCGAATTCTCCACACCGACGAAATCTCTTCGGGTACTCGCAATGTGGAAATTCAGCTAACTGGCTTAGAGCCAGTACAGTTGGAGCCAGATTTGTTAATTATTCCAGTGCCCGGTCATACAAAAGGTCACACTGTTTTACTGTACAAAAATAAATTTCTGTTCACGGGAGATCATCTCGCTTGGTCGCCGAGTCTCAACCACCTGTATGCCTTCCGCAATGCCTGTTGGTACTCCTGGCCTGAATTGCTTAAATCAATGCGAAAACTGGCGAATTACTCCTTTGAGTGGGTGCTACCCGGTCACGGACGCCGATACCAGGCTGACGCCGAAACGATGCGCCAGCAGATGCAGCAGTGTATTACCTGGATGGAAGCGCGTTAGCGTTTTTTTGATTTCCCTTTTTGATTTCTCCACCGCCTCTTGAACAAGGGGGTTAAAAGCACAGCGCAGAAGAAAGATAGCGCCTAAATGTGTAACTTTTGACGTGAAAAGCTGATTTTGCAACGGCATTCTAACGGGGATTAAACAGATATCAAGCCCAAATCAAGCCCAAACCCTCTTTGTAAGGTAAGAATACGTCACGTGTTAATTGCCAAATACAGAATAGTGGAGAGATATGTATTTGGCAGTCAATACGCACCTATTAGTGGCACTCAGATGAGCTACCACAAATGTGTTTCACAAGAATTAGTGACTGGTGGCTTGCTGGAATAACAGTTACAAATTATAAAGAAAAGGCATCTTGTTGATGGCATAAGGTTTATCTGATTTTTACCGTTATTTTTTTGGTAAACCTAGTACAAAAACGGCTGTCTTAACGGGACTATAAAATGTCTAAGTCCCGTTACACGAAACTTAAGCAAACAAACAAGGAGCTAATATAACTATGAGTGGTCAACAACTTCTTCTTCAACTTGATAGGGTTTATTGTAGGGACGAAACAGGCGGTAAGTATGTTGAAAGAGCTGGAAACGATGAAATTTCATTAGCGGGCGTTGGGATTGACGCAACTGGGAAAACTGTCATGTTGTCCCCTTTCACCGTCTACAACAATTTTGATGACCGCGAGACGAAAAAATTCTCACCAGTAAAAACGCTTTTGACGCTGAACGTGCCGGATGGTGGGACGTTTCCCAAAACTTGCATTGGCGTTTTATTTCTTGCTGAGATTGATCAGGGCGGCTTCAAGGACTTTGTACAAAAAGCTTATACAAAGATTACTGAGGAGGTAGCAGCCAAAAAGCAGCAAGGTATGGGCAGGAGCCTCGCTCTTTCTAGTATCGCTGTGGGTCTCATCTGGGCGGAAGTCAAACCTAGCGTGACCAAGTATATAAAGGGTCTGATCGCGGCAGGGATCAGGGATGACGTGTTTCCTTCCCAAGAGGTCTCTCTAGAGATCCCTTCGGCTGACTTTTATTGGGGAGACGGAACTAAGCTGTCCCCGGAGGTAACGGTCGAATTCCGTGAACACGGCGGAGTGTACAACCTTACCTATTATTGGGAGATCCGGACAGTATAGAACGGACGTGGAGAAGGCATTTCGTGATCAATACTCAATGATTGCGAGATGCCTTTAGCGATCGCGCACTGTTTGGAATCTGCCTATCGGGACTTAGACAAAAACTGATAAAAAAATTGCTTCAAACCTAGACAGAGAAAGACTCTCAGCTCGAAAGAGCATAAATCCAGTATTCACAAGGGTTTCAGGCATTTTCTGGTCATCGACCTCTTTTCCTTGCTCAGAGAGGTTTTCAGCCGCTAAAGGGGCTAGAAAATGCCTAAGTCCCACTAACTGGGGTGCCGTTTTTTTGACTTGATTTCCTGAAGTTAGCAATTTCGGCTGTCAAAGGTAACGGCTATGTATCCAGAATGACTAGAATCTCATGAGCGACTTCAGCCTGGTAGTTGTCGGACTGTTAACTGCTGGGAAAAACTCTTCTGTGCCATCAGCAGTAATGCCTCAGCCATCCGAGCGATCGCGATCGCTAAATGCAACTGAGCCTCAACCCATTTTGCCCTCTTCTGTCACGGTTGAAGTCACGCAGCCAGAATTCTCAACTTCCAATCGCTTGACTTCTCACAGTCGCTTGGAGAACCTAACCCCCCGCCCCGTTCCCTCTATTGGTCAAGTGGCACGAAGTGCGGGAACGGGGAATAGGACTCCCCCCGCCTTGCAAGAGAGGGGTTGGGGCAAAGGTGTGTTGGCGGAAATGAGTTCTAGGAATGCCTCGGAACCAATACCCGCAGCAACTCAGCCGAACGATGCTGGCTTAGAAAATATCGCTGACGGCGATGAATCAGCCGATCCGATGAGTCAATTAACATCCGTCGATCAACTGACCGATGTTACTCCCGCAGATTGGAGTTACCAAGCCCTAAAAAACCTGACAGAACGGTATGGCCTCATCTCCGGCTACCCGGATGGCAGCTTTCGCGGCAACCGTTCCCTTAGCCGCTACGAATTTGCCGCCGCCCTCAATGCTGCCCTGGAAAAAATTTTCACGCAACCCCAAGGCATTCCTCAAGATGATTTAGCGACTCTGCAACGGCTTCAACAAGACTATGCTGCCGAACTAGCGGAAGTTAAAGGTCGAGTCGATAACTTAGAAAGTCGTACAGCACAGCTCGAAAATCACCAATTTTCTACCAATACTCGACTATTTGGGCAAGCAATTGTTGGCTTGCAGGGAAGCAATCAAGTAGATGTGGATTTGTTCCCCAGAGATGGGGTGCCGGAACGTTCTGGTAAAGCTCAGTTGACTCTAGCAAGTAACGTTCAACTGTCTCTGGCAACCTCCTTTACAGGACAGGATTTACTGCTGACGGGGCTTCAGGGTGGAAATCTCGCCTCTTCTGCACCCTTTGTCTTTACCAATATGGGTCGATTATCGACTGAGTTAGAAACTAACAACGACCTGGTTTTGAGCGACCTTTCCTATCGGTTTCCAGTCACGGATAACTTCGGCGTTATTGTTGGTCCGGCTGGTGTTAACCCTGCCAATACATTTCGCGGTATCAATCCTTTAGAAGGTTCGGGAGATGGTTCGATTTCCTTATTAGGTCAGCGCAACCCCATTCTGTCAATTGGCAACGGCACGGGCGGCATTGGATTTGACTGGCAAATTAACAAACGCCTGAGTTTACAAGCCGTCTACAGCGCTGAACTTCCTGGCTTTACCAGTAATAGCAGCCAAGGTGGACTATTTGGCGGTAGAACCAGTGCGGGCGTGCAGTTCACCATTGCACCTACAAATAATCTAGATATCGGGTTGCACTATATCTATTCACACTCTCCCGATGGTTTGCTGGGTATCGGCACCGGCGACAATCAACTCATTTCGCCCTTGGCACCGATTATTTCGCCATCGACTTCTTTTGCCTTTAATACTCACGCCGTGGGAGGGACTTTGGCTTGGCGCGTCAACCCTAGATTGACTTTAGGGACTTGGGGAGGGTGGACTTCTTCAGACCCGGTCAATCTTTCGGGTTCTGTGGAAACTACGAATTGGATGTTATTTTCTGCGTTTCCTGACTTGTTTGGTAGAGGAAATTTGGGGGGAATTTTGTTTGGACAGCCGCCGAAAATTACTTCCAGTACCTTGCCGGATGGCTTCAATCTTCCCAACTTTTTGACCAATTTGAGTGGGACGCCGGGAGGGCGTCGTGACACGGCTTTGCACCTAGAGCTGTTTTATCGAGCCAGATTGACGGATAACATTTTCCTGACTCCAGGGGTGTTGGTGGTTTTCAACCCCGACCATAATGCGGCAAATGACACGTTAGTAGTGGGAACGATGAGAGCAACTTTCCGGTTTTAAGGAGAAAAGCTAGTAAAAGCGAAAAAGCTCTGATAAATGAAATAACCCGTTGCGGTTTCGGCAAATTTACCCAGTATATGTGATTGAGTGAGGCACAAACTGGCGGAAGCTTTGCTTTGCCATGATGCGATCGCTCTATTTTTTGGCTAATACCAATCGGAAAGAATATTTATGCGATCGCTATCTTCCAAAACTCAGCTGAGTTTGAGCTTACTGATTAGCAGTAGTTTAACCGCTACGATCGTCGGCTTGGGAGCGAATGGGGCGTTTGCCCAAGTAACGATTAACAGTAATGGCACAGTCACAGGTACCTTTACCCTTCCCCCGGCTAACCCAAACTTCAACCAAAGCACGACTAGAGTTGACACCAATGCCGCAGGGCAATATTTCCGCAACGGCGTCCTCGTCTACACTGCACCCAATCCTGGCTATGTAGGAACCAAAGCCGATGGCACTCATTATGTAGACTTTCGTGGTATTCCCGTTGTCTCCACGAATGGAACGATTACCTCTCCGGTTCTAACTAGCGGCAATCTTCAACCCAAAAAGCAAACCGGGCAAGAAGGAACCACCTTATTTGGAACAATTCAGGATGAATTTGTCGCCAGAGGCTTCTGGGAAGGCGTTGTCACCGATCCAAAAACCGGGCAACAGTATCAAGGTGTATTTGAAATTAGGGGTCAAGGGCCTAGATATAGCGATGCCAATGGAGGCACCAGTCCCACAGTATTTGATTTTGGATCTGAATACAATTTCGGCAACAACTTGCCACCTACCGTGCCGAAACCGCTCCCTTCTTTTACTATCCCTGCCGGTGGTATGCCGGTGAAATTACAGGTGAAAGTGCCTGCGGATGCCGTCTTGATTAGTCCGACCCCAGCGCCAGCACCTGCCGCAGCACCTGCCCCAGCACCAGCGCCTGCCCCAGTACCCACTTCCTCAACACCCGCGCCAGCGCCAGCACCTGCCGCAGCACCTGCCACAGCACCTGCCCCAGCACCCGTCAGCAGTGGAGGAACCCCATCCCCATCACCATCCGGGACAAATGTGCCTCCCTCACTCTTCAGCCGCAATGACTCTACTGCGGTCAATCATGTGGTCTTAGATTCCACGACAGCCACAACCAGTTGTACGCCCAATCAAGGCAGCAACTCAACTAATGTCTCGTCCTCTGTCAACGAGCAGACGGCAGGATGTCTCATGGAGCTGACGACATCTGAGCAACCCATTGGGCCTCGGAGTCGAGTGCTGCTGCGTTAATCTAAGACTCTATCAACGTTAATTTGATGCTTTGTAGGGACGCAGGGCTGTACGTCCCTACAAAGCGTCAAAACATAATTGACTAAAGCTTCTAGCTAGTACAGACTCATCAAGTGGCTAGAAGTTGAGAAGGCTTCACGCGCCACAATTGCTCTAGTCGATTTGCTGGCATCGTCAAATACAAAATATCGCCAGGACTGAGGCAAGTTTCCAAAACATCCCAGCCGTGAATCGTTTGACAGTTGGTTTCGATATACAAAGGTACAAAGTCGGCGTCCATTGCCGATTCTTGAACGCGCTTGCCACAAAACGGATGCCCTGGTGTAATCATGGTGGCTAAGGCGATCCAAAGACTATCGCCAGTTATCCCATTACCTAAAATTCGTCCTCCTAAAGCCGCTGCGGCAAAGGAAGGTGCGGCTAATTCAGTCGGACTCAACACGGCATCAAATTCAAATACCTTTTGCGCTTGGGATGCAAAGTGGGGGTCTTGATTCCGCACCACGACGGCTAACTTTGGTGCAATCCCTTTGGCGCTAAGGGCAATCTCTAAATTCGCCATATCGTCGCTGGTAACAGCTAAGAGGGCGTCTGCTTTTTCCACATTGGCAGCTTTTAGGGTGGTAGATAAACTGGCATCTCCTTGAATTACGGGCACTTTCAAAGCGCGAACGGTGTTGAGAAAGCGATTGTTGGCGTCCCGTTCGATGACAACTACCTCATGTCCGTGGGTATGGAGTTGGTTGACGATTTGAACTCCGATACCACCGAGTCCGCACACAATGTAGTGACTTCGCCCTGGAACTCGTGCGGCGTCCCAAAATTGTTTGAACCGGGTGCCTAAAACAAAATCGTTGAGGAGAGCATAGCAAATCCCGATTACACCGGCACCAAGCAGCATCATCATTGCGGTAAAGATTTTAATGCTGTCGGGTGCGTGTTCTGCGACTTTCTCGTTACCACCGGCACCTGTAATCATGCCAACCGAAAAATAAAGGGAGTCAACGACAGATATTTTTGCATCGACACAAACATAAGTGAGGGTGGCAACAAAAACGGTGATCAGGAGGACTAGGGTAACAACTGCTATCGGTTGACCGTATTGCGGAAACTGTTGGAAGTTGGTCAGGACTTTGAAAAGTTTCGGAAGTACGGGTTTGCCGGAGGTGCGGACGCTGGGTTGGGTACCAACAATTAAGCGATCGCCTGCTTGTAACAGTTGCCCATACACGACGGCAGAAATGAGATCCATCTCACCATCTACCGGCAAATAATAAATCAGCATCCGAGAACGGTCATCCCACAAGTCAGCTAACTTGCGACCGATCCAAGGATGCACTTCATCGATATATTCTTCGTGGATGGGCCAAGTTTGGTTAAACAGCCGCAACTGTCCAATCGCTCGACTTCCTAAGGCGGCAAAGGCAAACACGGGCGCGGCTAGGGCAGCAACGCTCATGGTGACGTGATCTGCAAGCGTCTGGTTAAGGCGATCGCCTAAGCTCGTATTAAACAACCGATTGATAATCCGAATCTGAGGATTGAGAACTCTTGCCTGGGTAAGAATCGCTAAGTTCAGCGCCTCGTCTTCCCCAGCCAGCACTAACGTTTGGGCTTCCTGAATCCCCGCTGCTTTTAGAGTAGAAGCTGCCCGTAATTCTCCAATTACGACATCATAATCTTCACCCGGAATCGATTCGGCATGAATGCCAATCACGCTGGCTCCCTGCTGTCTTAGCAAGGAAAATATTTTATACCCAGTCAAACCTAAGCCACAGACAATAATTTTGGGTTTCATCCCGCCTAATCACTGCCTAAATATTCGTGCAATTGAATATTCTTACTGAGTTCCGCTCAAAGGACTGTAGCCGTATACACCGCTAAGACATTGCTTGTCTTCAGGCGGTTGGAACGATCGCTGAATACACCATGCAGGCGATCGCGCTGTGAAATTTTTTAGATTTAGCACCACTTACGATAACTCGCCAAGAAAATCTGTCAAAAAATCGATTTCTTTGCGGGTTTTGGAGCTAATTGAGAATAGTGCAAGATGTCAAACTCAGTTCTTTTTTGCGCTGTTGCGCGTACGGATTGCTTGGTATGGCTACCTATTTTTTTCGGCTTTTCCTGGGGAACTTTAGCTCTAATGACTATTTATGGGTTAGTTTCAAGACTAGGTCTTCCCTTCGAGAGAATTAGCAACCTGGTATATTAGGTTATCCTAGTAATTCTCTAGAAATTGGCTCGACTGCGTCGTAGCCGATACCGTCAAGTTAGTGGATATCAAAGGATGTATCTTCCTTATTCAAATGTTGAGTCATTGAAGTTAAATCAACTCTACAGCTTAGATATACGCTCCGAAAGTATGCCTCAAATTAATTATAAAAAAATCTGTTAACTCAATGACTTACCACGTAATTTATGACGGCAACTGTAATCTCTGCGTCACCCTTGTGCAACTGCTGGAAAGTTTAGATAAGGGGCAGATGTTTCAGTACATCCCGATGCAAGATATAGAAGCCCTCAAGCACTTTGGAATTACATCCCAAGATTGTGAAATGGGAATGATCTTGATTGATGCCGATACGCCTGAGAGACGGTGGCAGGGAAGTGATGCAGCAGAAGAAATTGGGCGATTGTTGCCAATGGGGAGCGTATTTGTGGATGCATATCGAGCTTTACCGGGGGTGAAGTGGATGGGCGATCGCACTTACGAACAAATCCGCGATAACCGTTACACCATCTTTGGCAAACGTTCTTCTACTTATCAATCTAGTTACCCAGCTAGTTTTTGTTCTACGGGATGTGTTACTGAATAAGAACTCACAAAAACATTTGGTGGGAAACTGAAAACGATCGCCCAAACAAGGCAACACCCTAAAAGTAGAGGGGAAGCATTGGGATACTCTCGCCAAAGCTTTCCTTCCCCAGGTAGACGCTAGGCAGTAGTTTTCGTTTTTAAAATAATAGTTAGCTATCGCTGTCCTGTTGCGAAAAGTCGCCGCTTAAAAGCTGGTGGCTTGGTTTTACAATTGCTGGCTTGGGGCGGTGATTTAACAAGGGCGGGAAAAAAGCTTTATCAAGGTTTGATCGGGGGGTTATCTACTGCTGTAGCGACTAGCTGCGAAGTAGATTTAGGAGATTTGGGCAATGAACAAGAGATTTACGAATAATTGGGTTGCCGATAGAACAAAGAGCTTTTCCGAAGGATTTTGCAACAGTGGCGGCGCGATCGCATTAGCGCTGCTTGCCATGCTTCTTCCTGGTTGCGTAGCTGTCCAGAAAGAAGCGGCTGCCCCTGAACCTACCACAGCCGTTGAAAAAGTTGCTCAAAACACGGATCAACTGATCGGTCAGACAGTGACGGTCAGTGGCGAAGTTGAAGAAATTATTGGTCCCAAAGCGTTTCAGTTAGAAGACGACAAAATATTCAGTGGCGAAAAAGTGTTGGTTTTGAATGCAGTTTCTGCCACAGTTCCGATCGCTGAAGGTAAGAATGTTACGGTGACAGGGCAAGTTCGGAAATTCGTCCTGGATGATTTTGAGAAAGAGTACAACTTAACGAATGATTTAAATGTAAAGAAGAAAATGGAAGCCGAATTTGAAGGCAAGCCGGTAGTCATTGCTCAGACAACCCAAGTTATCGAGTAATTCCTTAGGGATTACCCATTCGACTTAAGCGATTTCTTCGCTGTTGAACAGTTCAAATATTTGCCGACAAAAGTGCTTCAGCTTTTCTCCTACTTCAGGCACTGGCTGGGATTCTCCAACAAACTGCCACTCCTCTACGGTCGAGAGTAGCCACTGTTTGCCTTTATGGTCAAAACCTGCTAATTCGACACCGATAGCACGGCGAATCCCAGTCACGGGGTCTTCGTAAAAGCGAATCTGTACCAAGATGCTGCGGCTTTGAAATAAGCGACTTCTGCCCGGAAAATGGAAGCCGATATCAATTGAATCCGGATCGACTAACTCTCTAGTATCCGGGTCGTTTGCCCAAGGTTTTAAATCTGCTCTTGCATCAGGAAACTCAGATTTGTAGAGATTGACAACAGCAGCAATCTTACTAGCGACTTGTATGTTTGTGGCCTGTTCAGCTGCATTCACTTCGCTTGGGTTCCCCTAAACTTGCGCTTTTTCAGTTGTTTTGGCGTTTAAATATAACAGGATGTTCTCTATTTCGCAACTTGGTAGAGCATCCTTCTTTAAGTTTATTCATTGAGGCGATAAGAATGGTAAATTTGGATACTATACAAGTCCGATTCTTTAAGGTATATTTAAATAATAGAAATATGTGCATTTTTTAAAATTGCGGTTAAATGTCCATTATAAAGAATTGAGATATAGAATAAATATAAACTACAAATAATATACCAGAAAAAATTGCTAAATTATCATGAAATTCTTGAAATTCTAATATTTCAACAGCAGAATTGTAGATGCAATTTTAACCAGAATACTAAAATTAAAACTTGACTTGCTTTGCCGGAGATTCCCGCTTTTGCGGTAAGCTCAAGCAACCGGGAGATGTGCAGGCAAAGATAGTGTCAACCAATGAGCAATTAATCAAGATCGGTTCCTTGGAATGGTTTTACCGAGAAGAGAATCCGATTGGTAGAAGTGATAACCTGCCAGTTCTGCTGCTGCACGGGTTGCCGTCGCAGAGTTATAGCTGGAGCGGGGTCATGCCCGGATTAGCAGAGAAAGGGTATAGAGCGATCGCGCCTGACTGGATTGGTTTTGGCTTCTCGGCGAAACCAGAGCGGCGGGACTTTGCGTATACACCCGATACCTTCATCAACGCACTAGCAGAATTCATCCAACACCTGGAAATCGAGCGATTCTATCTGGTTGTTCAGGGATTTTTGGGTTCTGTGGGACTCCAGTACGCCCTGCGTCATCCAGACAAAATCGAGCGCTTGGTTATCCTCAATACACCTGTGGCAACGACTGCCAAGCTGCCTTGGAAGATTCAACAACTGGGTCTGCCTTTTGTCGGCGATATGATGACGCAAGACCCGCTCTTGGTGGACAGAACCTTAGAAGGTGGTAGCCGCTACGTCATCCCAGATAAGGATTTAGACGTTTACCGCCGTCCCTACCTCAAAAGTTCGGATGCGGGGCGAAGTCTCCTGTACACCGTGCGGAATCTCCAGCTTCAGCAGTCGATGGCAGAAATAGAATCCGGTTTTCAAAGCTGGACGCAGCCAACTTTAATTGCCTGGGGGATGAAAGACCCCTGGCTTCCCTTCACTCAAGCGCAACAGCTGGCGAGTTCCATCCAGAGGGCAGAAATCATGAAGATGGAAGAAGTCGGGCATTATCCTCAAGACCATTGGTCGGACAAAGTCAGCGATGCGATTCAAGGGTTTCTGCGTCGTCAGGCAATTGGATAATGGGTGATATCATCTCTTTTTCTCTTCTCCTCTCGCGTTTTCCCGATTTTTCTCTAAAATAACAGGGGAAATTTGATTCATGGTTTCAAAAAATAGCATGATGGCACGTTATCGGTCTATTTTGGGTTTAATTTTGGCAGTGGTAGCCACATTTATGATTAGTTGCGGTAGTGCGACTGCGGCAACGAAATCGGCTCCTAGCTACACGGCGGCTCAGATTGAGCAGATTCAGCAATCGCTTCCGGGAATTCAAGAACAGCGCGATCGCCTTAACACATTGCAAACCTTCATCCAACAACGGCGATGGGTAGATGTGGGTACATTTATTCACGGGCCACTAGGAGATTTGCGACGGAATATGAACCGTGTGGCGGATAGCTTGGCTCCTAAGGACAAACAGGCGGCGCGTCAAGCAGCAAAAGATTTGTTCAGCGATCTGGTCAGAATCGATCAGGCTGCGAAAGAGGCGGATTATCAGCAAGCGGTGACAAATTTCCGCTCTGTATTGCAAGAGTTCGACGCCTTTATGAACTTGATTCCGAAGGCATAGCCAATTAAGGGGTAATTGGGAAAAAGTTATTAGTCCTGGGTCATTTGTCATGAGTTCGTTGCTACTGACTCAGAATTCAGGGCTGATCGTCATTACCGATTACCCCGTTACCGATTACCCATTTCTCATGCGCTCTTTCTGATGCGCTCTCAGATGAGTCAGGTTGTAATTATTGGATGCGGCGTTGTTGGGGCTGCGATCGCTTATGAACTCAGTCTAATTCCAGGGCTAACAATTACAGTCTTGGACAAGCAACCACCCGCACAAGCCGCCACTGGCGCTGCATTGGGCGTCTTGATGGGCGCGATCAGTCACAAAATTAAGGGCAATGCCTGGAAAATGCGGCAGGCTAGCATCCAGCGCTATGAAACCCTGATTCCAGAGCTAGAAGCGCTTTTAAACCGTCAGATCCCCTTCAACCGCCAGGGAATTCTGATGCTCTGCTTTGCCGGTGAAGATTTATCTCGTTGGGAAAAACTGGTGGAAATTCGCCACACTCAAGGCTGGCACCTAGAAATTTGGGACGCCGCCCAACTCCAGTCTCGCTGTCCTCAGTTGAGTCATGAGATAATCGGCGCGATTTATTCTCCCCAAGATCGGCAACTCGACCCGGTTGCTCTGACTTTAGCGCTGGTTGATGCTGCCCAACGCAACGGCGTTACCTTTAAATTTGGCGTCACCGTTTTAGAAGAGGAAGCAACAAATACGGACGTTCGCCACATTCAAACAACCGCAGGGCAAGTTGATGTTGATTGGTTAATTGTGGCAGCGGGGCTTGGTTCCACCCCACTCACAGCGTCTTTAAAACAACCGATTGATATTCGCCCGGTATTGGGACAAGCGTTGCACTTGCGCCTAGCGCAGCCAATGGGGCGTGCAGATTTCCAGCCGACAATTACAGGCAATGATGTCCACATTGTGCCCGTAACGGACATAGAATACTGGGTCGGCGCGACGGTGGAGTTTCCCAACAATGGGGATGAGATAGTGGCAGATGCAGCACTTTTGGAGAAGGTGAAACAGCAAGCGATCGCTTTTTGCCCAAGTCTAGAAGAAGCCACAATCCTTAAAACTTGGTCGGGATTGCGTCCCCGCCCCGAAGGACGCCCCGCCCCTGTTATCGGTCTTCTGCCCGGTTACAGCAATGTTCTTCTCGCCACAGGTCACTATCGCAACGGCGTTTTACTCGCACCCGCCACCGCCCAAGCGATTCGGGAACTGATTGAGCGATCGCTCAATCAAGATAAATAATCGTCAAACTATGTCTAGTTTTGCTTTTTTGTTTAAATGGTTAATTTACTTAAAATACTTAAAGTATTTTTAGCGATCGCACTTCAATTCCTTGCCTTTAATTTAAGAGCGCCTTTCCTCCCAAGCATAAAGTTTTATTTATTTTTAGGTTTAATCGCAATCAATTTAGCTTTGATTTTTACTGAAATCAAAGCCTTTACTCCCTCGAAGCTCAAAAAAAATTTTTTAAATAAAACAATCCTAGTGATTGCTTGCCTAAGTCTTTTTACAGCTTTAACAGTTGAAATAAGATTCAATTTACTGAAACAAAGTGTATTCCACGCCAACCCATCCCAAATAGAAAAGCTGGGTCAGCACTTTATTATTGGCTATCGAGACTTAAATGAAGTAAAGAAGCTAGTTTCTAAAAAAGCCATAGGCGGTATATTTCTCACAACCAGAAATATTAGAAATAAAACCCAAGAAGATATCAAGCAAGAAATTAGTGCTTTGCAGGAGATTCGCCGCAGTCAAGGTTTATCTCCTTTATGGATAGCGACCGATCAAGAAGGGGGTGTAGTATCTCGATTATCTCCCCCTCTAACCCAATTGCCTCAATTATCAAAAGTTATTTCTGAGTCGGCAAATATAGAACAAGCAAAAGAGAAAGTCATCAAGTATGCCAAAACTCAGGCAAGTGAGCTATCTACAATTGGAATCAATCTAAATTTTGCCCCTGTGTTGGATTTAAACAAAGGAGTGATTAATCCAAACGATAAATTTTCTAAAATTTATAAGCGCGCTATTTCATCTGATAAAAAAGTCGTTGAAAAATTTGCTTTGTTATATTGTCAGACGTTAGAGGCTAATGGGGTTAGATGTACGATTAAGCATTTTCCGGGATTGGGAAGAGTAGAGACCGACACCCATCTTGAAAGTGCAGAATTGCATACTTCAGTGAATGAATTAGCGCAGGATGACTGGGTACCTTTCCGGACATTAATGAGTAATTCTCAGGCTTTTACAATGTTGGGTCATGCTAAATTGATGGCGGTAGATGCTGAACATCCCGTCTCCTTTTCCCAGAGAGTAATTAGCATGATTAGAAATGATTGGCAACAGGATGGGGTTTTAATCACTGACGATTTTTGTATGTATGCAGTTTACAACAGTCAAGATGGTTTGAGAAATGCTACCGTCAAGGCGCTGAATGCCGGAGCCGATTTGATATTGATTGCTTACGATCGCGATTTATATTATGAAGCGATGGATGCTTTAATCAAAGCTGATAATAAGCACCAATTAGAGAATGAACTGCTAATAAAAAGTAGCAGCAGGTTAGAGCAAACCAAAAAGACTCTCTATGGATTGCCCACAGGGTTGCAGCTAAGTGGAACAAACGGGTGAGATTAGAGGCGGCGTTAGCGAGGTGTTTGCTGTATATTAATAAATTTAAATAATAGAGCAAAACTTTAGCACTTCAGCCGTCAATATGTCTAGCAAGCCTCTAGGAAAACCCCGTCCCCTCTGGCAAGTGATTCTTTTATCGATTATTACCCTAATGCTGTATTACGGTTGGTATAAGTGGATAATCCAAGAAGAATTACGTCGCTATAAAGGTTATGGTTGGTCAGGAACTTTATGCTTAGCGCCTTTTGTCTTGGGGGTAGCAGTTCCCCAACTATTGCGTATATTCGATCCTGATGTTCCTGGCTGGTTTGGTTGGTTTTCCTTGCTGGGAATTGCCTGGATTTACATTGTGCAGTTCAGACTCTATAAAACTGTAAACGAACTCTACAGCGAAGCTGGAATGAAAGAACCACTGATTGTCTGGTGGATTTTTGTACCAGGTTTAAATCTAATTGTTGGCTTGAGACAAATTCACTTTTTAAGTGAGTATTGGGCAAGTAAACAAGGGATAAGTGTTAACGATCCGCTTGCTGAGAGTATTCCTTTTCTCTCTGCGAATGCTTAACGCTGTACAAAAGATAAATCTAAAGAGGAAGCTGATAAAGCAATCCTATTTTAGGGGTGAGATGCTAGTGCTTCAGCTCCCCGACTTCCTGGAGAAGTCGGGTAATCTCTCCTTCACGAATCATTTGGGACGGCTATAAAGGAATCGAGGGGCGATCGCCTGCTTGAAAGCGTTGCCAAGATGTTTTCAAAGCTGAAGGAGCAGGATAATTAGTGTCATAAACAACAATTACATTCGTCAGGTTCCGTCCTGCGGGAAGTAAAATTCTTCCATTATGAGCTAAAGCTTCTGAAGCACCACCATCCAAATTCATTGCTTCAATACAGCCAATTGCTTTCATAATGTTGGCTTCTTGTTGTAAAGATAGACTAGCAAGAAAAGAAATTAAAAATAACTGTTTTCGATTCGCTGGAAACCCAATCGCAGTCCGATATCCTACACCGAGAACATGAGGATCGGCAAAGCCTTCTGATTGCGGCGAGATAGAAATTTTTCCTTGTTTAATCAGTCTTGGTCCGCAAGTAATTGAAAACCAGTGTTGACCCCAATTCGGCTGTCCTTCTGTTCGGGCGGTAATCATTTCTAATTGATTACCTGCTTTAATCCCCAAGGTAGTCCCATAATTTTCCCAGCGGCTGTATTTCAGAAATCTGCCAGCAGCCACCATGTTACCCATCACCCACTTCTGGTTACTTTTATCAAAAAAGGTGCCATTGGCTACCACAGCAGCCTTCTGACGCGCTACCAACTTGGCAAAAGGTTCATCACCATTGCTCACCGTTGGCCCGTTTGCATAAGTTGCATTATTTGCTAATCCCAGAGTGATGAAAGTTTCGGGGTCAGAGAGGTCAATGGTGGTTTGATAAAAAGACACCCCAGCCACTGTTTTTTGGGTAACTTGTACGGGTTTTCCTCTAGCAACAGCGGGATTTACTTTGGTTTTGGAGGATGGTTGAGATGGTTTAGAAGTGGTGCTGGTTTTTGGAGTTGGCGAAGGTAAAGGCTCAGGAGAAACGCTACTTATTGGGGTTGGCGTACTACTGGGTAGAGGTTTTTGAGCGACTCCGTTTTGAGACTCCCAGAAAGCGATCGCTTTCTCCCATAACTGACGAACGAGACTAGCAAAATTGGAGCGGTTTTGGGGAATTGAGAAGAATTCGGTTAAAAATTGAGCAAGTGCCAAACCTACTAAAAATAAAAAAGTGCGCCGCAGCATTTTACGGCAACCATTGGGTTGTTTTCGATCTGGCATAACTTCGCTTACTTCTCGTCTAGCGACTAAATATTGAGCGATGGGAGTAGAGCGATCGCGTGCATCAACAAGAGCGATCGCTTTACTCAGTTTTAGCAGAAGCCGCGATTTTCAAAGATTCCTGAAAAATACCTACACCTTAGCCCCATCAACGATTCAGGCTATTCGAGAGGTGATTGTAGAGTGAATAAGGTATCGGCGAAAGTCATGAAAATGCGTTTGAGTTCGGCTTCCTCAACGCGCTTAACCGCTTGTTTCACACTCACCCACTGTCGCTTTCTAAAGCTAGCTTCGGGCCAAACTTCCAACACCGTTTTCACCTGCATTAAAAATACCTCAACCCGGCAGGTGCCTCCCCCTTTTTGATACTCGTAAGTCCCCATCAAAGTCGGTAGCACCTGACCGATGATCCCCGCCTCTTCCCAGGCTTCTTTGGCTGCCGAAGTTTGCGGGGTCATAAACGGCTCAATCATTCCTTTAGGAATCACCCAGCGTTTGCCTGTTGAGGAAGTGATCAACAAAACTTCGATTTTTCCGTTTTTGATGCGATAGGGGATGACCGCCGATTGCTGATAACGCTGGGCTGATTTTAGATTCATGGAACTTATCTTTTTTGGCGATGTTTGATAGGGGATTGCTCCTTGGATTTGCTCTTCAAACCAGGCAGATAATGACTGATGATTGAGTGAGATAGCAATCGATTTGAGTTGAGCGATCGCTCTCGCGCATCCGCGCCGCTACGCGAACACCTCCCGCACCAGGAAAGCCCACCGATCCGCAACTTCCTCAATAATCTTAGTCGTTGGCTTCCCAGCCCCATGTCCCGCTTTAGTCTCAATTCTAATTAATACGGGTGCAACACCTGTATGAGCTGCTTGCAAAGCGGCAGCAAACTTGAAACTGTGGGCAGGCACCACCCGATCGTCATGATCCGCTGTTGTAATCATCGTGGCTGGATAAGAGGTCCCAGGTTTGAGGTTGTGCAGCGGCGAATAGGCATAAAGCGCGTTGAACTCCTCCGGGTTTTCCGGAGAACCATAATCCGAAGTCCAAGCCCAGCCAATCGTGAATTTATGGAAGCGCAGCATATCCATCACTCCCACCGCTGGCAGTGCCGCACCGAATAAATCCGGACGCTGAGTCATACACGCACCCACCAACAATCCCCCATTACTGCCGCCGCCGATCGCAAGTTTGGCTGGGGTTGTGTAGCCGTTGGCAATCAGCCACTCCGCTGCCGCAATGAAATCATCAAAGACATTTTGCTTATTCAGCTTCGTTCCTGCCTGGTGCCACTCCTCTCCATACTCGCCGCCGCCGCGCAAATTAGGGACGGCATAGACACCACCCATCTCCATCCACACCAGACTGCCAACCGAGAAACTAGGCGTCAGGGAGACGTTAAAACCGCCGTAGCCATAGAGATAAGTAGGGTTGCTTCCATCTAGTTGCAGCCCTTTTTTGTAGGTGATAAACATGGGCAGATGGGTGCCATCTTTGCTGCGATAAAATATCTGCTTTGTCTTGTAATCATCAGGGTTGAAATCAACTTTCGGTTGACGAAAAATTGTACTTTCACCACTAACCATGTCGTAGCGGTAAATAGTGGCAGGTGTGGTAAAACTGGTGAAGCTATAGAAAGTTTCCGTATCGTAGCGTTTACCGCCAAAACCTCCAGCCGAACCAATTCCCGGTAACTCAACTTCCCGCACAAAGGAGCCGTTCAGCTCAAAGATTTTAATCTGAGTCCGGGCATCTTTTAGATATTCAGTCACAAACTGATTATTGAGGATTCCCACACCTTCGAGGACTTCTTCCGCCTGCGGGATGATTTCTTGCCATTCCTCCTTACTTACTGGAGAGGAGGGAAGATTGAAGGTATCAATTGCGATCGCGCGACCGCGAGGCGCATCTAAGTCAGTGCGAAACCAGAAGATTGAGCCATCATTGTCGATAAAACTATAGCTAGCTTCAAACTCACTAATGAGTTCTATAACTTCAGCGTTTGGATCGGTTAAATCTTTATAGAAAATCAGATTTTTGGGGTCAGTTCCCTTCCAAACGCTGATAATCAGATAACGTCCATCTTCGGTAACGCCACCGCTAAATCCCCATTCTTTTTGGTCAGGGCGCTGATAAACCAGGACATCCTCGGACTGTGGCTTACCCAGCTGATGGTAGAAAAGTTTTTGATAGTAATTAACGTCTTCTAATTTGGTTGTTTCGTTCGGTTCATCGTAGCGGCTATAGAAAAAGCCTTGGTTGTCTTTAGTCCAAGACGCGCCAGAGAATTTAATCCATTTGAGATGATCGGAAAGGTCTTCGCCCGTCTCAACATCGCGTACCTTCCATTCTTGCCAATCTGAACCAGAGGTGGATAAACCATACGCCATCAAATTCCCATCTTCGCTGATAGCAATACCTGACAGAGCAATAGTGCCATCCTCTGAAAGTTTATTGGGATCTAGCAAAACTTTTGGCTCGCCATCCAGGGACGTTAATGTATAGAGAACGCTTTGATTTTGCAAGCCGTTGTTTTTGAAATAGAAGTAGCGATCGCCTTCTTTAAACGGAAGACTATATTTTTCGTAGTCCCACAGTTGTGTTAGCCGTTGCTTAATTTTTTCCCGAACCGGAATTTCATTTAAATAGCTAAAAGTAACTTGATTTTGAGCCTCAACCCAAGCCTTAGTTTCATCCGAGTCCGGATCTTCTAGCCAACGGTAAGGGTCAGATACCTTTGTCCCGTGATAGTCATCAACCTGATCGACTTTTTGGCTAGTGGGATAAGTGAGGGGTTTATCTGGATACAACATAGGGTTGGACTCTTGGCAACACTGTCCAGTCTAGCGCCAGATTTGGTTGAGAAGAGGGCGATCGCTCCCTTCCCAATCCAGTTTGCATGGGCAATTCTTTGAGAAACCCAGTTTCTGGCAAAAAACTAGAGAGCAAATTACATAAGTGCCAAATTGTGAGAGATAAGTATTCCAGTAAATAATCGCGATCGCGCTGCCCTAATTGAGATTTATGCGTCTCCCAAGAATTGGTCTATTTTTTCTTCCCTGGTTCGCCTTCGGTATCTCAACCCCCTTGCCTGTCTATTTTCCAGCAATATTGGCTACACAAAGGGCGATCGCGCAAACCCCCCATAACCAGAAATTAGACCAAAATCCCGCCGCCAAACCTGCTGTATCGGACAGCTTTATTGATTACTTCGCACAAGAAGCTGAACTCAAAGGGCATCAGGGGAGTGTCAACAGCGCCAGTTTTAGCCCGGATGGGAAGTTGATTGTCACCGCTGGAACTGACGGGACTGCGTGGGTGTGGGATACCTCTGGCAATTCTGTAGAGACGCGATTAATCGCGTCTCTACAAGGGCATTCAGCGAGTGTCAGGAGTGCCAGTTTTAGTCCGGATGGCGATCGCATTGTCACCGCATCGTTTGACGGGACTGCCCGTGTGTGGGATTTGTCGGGCAAACAGCTAGTAGAACTGGCTGGACATCAAAGTAATGTTTATAGTGCCAGTTTTAGTCCAGATGGAGGGCGTATCGTCACCGCAGGTGCTGATAAAAGCGCTCGTGTGTGGGATGCTTCGGGCAAGCTGTTGGTGGAAATCAAAGGACATTCAGGCAGTGTTTACAGTGCGAGTTTTAGCCCAGATGGCAAGCGGATAGTCACGGCATCTGCTGACAAAACTGCCCGTGTCTGGGATTTGTCCGGCAAGCTGTTGGCGGAACCTTCTGGGCATACTGACACCGTCTGGAGTGCCAGCTTTAGCCCGGATGGGCAGCGAATTGTTACCGCATCGGATGATAAAACTGCCCGTGTGTGGGATTTGTCTGGTAAGCAGTTAGCGGAACTCCATGGGCATCTAGACAGTGTCTCAGGTGCTAGTTTTAGCGCTGATGGACAGCGAATCATCACCGCATCCATTGACAAAACTGCCTTGCTGTGGAAACCTTCGGGGAAGCTGGTAGGCAAACTTCAAGGGCATGAGGGAGGTGTTACCAGTGCCAGATTCAGCCTAGATGGAAGATGGATTGTCACCGCATCTAGCGACGGTACTGCCCGTGTATGGGATATACAAAGCAAGTTGTTTACTGAACTGCGAGGGAGTTCCAACAGTTTAACCAGCGCGAGTTTTAGTCCAAATGGCAAACTGATTGTTAGCACTGCATTGTTGGAAAATACTGCTCGTGTATGGGATATTGATTCTGGGAAATTGTTCCGGGAACTGAAAGGACATCAATCCGGTATCGATAGTGCCAGTTTCAGTCCAGATGGCAAGCTAATTGTTACCGCATCTAATGATGGTATCGCACGGGTCTGGGATTTGTCGGGCAAACTGCTAGCGGAATTTAAGGGACATTCGGCTCTTGAGCACAAGGCCAGTTTTAGCCCGGATAGTAAGCTGATTGTCACCGCATCTAAAAACACTGCGAGTGTATGGAATTTGTCTGGCAAGCTACTGGTGGAACTCAATCATCAGCCATTTGTCAAAACTGCGAGTTTTAGCCCGGATGGCAAGCTGATTGTCACCGGAGCCAGTGACGGCACAGCCCGAGTATGGGATTTGTCAGGCAATTTGCTCGTGAAACTTGAGATAGACGAAAATGCATTTCCCGACAGCAACTTTAGGAATATACACAGTGTAAGTTTTAGTCCAGATGGCAAGTTAATTGTTACCGGAGCTGACGATAACATGGCGCGGGTTTGGGATTTGTCAGGCAAGGAGCTAATGCAACTCAATCATCAGTTTCCTGTCTACAGTGCCAGTTTTAGTCCCGACGGCAAGCGGATTGTGACTGGTACTTCCTTAGATGGTGCTGCCCATGTCTGGGATTTGTCAGGTAAGCTACTAGTTGAACTCAAAGGGCATCAGGGCTGGGTCAACACGGCAAGTTTTAGCTCAGACGGACAGCGGATTATCACGGCATCAACCGGTGGTACAGTCCGGATGTGGTACTTATCCGATACAGAACTCAATCAACCTGAGTTATCTCCCACTTCTTTTTTGGATCAAGAAGAAGTCTCCGATGAGCAAGTGTTTCCCACAGGGGATATCATCAGCAGTGCAATTTTTAGCCCAGATGGGAATCTGATTCTCACCTCATCCGTTACAGCCTTCAGTCTGTGGGACTCTTCCGGTAAGCTTTTGGTAGAACTATCAACGGATACGTACAGCAGAGCCGATTTTAGCCCGGATAGCAAGCTGATTATCACGACATCTTCTAACAACACAGCCCAGCTATGGGATACTTCCGGCAATCAGTTGGCTACCCTGCAAGGGCATCAAGACAGGATTATAGGTACTAGTTTTAGTCCTGATGCAAAGGTCGTTGTGACTGCTTCTCGTGATGGTACAGCCCGTGTGTGGGATACTTCCGGCAATCCGCTTGCTATTCTGCAAGGACACCAAGACCTAGTTTACAGCGCTAATTTTAGCCCGGATGGTAAGCTAATTGTCACCACATCTGAGGATGGTACAGCCCGTGTGTGGGATACCTCTGGCAATCCACTTGCAATTCTACAAGGACACCAGAAGGGTGTTTATCGTGCGCGTTTTACTCCTGACGGAAAACGTATTACCACCGCATCCTCTGATGGTACTGCCAAGCTATGGGATACCTCTGGCAACTTACTCGGTGAACTCACAGGGCATCAAGCTGATATTGCTGGGAGTGAGAGTTCCAGGACAAATGACAATTTATTAGTCACTGTACGGAATGACCACGCTGTTGAATTGCAAGATAACTCTGGTCAGTCGCAAATTATTTCACAAGGCGAGAGTTCAGTCAGAATCAGAAGTGCTAGCTTGAGTTCAGACGGCAAACGCATTATCACTGTAAATGAATTTGGCATAGCCCAGGTGTGGGATTTGTCAGGTCAATTACTCGCAGAATTTAGAAAGAATCAAGGGAGTGTCATCAGTGCAACTTTTAGTCCAGACGGACAGCGTATAGTTACGGCGTCTGAGGATGGTACCGCCCGTGTTTGGGAGAGTTCAGGCAATCTCATCGCCGAACTTAAAGGGCATCAGGGTAAGCTCAATAGCGTAAGTTTTAGTCCGAATGGGCAGCGTATAGTTACCGCAGCTGATGATGACACAGCCCGAGTATGGGATACTTCAGGAAATCTCATCGCTAAACTTCAAGGTCATCAGAGTCCGGTCTACAATGCTAGTTTTAGCCCAGACGGACAACGTATAATCACCGGATCTCATGATGGTACTGCCCGTGTATGGGATACTTCTGGCAATCTGATCGTTGAACTCAAAAGAGATCGGAGTTCAGTCAAAAATGCTATTTTTAGTCCCGATGGACAGCTTATAATCACCGTACCATTTGCTGACAACACCGTCCGTGTGTGGGATATTTCAGGCAATCTCATCGCCGAACTTCAAGGTCATCAGAGTTCGGTCAATAGCGCCAGTTTTAGCCCAGACGGACAGCATATAGTCACCGCATCTTATGATGGTACCGCCCGTATGTGGGATGCTTCTGGCAATCTTATAGCTGAACTAAAAGGTCATCAGAGTTCGGTCAATAGCGCCAATTTTAGCCCAGACGGACAGCGTATAGTTACTGCGTCTTCTGATGACACAGCCCGAGTATGGGATACTTCCGGCAATCTCATAGCTGAACTGAAAGGTCATCAGGGTACGGTTAATAGCGCCAGTTTTAGTCCGGATGGGCAGCGTATAGTCACCGCATCTGATGATGACACAGCCCGTGTGTGGGAGAGTTCAGGTAATCTCATAGCCGAACTCAAAGGACATCAGGGCAATATCAATAGTGCAAGTTTTCGTCTGGATGGACAACAAATTGTCACTGCATCATGGGATGGCACTGCCCATGTGTGGGATACCTCTGGCAAGCTGTTAGCCACTCTGAGTTTAGCTGCCCCCTCTTCTTCCCCGAAAGCGGAAGCAGACAGACTGCAAGATTTAGAATTTTATGCCCCCAATTGTGCGGCGGCATTCAAGCCTTGGCAACAAGCACTCAAGATTTACCGAGAAATTGGCGACGATGAAAATCAAGCTTATATCCTAGAAAAACTGGGTAATGTTTACTATTGCCTGAGCGACTACACTAAAGCAATTGAATCCTACTCCCAGGCATCGGAAATCGCTAAAGAATTTAATTACTTCAAAATCCAGGTGAAGAATCTCTCAAATCTGGGCAGCGTTTATAATTCCTTGGCTGACTATAACAAAGCAATTCAGTATTACAACGATGCCTTAAAAATCTTTGAGCAGAACCAAGACCAACAAAGCAAAGCAGAAGTTATCAGAGGTCGAGGCAATGCTTACAACTCCCAAGGTAAGTCTGACGAGGCAATTAAAGATTATTTGCAAGCATTAGCTATCGACGAAGCAGAGAAAAACAGTTCTGGCGTGGCAGAAGATAAAGTCTATTTAGCAAGAATTTATCAGTCCTTGGGTGACTATAATAAAGCTCTTCAATATTATAAAGAAGCAGAAGAATTTAACCCAATTGAAGCCCTGGCAGGTTTGGGAAATACTTACTTAACCCTTGGTGATGCGGTAAAGGCGAGCGCTCTACACTCCTCAAGTTTAGAAAAAGCACGGCAACAGGAAGACAAGGAAGGCGAAGCCAATGCTTTGAATAATCTTGCTAATGCTCTGCGTCAAGCTGGCAAGGTCACAGAA
Source organism: Coleofasciculus sp. FACHB-542 (assembly GCF_014695825.1). Classification (NCBI taxonomy): domain Bacteria; kingdom Bacillati; phylum Cyanobacteriota; class Cyanophyceae; order Coleofasciculales; family Coleofasciculaceae; genus Coleofasciculus; species Coleofasciculus sp. FACHB-542. Next base: position 104,868 of record NZ_JACJPB010000026.1, on the reverse strand, counting down.
GCAGAACAAAACCTACGTAAGTCAGTTGAGATTTGGGAAAATCTCCGAATTAAATTAGATGATGCTAATAAAGTGTCAATCTTTGAAAGGCAAGCTCGGACTTACCGCCTACTGCAAGAAGTTTTAATTGCTCAGAATAAAACTAATGAAGCCTTGGAAATTGCCGAACGAGGAAGGGCGCGGGCTTTTGTAGAATTACTGGCTTCTCGATTAAAACCTAACCCAAAAGAACAATTCAGCATTACTCCACCCAATATCGACCTGATTAAACAAGTTGCCAAAGAACAAAATGCAACTCTTGTTGAATATTCGATTATTTACGATAATTTTAAAGTTCAAGGGAAAGAAAAAACCCTAGAATCAGAACTCTATATTTGGGTCATCAAACCGACAGGTGAAGTGACGTTTCGGACATCTGACCTCAAACCCCTGTGGCAGAAACAGAATCTTTCTCTACAAGACCTTGTTGCTAACACCCGTGAATCTATAGGGGTAAGGGGGCGCGGTGGCGGTATTGTAGCGGAACTGATAGAGGAAGAAAGCCCGACCAAACGATTACAGCAACTCCATCAACTGCTGATTGAACCCATTGCGGAAGAGCTACCTGTTGATCCAAATGCTCGCGTGATTTTTATCCCACAAGATGCGCTGTTCCTCGCGCCATTTCCAGCTCTCCAAGATGCTTCTGGTAAATACCTGATAGAAAAACATACCATTCTGACGGCTCCCTCAATTCAAATGCTGGATTTAACCCATCAGCGCACAAAACGGGTTTTGGGGGATACACGGACTTTTTCTAGCAAGAATGCGTTGATAGTCGGCAATCCCACGATGCCTAAGGTGGTGCTGAAACCTGGAGAACCCGCCGAGCAGTTATCGAACTTGTCGGGGGCGGAACAGGAAGCTAAAGAGATTGCTAAACTGCTCAAGACTCAGGCGATTACAGGGAAGCAAGCGACTAAAGCAGCGATCGCGCAAGCATTGCCTTCTGCCCGAATTATCCATCTGGCAACACATGGGATATTTGATGATATCCAGGGATTGAACAGTGCGATCGCTTTGGCTCCATCCGGTTCAGATGAGGGTTTGCTCACGGCTGCTGAAATCTTAAACCTGAAGCTTAATGCAGAATTAGTCGTTTTGAGTGCTTGCGACACCGGACGAGGAAAAATTACCGGGGATGGCGTGATTGGCTTATCACGTTCATTTATTAGTGCGGGTATTCCGAGTGTCATTGTCTCTTTGTGGTCGGTTCCCGATGCACCAACAGCGTCTTTAATGACCGAGTTTTACAAAAACCTCCAGCTCAACCCCGATCGCTCCCAAGCATTGCGGCAAGCGATGCTAACAACCATGAAACAACACCCCGATCCTAGAGACTGGGCGGCTTTTACTTTAATTGGTGAATCCAACTGAAACGGGTAGACATCTGCGGTTGAAAATTGAAAATTGGCTGAATGATAGGCGATCGCTGAAGTGAGGGTATCTTGGAAGGAAGCCGAGTGCTGTTGAATTTTTATGGCTTCTGTTCCTAATCCCTCTCTGGAAGCTGGTCTAGCAGCCCTGAAACAGGGAAATTATCCAGATGCGATCGCCCACCTAGAAGGCGTTTGCGAGTTTGAGTTGAGTCAAAAGACAGTCCTTCGCGCTCAGATGGGGCTGGTGGTTGCCTATGAACGCACTGGCGAAATCGACAAAGCGCGATCGCTTTGTCAAACCCTCAGTCAAAGCAAATATCCCAAGGTGAAGGACTGGGGAGAGCGGAATTTGGCTAATTTGGTCAATCGTTATCCTCAACTTCAAAAAACGCCTTCCCCTCCACCAACGTCGGAGGCGACCGGGTTTGTCCCCTTACAAACACCTGCCACTTCACCCGCACAAGGGGCTGCGCCTGCGTCAGATGTCACCGGATTTATTCCCTTAGACCAACCGCCTCAAAAGCCTCAGCCATCCGTGTCGCCTGCTCTAGACGCGACCGGGTTTGTCCCCTTGCAAACGCCTGCCACTTCACCGGCACAGGGGGCAAAAGCCGCTCAACCTGCCTCTGAAAGCGTCAGGGCGAACAGTACTAAGCCAGTACAAAAGGTAACACCCTCCAACTCACCCTTAGTACAGGGCAAAGGGAAAGAAGCGGAAAGCAACCTAGAGGCAGAAGTAGCCGCCCCGACAGAAGCACCGATTGCGCCAGATACAGCAGCAGACACAGGGGTCATTTCTGAGACGCCATCTGAAACGCCATCTGAGACGCCAACAGATGAGAAAATTCTAGAATCGACCAGTATTATTGGCTGGCGTCAAGCAGGACGCGCCAAAGGATGGCGAGCAATGCCAGCAGTGAAACCAGAACGTCTGTGGTTGCTTCAAGCAGGGACTGCGATCGCGCTTTTCTGGGTAATTCGCGTTCTCGTGCAGTTCTTGATGACGACGACGAACAACTTCCTCATCAACCTGCCGTTTTTGCAGCCTATCCCAGCTTTTTACGAAGACCCAACTTGGCCTATCGTGACCGTGTTGGTGCTGCTAGCGTGTCTGTCTCCCTGGCTACTAGACTTCTTCCTCAAGCAATTTGAGAAGATGCAACCGCTGTCGCTGTCAGCGCTGTCTAAATCCAGCCCAGAAGCCGCCAAGATGCTACCCCGCTATTGCGGACAGCGCCGTTTGCCCGTGCCGACTTTGCGGATCTTACCCATCAGCGCCCCAGTCGCACTCACTTATGGAAATCTGCCTCGCACTGCCCGAATTGTGGTCAGTCAAGGACTCTTAGATCAACTGGCAGACGATGAAATTGCCACAATTTATGCTAGCGAGTTGGGACACATTGTCCAAAACAAGCTAGTCGGTTTGGTGATGGCAACCATAATGTTCCTGATTGGAGGCTTTTTCAGCCTGTTGAGGAACTCAGACTGGGCTTGGACTTGTTGGTGGATTGCCCTGGCTTGTTTACCGTTGGGATTGAATTTGGCAGTGATGTCCCTCATCATGCTAATCGCCCAGATTCCTTACACCTTGTACCGACAAGTCGCGCAGTGGGGAGACCGCTTACAAAGCCCCCTGCTAAAGATTCCAGCGGTGGTTGTTTCGGCTTTGAGTTACGGCTTATTTTGGCTAGTTTGCTTTATCGGTTTGTGGCTGTCGCGGCTGCGAATTATCTATAGCGATCGCATAGCGGCAGATATCACTGGCAACCCAAATGCCTTCTCCCGCGCTTTATTGAAAGTTACCCGTGGCATTGCTGCTGATATCCAAAAACACCAGTCTACCCGCTGGCTTTTGGAAGGCTTTGATTTACTGACGCCAGTGGGATATCGGCAAGCCATCAGCTTGGGCAGCTTTCCCGCCCAGACGCCTTGGGAATCCCTGTTGCAATGGGGCTACCTCAACCCCCATCGGCAGTGGATGGTCATCAACAATAGTCATCCTTTAATGGGCGATCGCCTGTACTTGTTATGCCTCTATGCCCGCCACTGGAAGCTAGAGACAGAACTTGACTTCACTCAAATGTCCGAACAGCGGATTCGAGCATCTTCGCTTAAAACTAAAAAGTCAAAACTTTGGTTACAAGGTGCCCCCTTCTTTGGCATTTTGTCTGGTTTAGCCTTGGGGTGCTTGTTCTGGCTGTTGGGGTGGATTGGCAGCTGGCTGGGAATCCGGCAACTTGCATGGATACTCGACGATTACTGGACGATCCTTGTCGGTTGCCTGCCGATAGGTTTTAGCATTGGCACCTTTTTGCGGATCAATTCCTTCTTTCCAGATATCAAAGCTTCCACTCTGCAAACGAACCCCAACCTATCCGATTTATCGACTCGGATCGATGCTTTACCTGTGGATAGTCAGCCGGTGCGTCTGCAAGGAAAACTCTTGGGGCGTCAAGGGATTAGCAACTGGCTGGGACAGGATTTAATCCTACAAACCGACACCGGCTTGGTTAAGTTACATTATTGCTCTCAGCTGGGTTCTATTGGTAATCTTTTACCCTTGTCCACTCGTCCCAGCGACTTCGTAAATCGGCAAGTCACTGCAACTGGATGGTTTCGGCGAGGCGCGACTCCCTGGATTGACTTAGAAACCCTACGAACCCAAGGCGGCATTACCAGTCTCAGTCGGCACCCTATCTGGTCAACGATTATTGCCTGTTTAGCTGCGGCTTGGGGAACTTACATTATTTTGTTCGGCATTTAATGCACAAGTTGGCACACGCACAAATGACTGTTTGTAAATAAATATTGCAGTTTTTGAAAAAAATGTGTTACATTCCTTAACAAGGGACGACTTAGTGTATCGAGACGCAGGTTGGCTATCTACGGGATAATTGCATAGCTTTTTCGTCTTGGCATCAGGTTTTCCTCCTCCCAACACAGCAAGCTTGACCAGTCGCCGCGAGTGGCTGGTTTTTTTTAGCATATTCACAAGCCAAAAGGCGTATGCAAAAAGAGAGAATTTCAGCGATCGCGCTTCTTCAACCTGAATCGTCAAAAAATTTAGATCCGTCGTGAATTCATCTATTTCTGTTCCTTTGTTTCCTCGGCGTCGCTTGCGAAGCAACGACTAATTTTATATCCCTAAAAATAAAATCGACACTCATTAGATTAGTAATACTTTCAAAATTTATATTGCTAAAAAATTTCGCTTTTATAGACTCATTTTGGAAGTCAACTCGGCTTCTGACTATCTAACGGAAGCTGAATTATTTGAGAGTAATCCCGCTAGCGCCGAATTGGGGCGGTTCGCAGTTTTTAATCTCTCGCTGCAAGATTTAAACCGGACTAGAACCGCGCGATCGCAAGCGTGCATCCTCTACTTTATCCAGATGAAAATGAGCGGATAGACATCTTTAGTTCTGATGCTAAGATGTTGGGCATTCCCTAATTTAGGAGAATTGGTTGATGAAATCATCAAAGGTTATTCTAGGAATTTTATTAAGCCTAACCTTATTAGGAGTCGGGGCGAGACTAGGACTCCAAAAAACGCCAGATGATGTCAGTCAAGGTGAGAAGTATCGCGATCGCTATGTTGCCTTTGTTTTTCCTAAGCTAGTTCGGGAAGTTCAAATAAGGCTGAACCTGGGGAAGAATCCAGGGGAAATCAAGCACGATTTAAAAGAATTTGCTCCGAAATATGAACAACTGATTGCAGACGCCGGTCGAAAAGCAGACGAAAACCTGGCGAACGAACCAAGAGACGCAGCCTTTGCCGAGCGATTCTGGGCTGAGAAGAAACGTATTTTAAAAGCAGAGTACGGAATCGATTGGAAATCACCAGCAGACATGAATCCAGAAGTCGTTTTTGATTAATTAAGGGCTGCGAGGTTAAGACAAAGCTAAAATAGAGCCGAAGTGTTGCAATTATCTGCACTCTGTAAGCTCATGACGACTGCTGCTCCGGTTAAAACTCAGTACGAAGCTATTATCGGTCTGGAAACTCACTGTCAACTCAGTACCGAAACCAAGATTTTCTGTAATTGCTCCACCGAATTTGGTGCGACGCCCAATCAGAATGTCTGTCCAGTGTGTATGGGAATGCCTGGAGTATTGCCGGTGCTGAATCAAAAGGTGCTGGAGTACGCGGTTAAAGCTGGTTTGGCTCTCAACTGCGCGATCGCTCCTTATAGCAAATTTGACCGTAAGCAATATTTTTATCCCGATCTGCCCAAAAATTATCAAGTTTCTCAGTACGATTTGCCCATTGCCGAACATGGTTGGCTGGAGATTGAGTTAACTGACGCAGATGGCAACCCCATCCGCAAAAAGATTGGCATCACTCGTCTGCACATGGAAGAAGATGCTGGAAAATTGGTTCATGCGGGTAGTGAAAGACTCTCTGGTTCTACCTATTCTTTAGTAGACTACAACCGCACCGGCATTCCCTTAGTAGAAATTGTCTCCGAACCGGATATCCGTTCGGGGGTTGAAGCTGCTGAATATGCCCAAGAACTGCGCCGGATTGTCCGCTATCTGGGCGTCAGTGATGGCAATATGCAAGAAGGTTCGCTGCGCTGCGACGTGAATATCTCCGTGCGTCCGGTTGGTCAGAAGGAGTTTGGCACGAAGGTCGAAATCAAAAATATGAACTCCTTCAACGCCATCCAACGGGCGATTGAGTACGAAATCGACCGGCAAATTGAAGCCATCCAATCCGGCGAGCGAATTATTCAAGAAACCAGGCTTTGGGAGGAAGGTAGCCAACGCACAGTGAGTATGCGGAAGAAGGAAGGCTCTAGCGATTACCGCTACTTCCCAGAACCCGACCTAACTCCCATACAAGTCTCCGCTGAGCAATTATCTAAGTGGAAGTCGGAACTGCCGGAACTGCCAGCGCAAAAACGTCATCGTTACGAAAGTGAATTGGGTTTGTCTGCTTACGATGCCCGCGTCCTAACCGACGATAGATCGGTGTCGGAGTATTTTGAAGCGGCGGTTTCTGCCAAGGCGAATCCCAAGCAAGCGGCTAACTGGGTGATGGGTGATATTTCTGCCTATCTCAACACCGCTAAACTGAATATCGCTGAAATTGCCCTCAAACCCCAGATCCTCGCGGAACTCATCTCCTTAATTGAAGACGGAACTATCAGCGGCAAAATCGCTAAAGAGATTCTGCCAGAGTTGCTGTCTAAAGGGGGTTCTGCGAAAGAACTGGTAGAGAGCAAAGGAGTCAAGCAAATCTCTGACAAGGGTGAGCTGGAAAAAATCATCAATGAAGTTATAGCGGCAAATCCCAAAGAGCTGGAACAGTATCGCAGCGGTAAAACTAAGCTGTTGGGTTTCTTTGTGGGGCAGGTGATGAAGCAAACAGGAGGTCAAGCTGACCCGAAACTCACGAACCAAATGATGGCTAAGAAGTTGAACAGTTAGTTAGACAAGCCAAAATATACCGCCTTGCGGAGTCGTCAAAACCTACTCCGCAAGGCTGAAGCCCAGGCAACGGGTGCTGGTAGAAAATGTAGCGGATGTGCAGGCGATCGCTCGCAGAAATACGTATCTGCTACATTTGCCCCACAACCCTTTGCCTGATTTATGTTGACAATTATCTTCGTCTTCACTTCACATAAAAGCGAGGAAACTTCACGAAAAAAACAAAATAAGGGGTGACACCCCTCATCCCCAAGTGATATATTTTGTTTAGTAGATGCACCCTGATGATCGGGAGAGTCGCCCAAGTGGCTCTCCTTTTTTTTATGCCTTTTTTTGTATGGGAATGGGTCACAGCTTCATCGGATCGACCTACAAGCAGACACGCGAAGCGTCGCTCAAGGCGCTGTACCGGACGTTCGACTTCTTCGACAAGACGATCGGCGCGAACAGATAGTCCTGCTCCCATCGCGGGATATCTATCGCCTAACCAACGCTTACAGCCGTGCGGCTAGCAAGCAATCTCGTTATAGAAATCGCCTGATTGAAAGAACGATTGGTTTAGAGATTGCTACACGTCTGCGAGCTTTGTACTCAGCCCCGCCAAGTTTGCCACAGAAGCAATTAATTTGATTGCCTCAACGGGTTTAGGCAGGTGTACCTGGAAACCTGCTTCGAGTGCCTGCGATCGCTCCTCACCCCTGGCATAAGCAGTCAGCGCGATCGCGGGAATGCTCGTTTCTCCTCGCTGAGATTCCAAAGCTCTAACTTTGCGGATCAAGCCATAACCGTCCTCATTAGGCATTCCAATGTCGCTCACCAGTACATCGGGTTTTAAGTGTTCTAGAGCTTGCATCGCTTCCTGAACCGATGCCACAGCCGTCACTTGAGCGTGGTATTGTTCTAGCGCCGCCCTCAAAAAATCGCGGGTATCCGTATCGTCATCCACCACCAACACCTGCAACGTTTCCAGAGAGGGAGGAGACGCGATCGCGACTTTTTTACCTGAAGAGATAGACTCCAAATCGCAAGTCTTGAGCTGATCGGATACTACTGGCAGCTTCACGATAAATGTTGACCCTTTCCCTTCTCCCTCACTTCTTGCCTCAATCGTGCCGCCTTGCAGTTCCACTAAGTTGTGGACAATTGCCAAACCGAGTCCCAATCCACCATAGCGCCTGGTGGTGGTGCTATCTGCTTGACGGAAGCGATCGAAAATATAGGGGAGAAAATCTGGGCTGATGCCCACGCCGGTGTCGCTGATGCTAATTTGAGCGCGATCGCCATCCTTGAAAAGGCGCACCTGCACCTTTCCCCCTGAAGACGTGAACTTGATCGAATTGGAGAGTAGATTCCAAACAACTTGCTGCAAGCGGTTAGGATCGCCAGGAACCAGTTCCACGGCGCGATCGAGTACGCTTTCCAATTGAATCCCTTTATCCTCAGCCGCCGGACGAACCGCATCCAGCGCCGCCTCAATCACGGGTACAAGATTAACTTGACAGATATTTAACCGCAGCTTCCCGCGAATAATCCGCGAGACATCGAGAATATCCTCAATCAGTTGCGCCTGTAACTTGGCGTTGCGCTCAATCGTTTCCAGGGCACGGGCTGTCGTCTTTTCATCATACTTGCGACTGCGGAGCAGTTGAGTCCAACCCAGCATCGAGTTGAGGGGAGTGCGGAGTTCGTGAGACAGGGTGGCGAGGAACTCATCTTTAATCCGGTTTGCCGCCTCGGCTTCCTGTCGTGCCACCTGTTCGCGGATCATCTGAGCGCGGGCTTCCTCTGCGGCTTTGCGCTCGGTGATGTCTTCTAGGGTGCCGACATGACCGATAAGTTCGCCGGTATCGGTCAGCATCGGGGAGGAGCGCAGGTAAACCCAACGCACAATGTCCTCCGGAGTTTGGCAGCGAAACTCGTTGGAGCATTCCTGACCGATGCTCATGCAAGTAGACCAATGTCTATAGACGCGATCGCGGTCTTCTGGATGTACCGACTGCAACCAGCCTTCTTCGTAGAGCGAGGCTAAAGTTCCCGTTTCTACATTAGGCGTTAAGCCACAAATCGCTTGGCAGCGCGGATTTGCGTAGGTACAGCGCCCTTCAATATCGGTCATAAAAATGCCTAGGGGCGAGCAGGCACTTAACGAGCGAAAACGCTCTTCACTTTGCTTAAGTTCTAAGTTAACAGCAGTCAGTTGTGCCGCTTGTCGTTTCACCTCTGCGGTTTTCTTGAATAAGTCAACAAACACCCCCACCTTGGAGGTTAATATTTCCGGCTCCAGCGGTTTCAGCAGGTAATCTACTGCACCCAGAGAATAACCTTTGAAAACCAGAGAATCGCTGCTGCTAAATGCGGTTAGGAAAATAATCGGCGTGTGGCGCGATCGCTGTCGTTGTCGAATCAGCTTTGCCGTCTCAAATCCATCTAGACCGGGCATCTGGACATCAAGCAAAATCACGGCAAAATCCCGCTCAAGCAGACATCGCAAGGCTTGTTCGCCCGATGTAGCTCTGACCAAATTTTGACCGAGGCTGCCCAGGATCGCCTCCAAAGCCAGTAAATTTTCTGGGTGATCGTCCACAAGGAGGACGTTAACTATTTCTTCGGGCTGCATTTTCTGGAAGGTCGGGACTTGTTTGAGCGGCTTTGTCGAGCCTGTCACTGTTTCGCTATTGATACCACTATCCAAAGTTACAAATTTTAGAAACCAGAATCCAGGGTTTTTAGATGAAGATTTGATGTGTCTAGATTCGGCTGTTGAGCTACTAGGGCTTTGGCGTCACATATCTGATTTTTTCACCTCACAGCCGATTGACAAAGGTTGACTAAAAGAGGGGCAATGTCTTGGAGCTGCACAATCCAGTCTACCGTTACAGATGCGATCGCGGCTTCTGGCATAATCCGGCTTTCTGCTGTTGCAGGCTCTTGTACTATAGCCCGTCCGCCGCGTGCTTTAATTTTTGCCAAGCCTTTCGCTCCATCCTGACTTGCTCCGGTTAAAATCACCCCGATAACTCTCTGTGCATAAGCATCAGCTGCCGATTCAAACAGCACATCAATCGACGGTCGGGCATTGCATACAGGAGCCTCAGTGGAGAGTGCTAATGTGGCGATGCCTCCGTACCGACCTTGGCGGTGTCCCCATGCCTGTCGGGGTTCCACCAGTAAGTGATAATCAGCGGGAGCTAGGTATACCCGTCGAGGCAGAATTTCTTCTTTATCTTCCGCTTCCGCCACCGGCAAAGTGCTGTACTGCTGGAGAAAGAAGCTCAGCGTGTTATCAGAGGCTTTGTGACGGTGTTGGACGACAACCACAGCCGCTGGGAAAGTATTTGGTAGACCTGCGAGCATTACGGTTAAAGCTTGTAACCCACCTAATGATGTGCCGACAACAACAATATCAAAAGTCATACTCACCATGAATCAGTAGATGGGCAAAACTCAATAAAACGGGTGGGTAGTGAAGGATTTCCAATTACCTACTACTCTTGACCTAAAAAATGTTCACCTCCTTTTTATTCCATTGATTTGGGAAATCTTGCATTTATGTGTAATTTGTAATTAGAAAGTTTTAATTAAGCCAATTTTCGGTAAATCTTTTCATGATTTTCTAACTCCTCATAGTGTTTTTCGTATAGAGTGGTTTTCAGGGATTCCTGACGACCTAATCCTAAAATCCCAAATCTACAAAGGCTATCGTACAAAAGATTGTGAACCCGTTCCTGAAGAAATGGATTGAAATAGATTAGGACGTTGCGACATAAGATGACATTAAATTCATTAAAAGAACCATCAATCGCTAGATTATGTTGAGAAAAAATAATGTTTTCTTTGAGTGAGGCCCGAAAAATAGCGCTATCATAAGCAGCGGTATAATACTCCGAAAAAGACTTAATCCCGCCTGCTTTGAGATAATGCTGAGTATATTCCTGCATTAAATGGAGGGGGAAAATGCCACTTTTAGCTTTTCTTAATACCATCTCATTCATGTCGGTTGCATAGATGCGGCAACGGTGATAAAGCTCTTCTTCTTGCAACAAAATTGCGATTGAATAAACTTCCTCTCCAGTTGAACAACCTGCACACCAGATCCGAATAAATGGATATGTTCGCAATAAGGGAACAACTTTATTTCTAAATGTTAAATAAAAGGTCGGATCGCGGAACATGGCGGTCACGTTGACGGAGAGACCGAGCAGAAATCGCTCCATCGCGTTTGCATCGTGGAGGACTCTTTCCTGAAGCGCGGATACACTGCTTAAATGCTCCGCACGAATCGCATTCCAGATGCGGCGCTTGAGTGAAGCGGGAGCATAATTTCGGAAATCAAATCCGTAGTAACGATACACGCCCTCCAATAGCAACTGAATTTCAATATCTTCAAGTTCGCTGCTATTTTTGGGCGTGTTCATACAGTAAAAAGTAAAAAGTAGAAAGGTAAAAGAAATAGAGACAAAGAAACAGCAAGAACTTTTGCCGCTTCTTTGCCTTTTTTCTTTTGCCTTATCGATAGAGCCAGACGCGAAGCAGGGAGAGCAATTGCTCGGTATCCACAGGTTTGGTGATGTAGTCGGACGCACCCGCTTCAATACACTTTTCGCGATCGCCTTTCATGGCTTTGGCGGTGAGAGCGATCATCGGTAGTGTTGCGAATGAATCGAGTTGGCGAATGGCTTGCATGGTTTCGTAACCGTCCATTTCCGGCATCATCACGTCCATCAGGACAATATCAATGTCGGGGCGTTCTTGCAACTTCGCAATGCCATCTCTGCCATTTTCGGCATACAACACTTCCATTTGATGGAGTTCCAGCATACTGGTGAGGGCAAAGATATTCCGCACATCGTCATCAACAATCAAAACTTTCTTGCCAGTCAGAACCGGATCGGTTTGATGCAATTGTTCCAGAATTTGTTGTTTCGGGCGGGGTAAATTTGCCTGCACTCGGTGAAGGAACAAGGCGGTTTCATCCAGAAGACGTTCTGGCGATCGCACGTCTTTGATGATAATCGTCTCGGCAATGCGCTTGAGTTCGGTTTCTTGTTGTTTGGTTAATTCCCTGCCGGTATAAACAATGATCGGGAGTGTCGTCAGGCTAGGCTCCTGTTTTATTTGATCCATCAACTCAAATCCAGTCATATCCGGCAGTCCCAAATCTAGTACCAGGCAATCATAGTGCCCGGTTCTCAGCTCTTCGAGTGCCTCTGTTCCAGTGCCTACCGCCGTCGTCTGCACGTCGCTATTACCGATTAGCTCGACAATGCTGTGGCGTTGAGTTTCATCATCTTCTACGACCAGCAAGTTCTTCACGGGGCGCTCGACAAATCCCTTAATGTCAGATAGCGCCTGCGCTAACGCTTCGCTGCTGACAGGTTTTTGTAGATAAGCGATCGCTCCTTGTTGCAAGCTGCGCTGCTGGACTTCTTCGACGGAGATGATATGCACGGGGATGTGACGAGTGCCTGGGTCGTGCTTCAAACGGTCTAACACCGTCCAGCCATCCATCACCGGCAACCGGATATCTAGAGTAATCGCATCCGGCTGATATTCTCGCACCATTGCCAGAGCTGTATCGCTTCGCAACGCCACCAGCCCTTTGAAGCCCTGTTGTCGTGCCATATCTAACAAGATCCGGGCGAAATTGATATCGTCCTCCACAATTAGCAACACGCGATCGCCCGCTTGGATATCGTCCCGGTCATCGCTAATGTCAGCCATGTGTGCAGAACGCGGGTAGGGACTCGCGGCGACACTTGCCTCTCCGAGACTGGAGGAACGAACGCCGTCGTTTCGATTCGCCGGTGGAGTTGCTGGTGGAGTTGCTGGTGGAGTTGCTGGTGGAGTTGCCGATGGAATCGCCGGTCGAACATCAAGGGTCTGAGGGATACTGGGTGCGAGGGTACTGGGGGCGACGGGACTCCTCGCTCCTGGAAGGATACTTCGCACTTCCGGACTCATTCCTGCTGCCCCATCTTGATAAGCTTGCGGCAAATAGAGGGTAAACGTGCTTCCCTGTCCCGGACTGCTCACCAGACGAATTTCTCCGCCCAGCAGTCGGGCAATTTCTCGACTGATTGACAAGCCCAAACCCGTCCCGCCGTATTTGCGGCTGGTTGTTCCATCCGCCTGCTGAAAAGCCTCAAAAATAATTCTCTGCTTATCTGGTGCAATCCCAATCCCTGTGTCGCTGACGGCAAAAGCAATGACGGTCTGGGCGCGATTTAAACTCCCCTGTTCGGAACTCCAGCCGCCTGTCGCTAGCTCGACTCGTAATCGGACTGCACCCTGATCCGTAAATTTAAAGGCATTCGAGAGCAGATTCTTCAGGACTTGTTGTAACCGTTTCGAGTCGGTATACATTCCCTTGGGCAGTCTTTCGTCGGATTCCACAGTAAAGGCGAGTCCTTTGTCGTGCGCCACTTGCTGGAACGTTCGCTCCATCTGGCTCCGCAAATCGGTAAATAACATCTGATCGATGTCAACCGACATCGTTCCCGATTCAATTTTTGCCAGATCCAAGATGTCGTTAATCAGTCCCAACAGATCGGTGCCTGCGGAATGAATGGTGCGGGTATATTCGACTTGCTTCGGCGTCAGGTTACCCTCTGGATTATCAGAAAGTAGACGAGCCAAAATCAACAAGCTATTTAGTGGAGTCCGCAGTTCGTGGGACATATTCGCCAAGAATTCCGACTTGTACTTAGAGGTGAGCGCCAGTTGCTCGGCTTTTTCCTCCACCGACTGTCTTGCCTGTTCGATTTCTCGATTCTTGCGCTCGACTTCGCGGTTTTGCATGGCGAGTAAGCGCGATCGCTCTTCCAGTTCTTCGTTGGTTTGCTGCAACTGTTCCTGTTGATTCTTGAGCAGTTCCTCGGATGCCTGGAGTGATTTGGCTTGTTGTTCCAGTCGCTTGTTGGTTTCTGTGAGTTCTTTCTGCTGGGTTTGGAGTTCTTCTGCTAGTGCGGTGGACTGCTTGAGCAACTCTTCGGTACGCATCGAAGCCGCGATCGTGTTCAGAACGATGGCAATGCTTTCGGTGAGTTGATCGAAGAAGGTGAGGTGAATCTCGCTAAATCGTCGGAAAGAAGCGAGTTCAATCACTGCCGTTACTTGCCCTTCAAAAAGGACGGGCAACACGACGACATTCAGCGGCGTAGATTCCCCTAAGCCAGAGCTGATCTTGATATAGTTGTCCGGCACCTCGCTGAGCAGAATCCGCTCTTTTTCCAGGGCGCATTGTCCCACCAAGCCTTCTCCTAAATGGAAGTGATTGGCGAGATGCTTGCGCTCGCGGTAGGCATAGGTACTCAGGAGTTTCAGGAATGCCTGATGTTGCTCGCCACTTTCCATCAGGTAAAACACACCGTGTTGCGCGGATACCAGAGGAGCGAGTTCCGAGAGAATGAGCTTGGAGACGGTTTCCAAATCTCGCTGTCCCTGAAGCATCCGGGTAAATTTGGCGAGGTTGGTTTTCAACCAGTCTTGCTCGGTATTTTTCTGCGTTGTTTCCCGCAGGTTGGCAATCATCTGGTTGATGTTGTCTTTGAGGATGGCGACTTCACCTTGTGCGGCGACGGAAATCGACCGGGTGAGGTCGCCTCTGGTTACAGCGATCGCGACTTCTGCGATCGCTCGTACCTGCGTAGTTAAATTCGCTGCCAGTTCGTTCACGTTGTCGGTTAGCGCTCTCCAGGTTCCGGCAGCACCAGGCACCTTCGCCTGTCCTCCCAGCTTCCCTTCAATTCCGACCTCTCGCGCCACTGTCGTGACTTGATCGGCAAACGTTGCCAGCGTGTCGATCATCTCGTTGATCGTATCGGCTAAGGTTTCAATTTCTCCCTTCGCCTCCAGCATCAGTTTTCGCTTCAAGTCACCATTGGCAACTGCCGTCACCACTTTGGCGATGCCTCGCACTTGCGCGGTTAAGTTCCCCGCCATTGAGTTCACGTTGTCGGTCAAATCTTTCCAGGTTCCGGCAACGCCGCGCACCTCCGCTTGACCGCCCAATTTCCCTTCGGTTCCTACCTCTCGCGCCACCCGCGTGACTTCTGAGGCGAAGGAGGAAAGCTGATCCACCATCACGTTGATCGTGTCTTTGAGATCCAAAATCTCGCCTTTGACATCAACCGTGATTTTCTTAGAAAGGTCGCCATTTGCTACCGCCTTCGTCACTTCGGCGATGTTCCGCACCTGTGCGGTTAGATTCCCCGCCATCAAGTTGACGTTATCGGTCAAATCTTTCCAGGTTCCAGCAACCCCCCGGACATACGCTTGTACGCCCAGTTTCCCTTCCGTTCCCACCTCTCTCGCTACCCGCGTTACCTCCGAGGCAAACGAGTTGAGCTGATCCACCATCGTGTTGATCGTGTTTTTCAGCTCTAAAATCTCGCCTTTAACATCGACGGTAATTTTCTTGGATAAGTCGCCATTCGCCACCGCCGTCGTCACTTCGGCGATGTTCCGCACCTGCGCGGTCAAGCTTCCCGCCATGAAGTTCACCGAATCGGTGAGATCCTTCCAGGTTCCGGCAACGCCGCGCACCTCCGCCTGTACGCCGAGTTTTCCTTCCGTGCCTACCTCGCGCGCCACCCGCGTCACCTCCGAGGCAAACGAGTTGAGCTGATCCACCATCGTGTTAACGGTGTTTTTCAGCTCTAAAATTTCCCCTTTGACATCGACGGTAATTTTCTTGGATAAGTCGCCATTCGCCACCGCCGTCGTCACGGCGGCAATGTTTCGCACCTGTGCAGTCAAAGAACCCGCCATGAAGTTCACCGAATCGGTGAGATCCTTCCAGGTTCCGGCAACCCCTCGTACATCTGCTTGCACGCCGAGTTTTCCTTCCGAACCCACCTCTCGCGCTACCCGCGTTACCTCTGAGGCAAAGGACGAAAGCTGATCCACCATGATATTGATCGTGTTTTTCAGCTCTAAAATTTCGCCTTTAACTTGGACGGTAATTTTCTTGGATAAGTCGCCATTTGCGATCGCAGTTGCCACTTCCGCAATGTTTCGCACTTGTTCGGTGAGGTTCCCCGCCATCGAGTTCACCGAGTCGGTGAGATCCTTCCACGTACCCGCAACGCCGCGCACTTCTGCTTGCACGCCGAGTTTCCCTTCCGAACCCACCTCTCGCGCCACCCGCGTCACCTCTGAGGCGAAGGACGAAAGCTGATCCACCATCGTGTTGATCGTCTTTTTCAGCTCTAAAATTTCGCCTTTGACATCAACCGTGATTTTCTTAGAAAGGTCGCCGTTCGCTACCGCCGTCGTCACTTCCGCGATGTTCCGCACCTGTGCGGTTAGATTCCCCGCCATCGAGTTCACCGAATCGGTGAGATCCTTCCAGGTTCCGGCAACGCCTCGCACTTCTGCTTGCACGCCCAGTTTCCCTTCCGTTCCCACCTCTCGCGCCACCCGCGTCACTTCTGAGGCAAAAGAATTGAGCTGATCCACCATCGTATTGACGGTGTTTTTTAGCTCTAAAATCTCGCCCTTAACATCGACGGTAATTTTCTTAGAAAGGTCGCCATTGGCAACCGCCGTCGTCACTTCCGCGATGTTCCGCACCTGTGCGGTCAAAGAACCCGCCATGAAGTTCACCGAATCGGTGAGATCCTTCCAAGTTCCGGCAACGCCCCGCACCTCCGCCTGACCACCCAGCTTCCCATCTGCGCCTACCTCTCGCGCCACCCGCGTTACTTCCGAAGCGAAGGAAGAAAGCTGATCCACCATGATATTGACGGTGTTTTTTAGCTCGAAAATTTCCCCTTTGACATCGACAGTAATTTTCTTCGACAAGTCGCCATTTGCTACCGCCGTCGTCACTTCCGCGATGTTCCGCACCTGCGCGGTTAGATTCCCCGCCATCAAGTTCACCGAATCGGTGAGATCCTTCCAGGTTCCGGCAACTCCACCAACTTCTGCTTGTACGCCCAGTTTCCCTTCCGTACCCACCTCTCGCGCCACCCGCGTCACTTCCGAGGCGAAGGAGTTCAACTGATCCACCATCGTGTTGACGGTGTTTTTTAGTTCTAAAATTTCCCCGCGCACATCGACGGTAATTTTCTTCGACAAGTCGCCATTTGCCACCGCCGTCGTCACTTCTGCGATGTTCCTCACCTGGGAGGTTAAACTTCCCGCCATGAAGTTCACCGAATCAGTGAGATCCTTCCAAGTTCCGGCAACTCCCTTCACTTCTGCCTGACCGCCCAACTTCCCATCTGCACCCACCTCACGCGCCACCCGTGTGACTTCCGAGGCAAACGAGTTCAGCTGATCCACCATCACGTTGATGGTGTCCTTCAAATCTAAAATTTCGCCTTTGACATCAACCGTGATTTTCTTGGAAAGGTCGCCATTTGCTACTGCCGTCGTTACTTCTGCAATGTTCCGCACCTGCGCTGTCAAGTTCCCCGCCATCAAGTTCACCGAATCGGTGAGATCCTTCCAGGTTCCGGCAACGCCGCGAACTTCTGCTTGACCGCCCAGTTTACCTTCTGTACCCACTTCGCGGGCAACCCGCGTGACTTCTGAGGCAAAGGAGTTCAGCTGATCCACCATGACGTTGACGGTGTTTTTCAGTTCTAAAATCTCGCCTTTGACATCGACGGTGATTTTCTTAGAAAGGTCGCCATTTGCTACCGCAGTCGTCACTTCGGCGATGTTCCGCACCTGCGCGGTCAAATTTCCTGCCATCAAGTTGACGTTATCGGTCAAATCTTTCCAGGTGCCTGCGACGCCCTTCACTTCTGCTTGCACGCCCAGCTTGCCTTCCGTGCCCACTTCACGGGCTACCCGTGTGACTTCTGAGGCAAAGGAGGAAAGCTGATCCACCATCGTGTTGACGACCTGTGCGGTTTGGAGGAATTCCCCTTGCAAGGCTCTCCCTTCAATCTCCGGTGCGATTCTCTGAGATAGGTCGCCATTGGCAACTGCCCGGATCACGCGAGCAGTTTCAGCGGTCGGTTGAACTAAATCTGTAATTAGGGTATTGACAGAATCTACACTTGCTGACCAGGAACCCCCTGCCGTTCCAATCGAAGCACGCTGGGCGATTTTTCCTTCTTTCCCAACAACCGTGCTGATCCGTTCTAGCTCAGTCGCCATCCTCTGATTCATCTCAATGATGTCGTTGAGCGTATCGGCAATTTTCCCCGCCATGCCAGTCTGGTCAATCGGCATCCGGACAGAAAAGTCACCTTTTTTAACAGCTACGAGCGTTCTCAGGAGCTGTTTGGCATCGAGATTATCGGTATCGGGGGTTGCCGGTGCAGTGGGCATAGCTTTATCCTTCGAGGATGGTTACTTTTTGTCGCAGCCTGAGTAACGGGTTCAAAATTCTGTCATATCAATGATGATTCTGACGCACTGCGACCCTTTTTGAATACTTTTGGGCGACTCAAACGTGTTAACTTCTCGTTACAAGACGCAGGCTGAGCATTGCTACTTATCATTCAACAGCCGCGTTGTCGCTAACCAGTGGTGCGTAGATGCTTGTGTTCGGAGACTTGTTTGAGTTTATGAGTACAAGGTCGCTGTGTCAGTCATTAATATATCAAGAATCAGTTGAGTTGAGGGGTAGGCGCTAAGGGCAAGGGAGAGAGGATGCGATCGCATCCTCTCTCCCAGCAGAGTATCCCAAAAACAAAGCAAATTGTGTAGTAGTACCCACAAGAGGTGCTACTACACAATTTTAATGGTCATTCAATTGTCAGCAACGCTAAACTTTGAGCATGAATTTTGAGCATAAAATCTATTCGTGTTCTACCACAAATATATTTGCATAGAGGTTTGCTAATATTTGCTTTCCCTCTTGCGTCATCTCTAAGTAGCGTAATCCATCCTGGATGTAAGGATATACGACATTCCAGTAAAACTTCGGGTAGTTTCTCCGCAAATCTCCAGGATTTTTGTAACCCAAGGTTTTATTCACCCCAGTTTCTTCAAATTCGTAGAACAATCCACTAATTTTTTGCAAGTAGCGCGGATCGCTAAGTTGACCAATTAAATCGGCGGCACGAATTAAGCCTGGAAAGTTATTAGTATCTTGATGATCTGCATCTGCTGGCACAGGAAAACGAGTTAACTCGATATTGTTCTTGATTGTTTCTGTATCTATCAGTTTGTGACCGCCAAAACGCTCCTCAATAAACAGTTTTCCGCGATCTACATGATAAGGTGTAAGGCTAGCATCGGTTAATCCGGTTGGCAGCGAAATGAGCAAGTTGTCGATACCTGTGGCATACACCCTTTCACTAGGTCGATCTTGCAGGCAAACTCCTTTCACGTAGCCAATATCATGGCACAACAAAGAAATGATACAGTGCAACCAATCTTCGCAATACACTCCCCCAAAGCGGATATGTTTGCCTCGCAGAATTGCTTGTCCCACTAAGGTGACAAAGATGGTGTGTTCGACGTTGTGATAAAGGGCGTCGCTGTTAGCAATATTTTCTAGAGCCATGTTTCCAGCCCAGACGATGATATCAGGGTAGTCTGGTTTAAGACCGCCGTAAGTGCGGCAATAGGCAGCTCGCAGGCGTTCAACGAAGGTATCGATCATCACCATTGTGGGATTAAACATCTCTAGTCCCCTGATAAAATTGAGAGCGCATTTAGAAAATTCAATTAAAGAAAATCAATTGTTATAAATTGATTAAAATTTTGAAGCGTCTACTGATTGGCCTAAAACTACTCTTCTAGGGCGTTTAATTTTATTCATTTTCTAAATTAAAACACGCTTACTTGCTACTTCTATCAGTAGTTTCACTTACCTTTATGCAGACCGCAACCAGGAAAGCTCAGAAGTTCTGAGTGTTTTTCAGGCTACAGCAAAACTGAAGACACGAGAGCATTCAGTTTGGCTAACCCCTGTTACACATCAGACCTAATTAATTCAGGAAACCCCAGGAAAGTTCAGGAAATCTCTAGTCTTTCCTCTGTTATCTGCTATAGGAGATTGTTTTTGCTTGCACTTTCCCAAGGTTTCTCAAGATGGTGTAATACCATTTCAGTAATTGCCTGCAACAGAGCCGACGAATTGCTGCGATGGGAGCGCCGCTACTCTAGTAACAAGGAGGAGAAAGAGAAAATCGCCAGTATAGTGCCAGTAAAGCTAATAAAATCTCTGAGAAGTGTCAAAAGTTGCCCTTTTTTCTAGCGTTAGCGTTCGTGTAGCGGCACGGATGTGGGAAAGGGATGCGCGATCGCACATCCCTTTCGCGCATCCGCGCTGCTTCGCGGGGATGCAAGGGATATCTCTACCGTTTAAGCGTCTCAATTAGGACTTTTCAGGCATTCTCTAATAGGTGTAACAAGATTAATAGCAGGAGAGGGTTACGCTTTAGACTCAGCCATCAGGATTCCCTTAGAGCTTAGAAAGAAGGAGTCCCTGGCTCAGGGGAGTTTTGTCCGCTTTATTGCCATCGACGGGCTGTGGCAGCTACATTTTTATAATAGGAAGTAATCCTAGGCTTACTGTTTGGTTGCACTTATAAAAAGTTATCAAATATACGCAAGGTGCAATTTTAAATAAGCCTTTGATTCTATCAGTTCCTATTTTCAGATAAAGCTGCTCAGTATTTTTATTGACAAGAGCTGAGAACGCTATGTAAATTTAATCGCTCAGTCTTCTAAAATGAACCTTCCTATGTGAATCAGGTTGCAAAATTTATTAAATGTTAAATATAGCAAATTTGCTCGATTTTTAATCTGTTTTTAAGAAACCGCGAAAGACGCACTAGCCTTAATTGAGCTATACACTTTCTTCGCTAGAGCAAAAAGAAAACGATAAAAAAGAAGTTTCTGAACACCTAAAGTTGTTATCAAATAGCCCTTTCAAGCAAGCATGGAAATTAACGAAGCATTAAAATTTATAGACGATTTAATTTTTGTTAAAACAGGAAAGCACTTAAACGATCTGGAAAGGGAAATATTTCTAGGATCTTGGGAAGGAAAAACTTATGAAGATATTTATCCTTTGAATCCTCAATATGTAGAAAAAGATGTTGGCTATAAATTATGGAAGAAGCTTTCGGTAGTTTTGGAGGAAAGAGTTAGCAAAAAAAATTTCAAAGGGGCAATAGAACGCGCTCAGAAGCAGGAGTCGCACTCAGCAGAACTACCACCGAACGGGAACCAGAACCATTCCCAAAAAGAGGTAGAAGTATTTACGAAGAGAATTTTTATCTCGCACCGCGCACAGGAGCCAGATAGGGGACTAGCAACTCAATTTTACGAAACCCTGAATGCTTCTGGATACACAGCCTTTATGGCGAGTGTAGGCGCACCTACAAGGGATGTCCAGAAAGGCGAGGGTCAGAGACATTCCTCAGAAAAAATCGGATGGTCAGCGCCGCCTCTTCTCTCTCAAATTGATACAGAGTTACAGCAATGCGACTACTTTTTGCTGCTAATTTCTCCCCAGACGGCGGTAAGTGAAATGGCGATCGAAGAGTTGCGACGAGCGAAGGAATTGCGCTCTATTCAGAATAAGCCAGCCGTGCTAACAATTCGCGTTAATTGTCCCTCGAATACTCCGCTAAATCACGATTTACGCAGCTATCTTGATGGAAATGAACAATTTGAGTGGAACTCGCCTGCTGACACTCCAAGTATTGTGCAAAAAATTCTGAGTTTACTGGCAAGAAGCGTGGAGTCCGGCGTTGTAGAGGCAGATTTAACTAGGATATCCGTGGGGATACCTGAGGAATCAATCGATTCATCTCTAGAGAAGCCTGAAAGCCTAACTCCTTTAATTTCCCAGGAGGATGAAGGGACATCCGTCATCCTGCATTCTTCAGATGCACCCCTGCCAGTAGCAGAACCAGAGTTACCCAATGGTCAGGTGCGTCTGGCTTCTGCGTTTTATGTAGAGCGAGTTCCTTATGAAACTCAGTGTTACAAGGAGATTTTGCAACCAGGCGCTTTGATTCGGATCAAGGCACCGAGACAGATGGGGAAAACTTCGCTGATGGCGAGGATTCTTTATCGAGCAAACGAGCAAGGTTATCGGACGGTACCGTTGAGTTTTCAGCACGCGGATACGGCAGTTTTTACAGATTTAAATCAACTTTTGCGGTGGTTTTGTGCCCGAATTTCTCGAAAGCTGCGCCTTCCTCATCAATTAGATGATTATTGGACGGATACTTTTGGTAGTAAAGATAATTGCACGATTTATTTTGAGGATTGTTTGCTGTCAGCATCTGACAGTCCGTTAGTATTAGGGTTAGATGAAGTGGATCGGGTTTTTCAATATCCCAAAATTGCTGACGATTTTTTTGGGTTGTTGCGGGCTTGGTACGAGGAAGCTGGCTATGGGAATGGCGATAGCGATCGCTGGCAACAACTCCGGCTGGTGGTGGTACACTCAACGGAAGTTTATATCCCTCTGAATGTCAATCAATCCCCGTTTAATGTAGGGTTGCCGATTGAGTTACCGGACTTTAGCCCGGAACAGGTGCAAGATTTAACTCAGCGGCATGGACTGAATTTGAATGCAACGCAGGTTGAGCAATTAATGAGGCTAGTTGGTGGACATCCTTATTTAGTCCGATTGGCGCTTTATCATATCGCGCAGCAAACGATTACGCTGGATCAACTGTTAGAAACTGCACCCACAGAGGCGGGACTTTACGATGATCATTTGCGAAGACATTTATGGAATCTGCAACAACATCCAGAGTTAGCAGATGCTTTCGCTAAAGTAGTGATGGCAGACACACCCATTGAATTAGAGTCGGTGCCAGCATTTAAATTGCATAGTATGGGGCTGGTACAGTTGCAGGGCAATTATGTTACGCCGCGCTTCGATTTATATCGGCAATATTTTAGCGATCGCTTGTCAATTAAAAATGTCAATTAAAAACTAAAAATTAATAGGGATTAGTTGAGTTAATAGTTGAGCTATCTCTTAGGCAAATTTTAGATAACTGTTAGCTAAAAGTATAGATCAGTTATTCATTACTCACAAAAAACTCATTTGTCAGAAGCATGGTGTTTTCTACCCAATCAGAACCCCTTATGAGTCAAGAGCCAAACTTAGCCTATAACTACAAAGTGGGTGGACATTTACCGCTTGATGCTCCTACTTATGTAGTGCGACAGGCAGATTTTGACCTTTACGAAGGGTTGAAGGCGGGAGAGTTTTGTTATGTGTTGAATTCTCGACAGATGGGGAAAACTAGCTTGCGGGTGCGAACGATGCACAAGTTGCAAGCGGAAGGATTTGCCTGTGCAGCGATAGACTTGACGAAAATTGGGAGCCAAGATATTACGCCGGATCAGTGGTATGCCGGAGTGATGCGGCGGTTGGTGACGAGTTTCCAGCTTTCAGACAAGATTAACTTACAGAGTTGGTTGCGCGATCGCGCTTTTTTACCTCCGGTACAGCGCTTGAGTGAATTTATCGAACAAGAGCTGCTAACATCAGTCAGTCAGAAAATTGTTATTTTTATCGACGAAATTGATAACGTCCTTAGCTTAAATTTTAAGACTGATGACTTTTTTGCGTTTATTCGCGCTTGCAATGAATACGAACGTCTGACTTTTGCCTTGCTAGGAGTAGCGAGTCCCTCTGATTTGATGCAAGATAAAAACCGGACTCCTTTTAATATCGGTCGGGCGGTTGAATTATATGGCTTTCAATTACACGAAGCGCAGCTTTTAGCGGGGGGGTTAGCCGGGAAAATTAGCAATCCTCAAGAAGTGCTAAAAGCGGTATTAGATTGGACGGGAGGACAGCCGTTTCTTACCCAAAAACTTTGTAAATTAGTCCTTCAACAAGCAGAGCAAAACTTATTACCCATTAGCCAAATCCCAGATTGGGTTGAGAGATTAGTGCGCTCGCGGATCATCGAGAGTTGGGAAGCAATGGATGAACCACCGCATCTAAAGACGATACGCGATCGCATTCTCCGAATTGGACAGCGCAGCCGTGCGCTACTAGATATCTATCAGTTAATTTTGCAACAAGATGAATTAGCATTTGACGAAAGTCCAGAACAAATCGAAATACTACTATCAGGAGTAATTGTCAAGCGGCAAGGGAAGTTAAAGGTATGTAACCGCATTTATGCCTCTGTATTTAACGACAGGTGGGTAAACAAGGCGTTAGCGGATATGCACGCCGACTTCATGCAAGTTGTTGCTACCCAAGAACAAAAACTTCTATCGATGCTTAGCGTGATGGAAGGCAAAACATTTGATGATATTCTTTCAGAAATATTAGGTTCTATTACTTTAAAAATGGGCGAACTACTGAGTGTAGATCGCACAACAGTTTTCTTTATAGATGAAGAAAAAAGTGAACTTTGGTCAATTATTGCTAGGCATGAAGACGGAAATCATCCCGAACTTCAAATTTTGTCAAATAAAGAAACTAAAGGACGATTAACATATTTCAAAAAATTTGTCAGCACTCCCTTTAGTTTTTGCGACGATCCCGCTGAGTTGGAAGCGGAGGAATCAGATACAAATAAGGGATATCGCACCTACAACGAGTTAATTTTACCAATATTAAACGAGCAGGGGGATTTAGTTGCTGTTGTTCAATTACTGAATAAGTTAAAGCAGCCGAATAATCCACAAGCTCGCTATTCAGAAAGAATTGATAAATACGGTTTCACAGAAGCCGATCAAAAACAGTTTGCTGACTATGCTCCGGCAATTCGACGAATTCTAGAAAGATGTCAGTATTGTTACAAATTAACCCAAAGACTACAAGCCTCAGAAGCACTGACAGAAGCAACGCGATCGCTCTCTCAAAGCAGCCTCGATTCTGAAGAAGTCTTGGGTCGCGTCATGGATGCGGCAAAAAAACTGATGAATGCCGATCGCAGCACGCTTTGGCTAATAGATCGAGAGGCAAATGAACTATGGACAAAGATTCCTTTTGAGGACGGTTCTGTTCGAGACTTGCGAGTCAAAGTAGGGCAAGGTTTCGCTGGCAAAGTGGCTGCATCGGGAGAAACTTTAAATATTCCCTTCGATCTGTACGAGCATCCTGATTCGGAGACAGCGAAGAAAACAGATCAGAAGACGGGTTATCGAACTTGTAGTTTACTGTGTATGCCCGTTTTCAGCCCTGATGGTGAATTACTGGGTGTTACCCAATTAGTGAATAAAAAGAAACCGGGTGTTTTTCCAGAATATAACCCAGATCATTGGCCCGAAGCCCCCGAATGCTTCAAGGCTAGTTTTGATGGGAATAGTGAAAAATATATGCAGATTTTTAACTCTCAAGCGGGGGTGGCTCTGCAAAATGCCCAGAAATTTGCCAGCGTCAAACAAGAGGCAGAATCTCAACAAAAAAATGTGGTCAGTCAAACTCTGGCGATGCTCAATAGTGTCATGGATAACCAGGGTTTTGATGATATTTTAGATAGCACCTTGCGTTCGATTACTCTAAAAATGGGTAAATCTTTGAGTGCCGACCGCACGAGTATCTTTTTATTAGATGAAGACAAACATGAATTTTGGTCAATTATCGCCGAAGCCGATGGAGATGGTTCTTTAGAAATTCGGATACCTGCTAATAAAGGAATTGTGGGCGAAGTGGCAGCCCGCAAAGAAGTTATCAATATTCCCTTCGATTTCTATGACGATCCTCGCTCTGATGCAGCAAAAGAGCAAGACAAAAAAAACGGCTATCGCACTTATACAATGTTGGCGTTGCCACTCTTAAATGAGCAGGGAAATTTAGTCGCAGTTATTCAGTTACTCAACAAATTAAAGCGATTTGGCGATCGGACTACATCCTTAGCAGAAAGAATCGATCGACAGGGCTTTACCAAAGCAGATGAAGAACGATTTGCGGAAAATGCCCCAATGGTTCAAATGATTTTAGAAAGCTTCCGCTCTTATCATAAAACGGCTAGAGGGCAACGAGTGGCAGCCGCATTAATGGCAGCAGCTCGTTCAGTGAATCAAAGCAGTTTGGATCTTCAAGAAATTCTCAAACGGGTGATGGAAGCAGCTAAGAAACTGATGAATGCCGACCGCAGTACTTTGTGGATTTTAGATCAAAAGCCTGGTGAATTGTGGACGCAGATTCCCTTTGACGATGGCTCGGTAAAAGAATTGCGGGTGAAAGTAGGACAAGGTTATGCTGGCAAAGTTGCCGAATCTGGAGAGCCTTTGAATATTCCTTTTGATTTATATTCTCGCCCAGATTCGGAGACAGCCAAAAAAACCGATCTTCAGACAGGTTATCGCACTTGTAGCTTACTATGTATGCCAGTTTTTAGCCCCGATGGTGATTTGATTGGCGTGACTCAATTAGTGAATAAAAGAAAGCAAGGAGACTTTCCAGAATATGAAAGTCCCGATCAGTTGGCATTTCTACAAGAGGAAGCTCCGGAATATTTTAGGGCTAGTTTTGATGACAGCGATCAAAAATATATGCAAATTTTTAATAATCAAGCTGGAGTCATCCTCCAAAATGCCGAACTTTTGGCAGCCGTTAAAAAACAAGAGCGATCGCTTCGAGACAACCTGAGTGAATTGTAAATTTAAGCGTTGGTTCAGTACTTTGGGAATAACCCCATCCTGCCTTACTAAAAAACAGTGTTGAAGTTTTAAATTATCTAAAATTATCTAAATGCCTGCCCCGTCGAGGAACTCCGTAATCAGCCGATTAGAAGCATTTGAAATGATCGCCTTCTGAAGGCTAGCGTGCATGGCAACGGGTACCTTTCTTTGAATTTTTAACGATTCAATTTCCTCCTCTAAAAATTGAATCCGGTCAAACAAAGCCCGTATTACTTCCGCTTCTGGATCTTGCAGGCTTTCATTGTTAACGGAAGCATCCAAATTATCTTTGCGGCGGACAATTCGACCCGGAACGCCAACTACCGTGGAATGAGACGGAATATCCCGCAAAACAACGGAACCGGCACCGATACGGACGCTATTTCCAATGTGAATATTTCCTAATACCTTCGCACCCGCTCCCACTACGACATTTTCTCCTAAGGTTGGGTGGCGTTTGCCTATTTCTTTGCCAGTACCACCGAGCGTTACGCCTTGGTAAATCAGAGCGTTGTCTCCCACGATTGCAGTTTCTCCAATCACAACGCCAATGCCGTGATCGATGAAAACGCCTTTGCCGATTTTGGCTCCTGGATGAATTTCAACTCCCGTGAAGAAACGAGCCAAGTGGGAAATCAAGCGAGGAATGAAGGGAAACCCAAGGCAATAAAACCAGTGCGCCACCCGATGAAAGAAAAGTGCTTGTAAGCCTGGATAGCAGAACAGCACCTCCAGCCAATTGCGTGCCGCTGGGTCGCGCTGAAAAATTATTTGGAAATCAGCGATCGCAGTCTTCAGCAAGGGCCGCTTCTCCCTTCAAGTGTTAGATGGACAGCAGGCACAATTAAATTACCTGTAATTCGGTAGGGATACCGTAATTTCTTCATAAGTTAGGAGTATGCCATAGCCTATCTGCAAAAACAATCCCTAAAAGTGCATAATTCCTATCGGCAAACCGTAGTATACTGGGAAACGTTCTTGGCTGTCGATAATCCCACGCGATGGAGCTGTCCTGGAAGGTGAGGTACGCTTTGTTGGTCTTAGAACTAGCCAGCCACCAGAAGCTGGGAGACTTCCTGCAAATAGACCACATTGCTGTCGGTCAACAAATACTAGACTGCTATTTAGGCAGGTGTTGATGACGTTGTGGCGCTGCGGCTTAGTCCTCAGTCAACAAGGCGCTTTCATCTGGGTATTTGTTGGCGGAGGAACCCCAGCGAATTACGGTGTGAGAGGTGCTTGGAACCCTTGAGTCCAGCTGCTTCGCAAACCCTTGAAGATTTTATGATTCAGGAAATTTGACAGGAAGCGACAAGAACAGCGATTCGCTACGGGCGATCGCTTCACGCCGTCTTGCAGTGCGAGACGTTACAGGATCTGCTCTCGAAATGGGATGAAAGTCAACAGTTGAGTCCATGTTTTACATCTAACTTTGGCGGAGTAGTAAAGATGCGAATTGCTCATAATGTCACGGAATTAGTTGGTCATACGCCTCTGGTTGAGCTGAATCGGATTCCGCAATCTGAAGGCTGTGTAGCGCGAATTGTTGCGAAGTTGGAGGGGATGAACCCGACCGCTTCAGTAAAAGACCGCATTGGCGTCAGCATGATTCAAGCTGCTGAAGAAGCGGGTCTAATTCAGCCGAGAAAAACGATTATCATTGAACCGACTTCTGGCAACACTGGCATTGCACTGGCGATGGTAGCGGCGGCGAAAGGCTACGCCTTGATTTTGACGATGCCAGAGACAATGAGCCAAGAACGGCAGGCGATGCTCAAAGCCTATGGTGCCCAACTGGAACTGACTCCTGGCGCTGAAGGCATGAAGGGAGCGATCGCTAGAGCCGAACAAATTGCGGCGACAACTCCGAATGCTTTTGTACCGCAACAGTTTCGCAACCCAGCCAATCCCCAAATCCATCGGGAAACGACAGCCGAGGAAATTTGGGCTGATACTGACGGTGAAGTAGATTTCTTGGTTGCGGGAATTGGGACAGGTGGCACGCTGACGGGAGTGGCTGAGGTCATCAAGGCACGAAAACCGAGTTTTAAAGCGATCGCTGTAGAACCAGTTAGCAGTCCAGTTCTCTCTGGAGGTCAGGCGGGAGCGCATAAAATTCAAGGGATTGGTGCTGGATTCATCCCAGAAGTTCTCCGAACAGAGCTAATCGATGAAGTGATTGCTGTTACGGATGAGGAGTCGATTTATTACGGTCGCCGCTTGGGTCGAGAAGAAGGGTTGTTGTCGGGTATCTCTGCGGGAGCTGCTTTAGGTGCTGCAATTCGGATTGCTAAACGTGAAGAGAATGCAGGTCGTTTGATTGTTATGGTGCAACCCAGTTTTGGCGAACGTTATCTGAGTACACCGTTATTTCGAGAACCGGAAATTCAGGATTATCCAGTTCTGGTTTAAACCAACGGTTGGAGTCGTTGTATCAGTGCATTAGTGCTAATACTTAGTGCTAATACTTTGATGCAAGAAGCGATCGCATTTATTTTATTTGCGATCGCGCAGTAAAAACATTCATGGCACCTCTGGGAGGTGACATCACTCCAGGTAGGGCACCCACCAGAGGTGCCCCTACATTCTCTGCAAACGGAGAGAGCGATCGCCAGTTTAGTTTTATGGTTGCTTTTAACCGATTCTTAACCTAAATTGATTTTTAAAGTACAGTAAATC
Organism: Coleofasciculus sp. FACHB-542; assembly: GCF_014695825.1. Classification (NCBI taxonomy): domain Bacteria; kingdom Bacillati; phylum Cyanobacteriota; class Cyanophyceae; order Coleofasciculales; family Coleofasciculaceae; genus Coleofasciculus; species Coleofasciculus sp. FACHB-542. The sequence continues at coordinate 75,805 of NZ_JACJPB010000026.1, read as the reverse complement.
GAGTGAATTACCGTAGTTACTGTGAAATCGGGAAGATATCGCCTAGCCAGTCACAAGTAACTGGAGTACCATAGCCCAGTTTTCAATCAGTACGTTGGGGGACTGAGGGATCGGTATTCTAGTTGTTCTGGGAGTTCCAGCAATGAGTTCGATGTTTCTTAGCCCAAGCGATTGGCAGAGTGTAACTTTTAGGCTTACCACTGCACTACTGGTTGGCGGTGCGATTGGCATGAACCGCCAGCAGCCTGGTAGACCTGCTGGCTTGAGAACTTTCATGATAGTTAGCTTAGGCGCTGCCGCATTTGTAATGATTCCTTTGCAGGTGGATGGTGACAATACCTTTTCTTCTTCCAATGCTCTGAGTCGTACCATCCAAGGCGTTGCTACGGGAGTTGGGTTCTTGGGTGCGGGAATGATTCTGCAACAATCTCATCAAAAACTTAGAAAAGCCGAAGTCAAGGGGCTAACTTCCGCCGCAACTATTTGGTTGGCGGCTGGATTGGGAGCAGCCGCAGGCTGTGGATTATGGCGAATGAGTCTGATTGGAACGCTATTTGCATTGGTGGTTCTTAGTGGAGTGAAGAAACTCAAGAAGTCTCCCTTGATTCGTCTTCACGATGACAATCGGACGAAAACACCGGAAAAAGACGCTGCATCGAATCAAGATGCAGCGCAGCAATAACTTCGCTTTTAGGACTTTTAAGAGCGAGGGGTGAAAGTAAATTCAGTTGCAGTAGATTCCGGCGTCCTGCCGCCTACATTGGTCAGATATGGCGCGGCTTCAATGTGAAGCGATGCGATTCTTGTAGTCTGGGCTTTTGATTATCTCTACGGGTACGTCAGGATGCGATTTTCCCTTCTTCATCGCACTTAGCTGAGTTTGTTTAGCCAGCCTAGAAAAGATGAATTAGAAGAGATTTTGACCGCAAATTAAGGAATCTTGATCCGTAAACTGTAGATTGAATTGCCTAAATCTTACAGCACTTAGGAATTAGAAAAGAGTGTGTGTGTATGGCATCTCCTCGCCCCTCAGTGCCTTGAAATCAAAGCGTGAGCGACGTTCTCGTGAGCGATCTTCCCGACGGAGTTCCTCATCGAACCAGCCACCCTCATCCTTCAGGTAGAAGTGTTCTCAGTTTTATGATATTAAATGTACAGTAAGTTGAGCGATAAACCGTAGATTAGGGGAATTCATCTAACCTAATTCGGTTTTTTGTCAAGGAAACCCGCACTTTAAGAAAATTGGGAAACAGTCGCTATGAGTATTTTGATTGAAGACGTATCGAAACGATTTGGCTCTTTTCAGGCGGTTTCAGGGGTCAATTTAGATATTAAAAGTGGCTCTTTAGTGGCGCTTTTGGGACCTTCTGGATCGGGGAAATCCACTTTATTACGGCTGATTGCAGGTTTAGAGACTCCAGACAGCGGTAGAATCAGAATCGCCGATCGGGACGTGACCCAGCAAAGCGTGCGATCGCGCGGCATCGGCTTTGTGTTTCAACATTATGCGCTGTTTAAACACATGACTGTTCGCCAAAACATTGCCTTTAGTCTAGAGTTACGCAAAGCGCCCAAAGTCAGAATTCGACACCGGGTAGAGGAACTTTTAGACTTAGTGCAGCTCAATGGCTTTGGCGATCGCTACCCCTCTCAGCTTTCTGGGGGACAGCGGCAACGGGTGGCTTTGGCGAGAACTTTGGCTGTCGATCCTGAAGTCTTGCTGTTGGATGAGCCGTTTGGAGCGTTGGATGCGAAAGTGCGGAAAGAATTGCGAGCTTCGTTGCGACAGTTACACGAACGAGTGAATGTCACCACTGTGTTTGTTACCCACGACCAAGAAGAAGCAATGGAACTTGCCGATCAAATTGTGGTGTTTAACAAAGGTCGGGTGGAACAGGTCGGGACTGCCGCAGAGATTTATGACCATCCAGCAACCCCGTTTGTGATGAGTTTCGTTGGTCCAGTGAATGTTCTACCAAGTTCTGCTGGTCTTTTTCGCTTGTCGAACTTGGAGTCGCCAACTTCTCATGTGTTTTTGCGTCCCCACGATGTCGCGATCCATACGGTGCCTGACGAAAATGCTGCCCCAGCCAAGGTCAACCGCATCGTGCATCTAGGTTGGGAAGTTCAAATTGAGTTGCGTTTTAAGGATGGTCAGGAAGTCACAGCTTATATTACGCGCGATCGCTTAAACCAGTTGCAACTGCAACCCCAGCAGCTAGTTTATGTCAAACCCCAACACGCCAAGACCTTCCCCGCATACTCATTAAATTGAGCAATTAAGTAGAAACAACGTTACTGTTAGGTGCTGCAATGACTCAAGTACAAAGTAGCACCGTTACCAGACCCACTAGAGAGAAGACTAAACCCAACTTCCAGCCATTGCTTGGACGGTGCGCCTGGGGCGGAAAGAAGTTGCGAAGGCGGACGATGACGACGCCAAAACCCATCAAAGCGATCGCTGTCCGCATCCACCCCAGATAGGTGCGCTCGTTTGCCAAGCGATCGCGCACCCGCGATGAATTCTACCGCCCTTTACTTTTTGTATCGCTCACCGTTCGCACTCTATACCCCTGAAAGGGATGTAGTTTAATCGGATTAAATTTCGTAGTGCCAGAACGGTTGTTGCTCTTGCAGCACAATGAAGCGGTGAGGTAGGCGCTGAATAATTCCCCGCTTCTCAAATTCATTGAGCAGTCGTGTCACCGTGACTCTGGTGGCACCGATGAGTTCGGCAATTTCCTGATGCGTCAAGCGCAAATCAATCTGTTTCCCTTGCTCGATTTCACGACCAAACCTCTTTGCCAGCCAAGTCAACAGTCGCAGGAGTGAAGCGTCCACTGATTTGCAATGCAGAATCTCTATGAATTCTTGAAATTGCTGAATATGCAGAATCATCGACTCGGTGGCTTCTTGACACTTGCTAACCGGCAGAACTTTTACCTCTACCAGGGTTAGGCATTCAATTTGATAAGGGTCAGCCTTAGATAGCACTCTGCCAACAATATCTCCTGGCCCCCATAAACCGAGCGTGATGGTTGTGCCGTCTTCGAGCCAGGTCAAGGTGCGAACGACCCCAGTCTCAATTTGCCAGAGATAATTCTGCTCTAAGGGTAATAGAGAGCGCCGAGAAAATGTACGTCGCTTCAGGTGAGCAGAGCTAGGTAATAAAAACGGGGAAGCAGTCATGGATAGTCATCCAATTTTAAAACAGCTACGAAAATCCAGAGCGATCGCAATTACGGTTGCCGAACGCTGGTTGCGGGGATGCGTTGAAGAGGTTTCACCAAAATATACTATATTCCGCTAGGAAAACTGTGGATTAAAAAAAATAAAATTGTCGCATTCCCGAAGTTGTGCGGCAATTGATAGCACGGTATGCGAACAAGAATTGCTTGACTCGCTGGAATTGCCCGATTATTTGGGTGCAATTGTATTGATTCTCTCTGTGCAGTCAAAAGCTGTGCAGTCAAAAGATGATGACGCGATCGCTCTAATGTACGATGCGGCTACAGGGGGCAGTTACGAGATAATCGGCTCATAGTAGAAAGCAAGGCTGTTGAAGGAAAGCGTTTAGATGTCCGAGCCATTACTCATCGTCGATGTGCAATCTGGTTTTATCAACGACTTCACGCATCATATCCCGGAGCGTGTTGTCCGCCTTCTCCAGCGTCACGAGTACGCGCCAACTCTGTTTACACGCTTTATCAATGTGTCCGACGGGCCGTACTATCGCTTTCTGAACTGGCACGGCTGCGACAGCGACGCAGAAACAAACCTTGTCTCAGAACTCGAATCCTTTGCCAAACCAGAACTTGTGTTCTCAAAGTCGGGACTGTGCGGAATGCCAGAAGAACTGGTGAACTACCTGCGCGAAAATTCGATTGAGCGGATTTCTGTCGTCGGTATCGATACCGATATGTGCGTGTTGAAGATTGCAATGGATCTGTTCGATATCGGCATTGAACCACTTGTGCTAACTGACTGCTGCGCCAGCACAGCCGGTTTGCAAGCGCATTTGGCGGGACTAGCGGTACTCAGCCGCAATATTGGTGCCCAAAGGTTGCACGATGCGGGTCTTGGAGGAGGCATGCTAGCTGCGCCGTAGAAGCAGCAGATAAATAGTTCGGTTAGTAAAAAGACGCGAGAATTTTCCCTCTATAGAGACGCGAGAGACGCGAAGCAGCACCGCTTCGCGTCTCTACAATCTATGCAACCGAACGAATCATCTTATTTGTTTTTCTGGAGGGTTTTCGCTTGCTCCAGCGTGATTTCTTTCAATGACTGATAGGAACTAGCATTTGATGCCCCTTCAATCGCTTTAACAGCCAGATCCTGAACCTGCTTGAGGGCTGAATCGAGTTGTTTCGAGAGACTGAGAATTCGCGCATCCTGATTGCGAATCGTCTCCTCTAACGACTGAATTCTCTGTTCGTGCAAACGCTTTTGCATTTCCACATCTTTAGCATACAAATCAGACTTAATTTTGGTTTGGTAATGGGCAATGCCTTTGCCTTCTTCCTTGGCTTTTTTGATAGCCGCTTCCAGTTCCTTAGGAAATACTTCTACCTTAGCTTTCGCCTCATCATATTGTTTTTCTCGTTCAGCGATCGCTTTCTCCCGCTCATCCCACTGTTTTTCCTTTTCTTGTTGGAATTCTTCCAGATGCTTATACAAACCTTTCTTGGTTTGATCGTACTCGTCCTGGTTGATGTTGCGTTGAAGTTCTAGATCGTACTTATACTCTTTAGCATCCCGCTGGCGCGTTTTAGCTTGCGTTTCATTGCGCTCCTTAATCGAGCGTTTACGTTCTTCTTGCTCTTTGAACCAAGCGTTTTTTTGCTCTAGTGTTTCTTGTTCTAAATTTTCACGTCTTTGGCTAAGTTCCTCTTCAAAAGTTTTGGAACTTTCTTCATACTGTTGGATGAGCGTATCCAACATTCCTTCTGCGATTTCTAAATTATGTAGTTCTTCTAATTGTTTAACCTCTGTGGCGACTGAACCCCTGAGTTCTTGTAGCTTAGAAGCTTCTAATGTCAGTTTCTCTGACAACTCGCTGACAGCACTCCCGAATCCTAATTGCAGCTTTGCCAGACTTTCAATTACCCGCTCCATTTTTTGTTGATCCGCAGCAGCCTGATTCATTGTTATCCTCGATTCCAATGGTTGTTTGTCTTTAATCGCTGGTGGTTTACTTTGATTCAGTTGCTTCAGTTGCGAATCTAGCGCTGCTTTCTCTTTACTTAATTCCTCATACGCCGCTAAGATTTCAGCCTTGGTGTTTTTGTCGTTGGGTTTTCTTGCCATTGATAATCTCCTATTTTTGAGAACCGCTATTTATGGAGCCAGATAAAAGCGAATTTCTAATTTCTCTTTTCCGTGCCTGTTAATTTAGCGGAGGAGTTGTCAAAGGCTCTCATGGCAATATCTTGTGCTTGCTTCAAGGCAGCTTGAAGTTGAGCAGTCATTTCTGTTATTTGTTCAGATTGTTTTTGAATTGTCTGCTCTAGGGATTGAATTTTAAATTCATTCGCTTGTTTAGTCGCTTCCCACTCTTTTTCATACAAATCAGCTTGCACTTTAGCGTCTTGGTGAACGTCTTTAATTGCCTCTTCTCTGGCTTTTTTAACAGCGTCCTCCAATTCTTTAGGAAATCCTTCTATTTTCTTTTGATGCTCCGTAAATTCTGCTTGACGCTTTGTCAGACTGTTTTCTCGCTCTGACCACTGTTTTTCTTTCTCTTTTTCAGATTGTTGCAATTCCCGTTCCAAGTTTCGCTTAATTTCTTCGTACTCATCTGTCTCTATTTTCCGAGTACGTTCTAAATCGTATTGATATTCTTCAACTTCCCGCTGGCGTTCGGCAGTTAATAGAGCATTTTGTTCTTGGAGCGTTATTTCAAATTCTTCCTGCTCTTTTTGCCAAGATTTGCGGATGGTAGACTGTTGTTTTTCCAGTGCTTCCCGTTCGCTGGCTATTTTTTGTTCAAGTGATTTTAGGTTTTCTTGGTGTTCTTGCGTTAAGATGTGCAGCGCATCTGCGACGACTCTGATTTGCTGAAGTTCTTGCAAATGCTGCGTTTCAATGTCTAGCGCCCGTTTTAGTTCGTCTAACTTTGAAGTTTCACCCGTTAATTTTGCGGAGAGTCCAAAAACAATTCCGCCAAACTCTAATTGCAGATCGGCTAGACCTTTGACAATACTATCGATGGTATAAGTAGAAGCTGCTTGAAGAACTTCTTTGTTCTTTCCTTTTTCTGCTTCTTGTTCCTTAGTCGCGATTTTTGACTCGATTCTTTTCTTGTCTGCAATCAGTTGTTTGAATGCTTCTAGAATCTGTTCTTTGCTGTCTTTGGATGCCACTTTATTCATGCTTTTTCTCCATAAAAAAGTTACTCGGTTGTAGGTAAATTTCCTACAGCAGAGTGTCGCAATCTAACCAGGAACACAGCCTTTAAATAGAACAAATGTTCTACTACTAGTGCAATATACTCAAGGAATTATGGCATTGTCAAGGGAAAATACGCCGGGAAACAGGTGTATAAAAAGTTACTGCTTATAGATGGCTTGAGTAGGTAGTCGCCCATGCCAACATTTCAGCAGGCACGGCAATGCCGTACCCCTGCACCGGGGAACGAGAAGGTGAGGTGGGGATGAGAGTTAGTAGGTTGATTGGGTAAGGGTTTGGTGAATTTGGTCTAACACTTCTGCCATCGATAGGGTGGGCACGCGCAGAATTTTGGTAGCGATCGCGCTGAGGCTTTCCGGCAACTCTAAGGTAGCTTCATCGACCCCATCATTTTGATGCTCAAGCACCAAAATCGGCGGCAGAAAAGGCATCTGTCTCAAGGAAGCCAGCGCCTCCATCAAGGCTGGATTTAGCTCCATGTCTGCCAGATCGATCAGCAATAAATCAACGTTTTGCTGTTGAAGTTGCCGCAATACTTCAGTCCAAGAGCGCGAAAGTATACTTCTAAACCCGGCTTTTTGTAGGTAGTGAATCAGAGGCGATGCCTTCGAGGTGCCCCGCTGGGGTTTCGCGAACAATCGAGGGTCGAAGGCTTCGGTGGTCGGGTAGCGATTGACGCTTGCCGACAAATCCATCAGCGATCGCGCATCGACGACTAAAATGCTTGGCTTACAGCTCATCCCGACGGCAATCTGAATCACCTGCAATAAGGCGGCGGTGTGATCGTTCCCATCTCCTGCCAAACAGGGAAAGACACAAAGACTGCTCACTTGATTTGCCGCCTCAGTCGTCGGGCGATCTAGCGTTACTAAAGGTAGAGAAGCTAGGGTCGTCTGTGAGGCAAGTTGTTGGAGATAGGCAAGCGGATCTTCTAGACCCCCACCATCGAGGATAACGACATCCGGCTGCCAAACGCGAGCCAGAAGTTCTGCCTGCTCTAGATCGTCGGCTTCTAGAACCCGGTGATTTGGCGAGAGTCCCAATGCGGTGGGCGAAAATTCTATCGCGGCTTGCTCAAGAGAAGTGAGATGTAAAATCGTCAGGCTGACGTTGGTGCATTGCTTTGGCTTGGTTAAACAAGTCAGGCTGTGGCGTAAAGTTTCCGCCTGGACTGGCAGTGTTAAAAAGCCATCTGCTCGGTTGGAGGCGGCTTGCTCTTTTTCGGCGTTAGCGGCTGTCACGATGACTGGAATGTGGCAGGTTTGGTCGTCTGATTTGAGCAGAGTCAGCACGTCCCAGCCGGAAAGCAGCGGCAAGCAAGGGTTGAGCAGTATGGCTTGTGGCTGAAATCGCCGTGCTTTTTCGAGGGCTTCTGTCCCGGAACGAGCGATCGCAGCTCGATAGCCTAAACTGGTGAGTTGCTGAGTGAGATGGTCGATGTACTGGGGTGCGGCTTCGACGATCAAAATCAACCGATTGCGGTTCAAGGATGAACGATGGGGAGCGAAGGATGCATCCCGATTTTTTTGAGCCTTCATCCGGCTTCCCTCCTCCTTGCGCGTCGGCGGAATCGGAGGAAGTAGCAGGGTAAACTGGCTTCCTTCACCAGGTTTGGAGATAAAGGAAACATCCCCACCGTGCAGACGAGCCAAACCTTGGGTTAAAACCAGCCCCAACCCCGTCCCGTCAAAGCGGCGGGTCATCGGGTCTTCTAGTTGTTGGAATTTCTGAAAAATTAGATGTTGTTTTGCCTCTGGGATGCCAATGCCGGTGTCCCAAACAGTAAAAGCAATCCAGCCTTCCCACCGACTAACTTTCAGTCCAGTTTCGCCGCCCGCTTCAGTAAATTTGAGGGCGTTGGAAAGCAGGTGCGTGAGCATCTGGCGCAGACGCAAATCGTCCGCCACAATCGTTTCTAATCCCGGTTCAATACTGAGCGTAAAACCCAGTTCCTCTTTGGCGTTGCTGACTGGTTCATGCCCCGTCGCCGGTTGGTCTTTCAAGGTCTGGAGTTGTCTCGCTTGAGATAAGGCGCGATCGCACACTGTCAGAAGATTCACGGGTTCTGGCGACAGTTCCAACTGCCCCGTCTCCATGCGGGTCAAATCTAAAATATCGTTGACCACCGTCATCAACTGACGCCCACTCTGATGAATCAGCTTTGCATAGCGTTCCTGACGCTCGTTCAGCTGTCCCAGTACCCGATCCTTGAGCAAGCTGGATAAACCCAGCACGGAAGTTAGGGGAGTCTTCAGTTCGTGGCTGATACAGGCTAAAAACTCATCTTTCATCCGGTTGAGTTGCACCAAATCCGCATTTTTAGCCGTTAGTTCCTTGGCAACCTGCTGCTGTTCCGTGATATCAGTTGCCATCACCAGCCATAAGTCAGTGCCGAGTGCTGAAGATTGCGGGTCAGGATTCAGTGAAGAGGAAGAAGCGGGAAGATAAGAATTTCCTCGGAACTCCTGTACTGGGGTTTTGCCTAAGGTTTCGAGAAGTTCTAACCCAACCCCGTTCTGCCACAGGGGAATTTTGACAAACTGCCAAATGCGCTCGTTGCTCTTTTTCCAGGTTCTATAAGGTTGGGTTGCTGAGGAATTATCGAGAGGGTTATTTAGAGTCAGGGTGGCTTCTGTCGCTGACATCACGCTGGCAGAATCACTGCTAACAGAGGCTTCATCTGCACCTACATCGATTCGGTTGCTTTGCTTTGAAGGCTCCCATCGCCGATGAGGTTGAATTTCCTGGGCGCTAGAACTTCCGACGAATATCTCGCTCCACGCCGAGGGCAAGGAATCTAATCTGGCAGGTGCCTCTTGCTGTACTACGGGTGGGTTAAAGCTTTCCCCAATCTGCTGACGCCAAGTTAGGTTCTGGGCGATCGCTTGTCCAGAACTTGTTTGCAACCTTAAAGGCAATGGCAGTTGTTCCAACAGTTGCACTAAGGTTCTGTGCCCGCCGTGCGATTGCCCCACTTGTCCCCCTGTCGGCTTCTCCGCAGCAGGGCGTTGAACTGTGTTTGTTGCGACTGACCAAGGGAAGGGCGGTTTGCGTAGATGTCCGGATGCCTGGAGGGCGGCTTCTCGGAGCGGGGTTGCTTCCCGCAAAGCGATCGCGTCTTCTTGGAGTTCTTCTGGGGTATAGGCTTGGGAAGCTCTCTTCTGACTACTGCCGATGCCCCATTCCTCGCTGCCTTCGGCGGTTGCCATGAATTTCAAGATCCGCTGGCTATCTAACAAACCCAAGAATTGATGAGTGGGATCGACCACAGCCCAATGTTGCGGTGTTTGGGAATTGCATGAGCGCAAATACAGGCGAAATTCCTTCAGAGACAGCTGACTCGGTAACGTTGTCAACCGTTCAATCAGCGGAAAATTTAGATGACACAGGGGTTGCTGTAAATCCAGCGTCAAAGGAGCAACTAAATAATTTTTTTGGCTGAACGAATTTGTTACTAGAAGATGAGGCATCATTGCCCGCAGATTGATGACTCCCAGTGGATGTTGTTGTTCGCTGACCACCACCAGGCGATCGCAACTACCAGAGCTAAAAATCTCCAGCACCCTCACCAATGCCACTGTTTGTTCGCAAACGGGAACTGGCTCGATAAATTCCTTTAAACTGGGAGTGGATATGGACATGACCAACCTGGCTAGGGGAAAGTGCAACAAGAACGCACGCAGTATGTCGCCGCTCGAATTCATCGCTGAGGCTCAGTAGGTGCGGAGATCGCTTGGGTTTTTCCCTGCCTACAGCCTATAGGTATTTAAAAAGGAGTTGACAAAGGTTGAATTTCGTAGAGCTAGTTTTAAAAAAGCAAAAACAAGGTACTGCTCAATTATGCCTCGGTCGAGGGGGCTTCTTGAGCCTACTAATTACAATTAATAACAATTGGATTAATGATTAAATTAATATTAAGTAGTTAATGAAGAATGCCGGTGAGAGATCCTCCTCTTGAGCGATGTCTCCAGACAAACAGTAATTTAATTTCTACTCTAGAATAGTTAAAGTTTTGCATCATCCGCTGTCTATTTGTACTTTTGTGCGCTCGGAGTCGCTGGCACAGTCCTTACGCGATTCATTGTGCAGCGAATCCCCCAAAGAAGCGATCGCCATAGAACATCGCTATCTTCTAAACCAGATATCGTCCTTACCGGAGTTGTTTGACTGGGTTGAGCAGTACAAGCAACAAATTGATTGTTTGGTTTTACAAGAAGACTCATCGTTGCGCCCCCTCGTCAATCGTTTATACGAACAAGGCATACTGCTGCCAGTTGTGATTTTATCCGGGGTAGCGGACGAAGCCAGTCAGGGATCGACCACCCTAGAGGGGCAAAATCCCCCCCGTACCGCCCCGAATTCTACCCAAGCCTTGGAGACTTACATCTACCACCCTGGGGAAGTTTATGTAGCTGCAACCGAAGCAGACAAAATCGCGCGATTGATTGAACGGGCGATCGCTCAGTTTCTTACTCTTGCTCCCACCTGTCTCCTGCCAGATCGCTCCATCACCGTCGATCCCATCACCGAGTTGCATACTCAAAATTTTCTCATGCTACAGCAGCGACGGCTGTCTGAAAAACTTAAGGAGCGATTAGGATATTTGGGTGTGTACTATAAGCGAAATCCACAGTCTTTTTTCCGCTATCTATCCCGAACCGAGAAGCAAGAACTTTTACAGCAACTCCGAGCAGAATACCGCAAAATTGTTCTCAGTTACTTTTCCACAGAGAGTACACTGAATCAAATAATCGACCAATTTGTGACAACGGCTTTTTTTGCCGATCTCTCTGTTTCTCAAATTGTTGAAATTCACATGGAATTAATGGATGATTTTTCCAAAAAACTGAAATTAGAGGGGCGGAGTGAAGAAGTATTACTGGACTATCGATTGACTTTAATTGATGTCATTGCTCACCTGTGCGAAATGTATCGCCGTTCCATTCCTAGAGAGTCATGAGTTTGCGCTTTAAGCGATTCATTTAAAGCAGACTCCGAAAAAACCTTAGACTTTAGACAATCCCGATTTCCCACTCCAAAACTCTTACCCTAATCCCTAAGCTATGAGTGCGCTAAAGAAAACTTATGTTCTCAAGCTCTACGTTGCTGGAAATACTAGCAATTCTGTACGAGCTTTGACAACACTCAAAAATATCCTCGAACACGAGTTTCAAGGTGTCTACGCTCTCAAAGTGATCGATGTTCTCAAAAATCCGCAACTGGCAGAGGAAGATAAAATATTAGCCACACCCACCTTAGCAAAAGTATTACCACCTCCAGTCCGCAAAATCATTGGGGATCTTTCAGATCGGGAAAAAGTCTTGGTAGGGCTAGATATTCTCTATGAAGAACTTGCTGAAGCCGAAGCGGATTTATAAACTTTAATTCGGACTGGAGACTTTAGACTTTAAACTGTTGTAGGTTTCCTAGCCCGTTTCTGCAAGTAGAGCCAATTTTTGCGACGGAAGAGCGATGAGTAAAACTAATCCGATTGAGCCACAAGCCGAATTGGCTCCGGTGGGAGTACAAAAAATCCGGACGATGATTGAAGGCTTCGATGATATTAGTCATGGAGGCTTACCTTTAGGGAGAACTACCTTATTCAGTGGTACTTCTGGAACTGGTAAGACATTATTTGCCGTTCAATTTCTTTATCATGGAATTGCCTATTTTGATGAGCCTGGGGTATTTGTTACCTTTGAAGAATCTCCTACCGATATCATCAAAAATGCCTCCAGTTTTGGTTGGGATCTGCAACGCTTAATTGATGAAGGAAAGTTATTTATTCTGGATGCTTCACCCGATCCGGAAGGGCAGGAAGTCGTCGGGAACTTTGACCTTTCCGCCCTAATTGAGCGGATTCAGTACGCCATTCGTAAATACAAAGCTAAGCGGGTTTCTATCGATTCTGTCACCGCTGTTTTTCAGCAATATGATGCTGCTTCTGTGGTACGAAGAGAAATTTTTCGCTTAGTAGCTCGCCTCAAACAAATTGGCGTCACTACGGTGATGACGACGGAACGGCTCGAAGAATATGGCCCCGTGGCGCGGTTCGGAGTAGAAGAGTTTGTTTCCGATAACGTGGCAATTGTCCGCAACGTTTTGGAAGGAGAACGCCGTCGTCGCACGATTGAAATTCTTAAACTTCGTGGCACCACTCACATGAAAGGGGAATACCCTTTCACCATGACCAATAATGGCATCAATATTTTCCCGCTAGGAGCGATGCGGCTTACCCAGCGTTCTTCTAATGTCCGGGTGTCTTCGGGTGTCAAAACCCTCGACGAAATGTGTGGAGGTGGATTTTTTAAAGATTCTATCATTCTGACAACGGGTGCCACGGGTACTGGCAAAACGCTTTTAGTCAGCAAATTTTTGCAAGTTGCCTGTACGAACAACGAACGTGCCATTTTGTTTGCCTACGAAGAATCTCGTGCCCAACTGTCTCGCAACGCCTACTCTTGGGGCATTGATTTTGAGGAGATGGAACAAAAAGGATTGCTGAGAATCCTTTGCACCTATCCAGAGTCGGCTGGGTTAGAAGACCACTTGCAGATGATTAAGTCGGAAATTGCTGAATTCAAGCCGTCTCGCATTGCCATTGATTCGCTTTCGGCATTAGCTCGAGGCGTCAGCAACAACGCCTTCCGGCAGTTTGTGATTGGGGTTACAGGTTATGCCAAGCAAGAGGAAATCACTGGCTTTTTTACCAATACCACAGACCACTTTATGGGTTCCCACTCGATTACGGATTCCCATATTTCCACCATTACAGACACGATTTTGATGCTGCAATATGTGGAAATTCGCGGTGAAATGTCCCGCGCTATCAATGTCTTTAAAATGCGGGGTTCGTGGCATGAAAAAGGCATCCGCGAGTACACGATTAGTGATGCAGGAGCTGAAATTAAGGATTCGTTCCGGAATTACGAACGAATTATCAGTGGTTCTCCTACTCGGATTGCGGTTGATGAAAAGAGCGAACTCTCCCGAATTGTCAGAGGGATGAGGGAAAACACTGACGATACAGAAATCTAATACTGCTTTCAGCATCTGGAATCGGTAACAACTCTATCTTTAGGCTTATATCCGAAGATATACGGATATAAGCATTTTCTCACCCACAACCCGGAGTGCGGTCATTTTTCCTAATTTGGAAACAGATTGAAAACGGTTAAATCGCCTAGAAGCCTTGATTTTACGAGAAAATCCAGAATTTATTGTCTTGAGAATTTCAGTCTTCTTTACAGAAACTTTATACTTCTGCGGTCAGCTCTCTTTTTATTTAAAGCTTAAGTAAAGATAAGCTCTCAGCCATAGCAATATTTTTGAAGGAAAGATTAAATATAAAGAACATCAGTCCGGATATTTACGGAGTTACCCGAATCTTTAAGGCTGGGGTACTGAAGAATACAAAATAGTCGCTTTCATCCAACCACAGCCTAGGGGAGGAGATTGAGTCAAATGCCGACCTTAAAAAAATCTCAACTTCAGTTAAACAATTTTCAACTGCTCAATGAGATATTTTTCCCGAAAAACTATGAAGCTGATTCCAGATTGAATCTGAAGCAAATCTGGGAGAAAGCTTCACTGCAATGGGAACAAACTACCCTTTCTCAAAAAACTCCTAAAGAAATTTGGGAGAATATTCCGACAGGCAAACATTTTGATTCGATTTTGGATCTGGGTTGTGGATATGGCAGACATGCTGCCTATCTTTCAAAACAAAAAAAAATTACCTGCAATCAGTATTACGGAATAGATATTTCCGAAAATATGCTGCGTCGGATGTTGACCTTTCATAAGGCATACAATTTATTCTCTTCATCGGATTTTTCTTTGATTTGTATGCCAATGGGTCAGTTGCCCTTTGAGGACAATTCAATAGAATTTGTAATCTCAAGTAGTGTTTTTCTTCACCTAGAAAAACAACAACTCAGCAAGAACCTGGCAGAAATTGCTCGTGTCATCAAGCCAGGGGGAGTCTTTATTTTTGAGGATTTATTTTACAACCGATACTGTCCGGCAAATATTCTGGATAACGTTTTGAGGAAAGTCAGGAAATCCGGACTCAATTTAGCCGATTTAAAGCAATACTCGTTGCGGGAAATCAACTGGCTGCTGAAAAATTCCCAACTCTCGCAAAAATGCCCCCAGTACACGATAAAACCCCATAAATCTGCCCTGCTACCAGAACAACTGAGGGGAGTTGATATTTCTGCTTCGCCAGATATCGAGCGGGAAGTGAATCCTTCCAAATTTTTAAAAGGGATTTTGGCGAGTGGTTATTGCGTTTACTCGAAAGGTTAAAGTTTAAAGGCTAAAGAAGAGACGCGATCGCGCCTCTTCTTTTTAGGGCTTTCAACGAGCATGGAGGGATTCGAACCCCCGACCCTCAGAACCGGAATCTGATGCTCTATCCACTGAGCTACATGCCCTAATAACTTGAATAGTATAACATTTTTTGGGATTTAGCAATTCGGGCATTCCAGATGCTGTTACTTTACGGTAAATTGGTCAGCGGTTGGGTGATGCCTCTCAAAGAAAATGATTCGCTTTGCACCTGAAGCCAGAGGTCTTCATTTTGATTGCTCTGGTCTATATCAGCCTTTTTTTTGCTGCTGAATCGGAATCTCTATAATAAACTCTACGCCCTGTAAGGGTGACGAAATACAGCGAATCTGTCCCCCGTGACGTTCCACCACAATCGAGTAGCTGATAGACAATCCCAAGCCAGTGCCAGCTCCCACCGGCTTCGTCGTAAAGAAGGGGTCAAATATCTTCTTTTGCACTTCCTCTGTCATGCTAGGCCCATTATTCCCAATCCGGATTGCAACCCGATCCTCCTCTACAACAGAGGTGCGAATCCAAATCGTAGGTGATTGTTCATGATTCATGGTTGATTGTCCATGGTCATGACCCGCGAACGATAAACCACAAAACTCTTCTAAGGCATCGATTGCATTACTGAGAATATTCATAAATACCTGATTCAACTGACCCGCATAACAGGCCACTTTAGGCAGGCGAGCAAATTCTTTAACCACCTCAATCCCCAATCGGTTTTTCTGGGGTTTGAGCCGATGCTGCAAAATTAACAAGGTAGATTCAATGCCTGAATGAATATCTACTGGCTTCATTTCTGCTTCATCCAAGCGCGAGAAGTTTCTCAATGACAGCACAATAGATTGGATACGTTCGGCTCCTACCTGCATAGAAGATAAGATTTTCGGGAAGTCTTCTTTCAAATATTCCAATTCAATTGTCTCAATCTCCCGCTGAATTTCTGGAACTGGATCGGGGTAAAACTGCTCATACATCTGTATAAGATTGAGCAAGTCTCGCGCATAGTCATTTGTAGGGGCAAGATTGCCGTAAATAAAATTTACTGGGTTGTTAATTTCATGGGCTACTCCTGCCACCAGTTGCCCAATACTAGACATTTTTTCTGCCTGAATCAGCTGAGCTTGGGTGCGTTGTAATGCGCTTAAAGTGAGTTCTAGCTGTTGTGCTTTCTCTCGTTCTCGCGCTTCTGCTTGCCGCAGCGCCTCCAGATTAGATAGCTGAAGATGAAGGTTGATGCGTGCTAGAAGTTCATTTTTCGAGATTGGTTTAATGAGATAGTCGTTGGCACCAGACTTAAATCCTTCTACCAGGTCTGATACTTGATTTTTGGCAGTTAACATCAAAATGGGAAGTTCGTTCAGCGAATACTGTTCGCGAATTTTCTTGCAAACTTCATAGCCAGTCATGCGCGGCATCATTACATCCAATAAAATGATGTCAGGTCTTAGCCCCTGCGCGATCGCTGCCAATGCTTCTATGCCATTAAAGGCTTGAGTTAAGGAATAGTTTTGCTCCGATAGATAGTTGACCAGCACCTGCACGTTAACTGGCTCATCATCCACTATCAAAATCTTGACATCGCCACTTTGGGTTGCAAATTGCTGTTTAGCAGGTTGCAAGTTTCCAAGTCGAGGTTTCAATTCTTTAAACTTAAACCTTTCTTCAACCTTCAATTCTTCAACCTTCACCTCTTTTGAGAGGGGTAGGGTAAACGTAAATTGGGAACCAACGCCCATTTGAGATTCTACGCAAATTTCCCCATTGTGCAATTCCACTAGCTTTTTAGTAATCGCCAGACCAAGACCAGTCCCTCCATAAATTCTTGCTGTTGAGCCATCAGCTTGTTCAAAAGATTCAAAGATTTTGCCAAATTTCTCTGGGGGGATACCAATTCCCGTATCGGCAACGGTAATCGCTAGATAAGGTAAATATTCAGCGTCAGAAGAATCTTCCTTCTGCCCCTCCTCGACCACAGATGCCGACACTTCTACCACACCAGAATCTGTAAATTTAATAGCATTACCGACCAGGTTGTAGAGAATTTGTTGCACCCGATCTTCATCAGCATTAACAGACGGTGTATTGGGAGCAATTTTATTGAGCAGTTGCAAAGATTTCTTACCAATTAGAGGCTGGCTGAGAGTCAGCACTACGTTGGTAATTTCTCTCATTCCCACCGGCTTGATTTTAAGCGGTAGATTTCCATGTTTCAGTTTAGAAAAATCAAGGATATCGTTGATCAAATTGGATAGCCGGTGAGCGCTCGATACTACCATCGATAGATTATAAATTGTCTTCTCAGGCAAATGCCCCGTTACACCATCTATCAAAGATTCGGTAATGCCAATGATGCCATTAAGCGGGGTGCGGAGTTCGTGGGAGGTATTTGCCAGAAACTCGTCTTTTAACTCCTCCATCCGTTTGCGTTCGGTAATGTCTTGGAATCCACTCAGCATTGCTTGCTCGCCGTTGAATGCGATTGGCTGAATGGATAAATTAATCCAAAATGGCGTTCCATCTACCTTTTTTGCCTGAAATTCGTAGTTGCGGACGTACCCATTTTTAGCCAGTATCTTCAGCAACTCTTTTCGAGCCTCAGGATCGTAATGAAATTCTTGTGCCTGACGACCTATCAATTCTTGCGTGGATAGACCCAAAGTTGAGCTACACGCCATATTCGCATACAGGATTTGGCTGTCAGATACACGACTTATCAGTAGAGGAACCGGAGTAGTTTCGGCAATCAATCGAAATCGCTCTTCGCTTTCGCGTAAGCGATTTTCTGCCTGCTTGCGCTCGTCAATTTCTTGCTTGAGGTCAGCATTTAATGCTGTCATCTCATCATAGAGTTTGGCATTCTCTAGAGAGATAGCAATTTGAGAAGACAGCATTTCCAAAACTTTCAATCGGTCAGGTGTAAAAGCATTAGTCGTCAGATTGTTTTCAAGATAAAGCAGACCAATTAGATGCGTTTGCTTAATAATGGGAAGACATAATATAGATTTAGGCTGATATTGTAAAACGTAAGAATCTGATTTAAATAAGCCTTGGTTAGTGGCATCGTTTAAAACTAAATTATTCTTCGTTCTTTTTACATAATTGACAATAGCAGGAGAAACCTTATGACTGGATTCTACGGGAATAAATTGGAGAACAGTTACCTCAGCCCGATCGACTTCTCCCTCAGCAGCGATCGCTAAGTTGCCTGATTGTTCCAGAATGAGAAAGCCTTTCTGCGCTCCAGCATTCTCAATCACAATTTTCATCAATTTTTCTAGCAACTTGTCTAAAACGATCTCACTTGCTAAGGTTTGGCTGGCTTTCACGACTGTCGTTACATCCAACAATCCCGAATCGCTGCCAGTACTAGAAGAAATTATGTTGCTTAGACCCCCAGCTTTGCCGGTTACAGATACTCCGGAAAAGAACTGCGGATATTTTTCTTCCACATCATTCACTTTAGCGATCGCGCCCCATTTAAGATAGCCATAGTGAGCTTCCAGAATATGGGCTTTTGCCAGCACAGTGTATCCTTTACCGAGAAAAAACTTTGCCGCTAGTTCATTGGCTATCGCTTCGTTCTGGATATAATCATTTTCTCTAGCTGAGTTAATTGACTTTTCATATAAATCCAAAGCCTCCCCCTCTTTGCCGGTAATTCGCGCTATTTCAGCGGACATTAGTAAATATTTGTGCAAAAAGTTGTCTGGGCAAGCTTCAGACCACTTCCTCATCTTTTCCAGATTTATCAATATATTTTTCATTGCCTGCTCTTTCTCTGCTTCCAGCAAAGTAGGATAAAAAGCTGTTTGAATTAAAGTAGAGTAAAAATAATGTTCCGGTATCATGATGGTCGCGAAAGGAATCGAGATCAGTGTTTCCCCTTCTGCGATCGCTTTCATCGCATCATCATATTCCTCGTATAAATAAAGTAGTTGAGCCTTTAAAATACAATAAGTAACATAAAGAGCTGGAACTTTTTTCAATTCATCCCAATGATCTTCTTCTTTAAAATTATTATCGTTAAAACTTGTTTCTTGTTCTGTTTCTCCTTTTAAACTTAAAGCAAACTTTTGGATGACTAAAAACATATCTATAAAAGAGCGTATTTTCTTTTTAGAGGTAAACTCTAAATATTTTTGCGCTTCTTGATAAACTTCATTCAAATTATCTCCTTTAAATGTTAATTTAACAGCTCGATAGTAAGCTGAATAAGTAGCCCATTGAAAATCGCCAATTTCAATTCCGTTCTGAAAACCATTTTTTAGATATCCCTCACACTCTGTCCTCAAATGATTTTTCCAGTGACTAATATACGAACCGAAAATCATGTTGAGTTTACATTTGAAAGTTATATTATTAAATTTTTCATTCACTTTTAAGGCTAATTCGCCATATTGATAAGCTGATTCAAACTCATCTCTTCCTGCCAGAGTCCATCCATAGGACATATAGGCAAAAGAAGTGACATTTGAATTGCCATATTTTAAAGATATATTCACCATTTTTAACATTATTGAATCAAATATATGCTTGCCAATAAATCGGGCAGGTGGAGTCATATTTATAAGAATCTTTGTAGCAGCTACTTTCTCCAAATCGGTCATATCTGGCGCATCAATCAAATCTTTAACCTCTCTCCCTGCCAGATTAGCTTTAACCTTTTGGGTCTCAGATTCTATTAGTTTTGTTAGTTCCTTTTCACCATCCGGGAGGGAGATACCAAATAACCTCAATCCTGCTTTACCAATTTCAATCGCTTCTTTAGTTTTCATCAAGTTAGTTGTATATATAATTATTTTCATAATATATACACTTGCTTTTTCTAAATTAGACGCGGCTTTATTTAAAATAATTTCAAAAAACTTTTCACATTCATCAATGTTTCCGTTCAGGTATTCGCATTCTGCGCGTTCTTTATAAAGAGATAATATTAACGGATGCTGGAATTCCCAGTCCTTCTCTGAAAGCAGTTCCATTCCAGCAGTTATATATTTTAATGCCGGTTCAAAAGCTGTAGATAGCTTTGCTTTTTTACCAGCCGTTAGATTTAAATTTGCTAGTTCATATCTTTCCTCTTGATTATTTATGATATCCTTGCCGCAATTAAGCTGATTAACTATATCAAAAATTTTGTCTTCTAGTTCTTCTCGATCTGTATTTTTAAGTAATAGCTGACCTACTCTGAGATGAACCTGTTGTTTATCAGTTTCTGGGATTAAGGAATAAACTGCCTGCTGTACGCGGTCATGCAGAAATTTGTAGGCAACAGCTAAATCATTATTGAGAGAAGCATTTAAAGTATCTTCTGTATAATCTTGAACGTATTTATATGCATTCCCAATGGGTATAATCAGTCCTTCCTTAAGGGCTTCCCTAAGTTCAACAGAAGTTTCTACCTGAGACTTTTCATTAACAATCGATAAAACTTTTAAATTGAATTCGTTGCCAATACAAGCTGCAAGTTTTAGGGATTTCTGAGTAGAATCAGAAAGCTTTTTAACTTTTGTCACCATTAACTCAACTACATTATCCGTGATTTGCATTCCTCGAATTTTTTTAAGATCCCACTGCCAACATCCCTGTTTTAAGTTAAAATTAAACAAACTTTCTTCATAAAGAGATTTTAAAAACTGAGTTAAAAAGAAGGGGTTACCATTAGTTTTATTAAAAACCAACTTTGCCAAAGAATTTGTTTTTGTTGATTCAGATTTAAATGTGTCGGCAATCAGTGAATTAACATTGTTAATAACTAAAGAGTTAAGAGAGATATTATTTACTGCAATATCGCTCTTTTTCAGTTCTTCCAATGTCAGCATTAAAGGATGAGTTGTACTCACTTCATTATTTCGGTAAGCCCCAATCATGAGTAAGTATTTACTATCCGGATCGGTCATTAGCAGATAAATTAATTTTAATGAGGCTGAATCGGCCCATTGTAAGTCATCTAGAAATAAGACTAGGGGATGGTCTTTTGTCGTAAAAACACTGAGAAACTTTTGAAAAACTAAATTCAATCGATTTTGGGCTTCTGTCGGAGCAAGTTCTGGAACTGGTGGCTGTTGGCCGATAATGAGTTCCACTTCTGGAATTACATCAATAATGACTTGACCGTTGCAACCAAGAGATTCTAATAGTTGTGTTTTCCAAAAGTCTATTTTTTCTTGGCTTTCTGTTAAAAGTTGTCGAACTAATTCTTGAAAAGCTTGAATTAAGGAAGCGTAGGGAATATTCCGTTTAAACTGATCGAACTTGCCAGAGATAAAATAACCTCTTTGCCGTACAATTGGTTTATGAATTTCATTAACTAAAGCTGATTTACCAATTCCAGAGAACCCTGAAACTAGCATCATTTCAGTCGAGCCAAGGCTGACTCTTTCAAAAGCTGCCATGAGAGAAGCAATTTCGGAGTCTCGACCATAAAGTTTTTGGGGGATTTGAAATTTATCAGAGATATCGTGTCTACCGAGTGGGAAATCGCTAATTTTCCCCGTACTTTCTAGATGGGTTAGACAAGTCTCTAGATCGGCCTTGAGTCCAAAGGCACTTTGATAGCGATCTTCAGCATTTTTAGATAATAATTTCATTACGATGTCAGACACCGCTGGTGGAATGTTTGGATTCAGATGATTGGGTGGAATTGGAAGGCTGGCAATATGGCAGTGAACTAACTCCATCGGATCGTTAGATTGAAAAGGCACCCTTCCAGTTAGCATTTCGTAAAAGGTGACACCTAAGGAATAAAAGTCGGTACGATAATCAATTGAGCGATTCATTCTCCCCGTTTGCTCTGGTGATATGTATGCAAGGGTGCCTTCTAGCAAATTGGGGTTGCCAATCATCTGGTTTTCTCTAGACAGACGCGAGGCAATGCTAAAATCGGTAATTTTTACCAATCCCGTTTCCGGATTAATAAGGATATTTTGAGGCTTAATATCCTTATGAATAATGTTATTTTGATGGAGTTGACTAATTGTTTCTGAAACATTAATAACTATTTGAATATTTCTTTTTAAATTAATTTTGTTTTTTAAGAGGAAATTTTGTAGTGAATCTCCTCCAAAATCTTCCAAGATTAAAAACCAATATTGATTATATTTTTCTAGTTCTAAAGGTTTAACAATTCCTGGGATAGGTAAGTTATAAGCAATTTCATATTGATGTTTAAGCTTGGCAATTTCCGTGAGAGCTGGATACTCTTGCCAAAGACTCTTAACAATAACAGGTTGCTCATCATGATGGCGATATCCTCGATAAACAACGGTTTTTGTTCCCTCGTAAATTTTTGATGTGATTGTATAACCTGGAATTTTTAGCATAATTTGGTTTGTGTCTCAATTGGTAACTAGAGTCAAATACAGTGTTCGACTGGTCAGGAATATGCCAGGGTATTTATACAGTAATCGTTCGCCAAAGTGCAAAGTTAATAATCTGGCTACAAATGTTGCTGTCAGCCTATCTTTGGTATAAGGTTAGCCACAAAAGTAATGACGCAGACTAAATTTAAACGGGGAATCAGTGTAAGAACTTCTGTATTTAAATGTTCAATCTTCTGGCAACACAGCGTCAGAATCGCTGATTCTGCTCTTGATGCCTGAAAAACAATCCAGCTTTGCTGTTTTCTGGGCATAGTGGTCTACCAAGGCCGTGAGTATTCTGATTGTACAAAGTGACGGCTGTGGCATCACTCTGTAGTAGAAACAAGCAATATTAAAACTCTTAATATAACCAATCTTTACGGGTAAACGGCAATTTCCACGCTTTATCTGCTCGTCGCCGCAATAGGACTTGATAAAGCCCCATGTGGTTCTGTTCAAAGGCAAGAGCGAAACCGATGAGATAGAGCCGCCATAATCGGACTTTACGTTCGCTGCTGAGGGCGATCGCTTTCTCCATCACTGCATCCAAGTTAGCCGCCCAACAGCGCATTGTTTTGGCGTAGTGCATCCGCCAAGCATCAACATCGACAATCTCCCATCCCGTCTCTTCAGCGACAGCTAAAGAATCGGACAACCTGGACAGCTCTCCGTCTGGGAAGATATAACGTTGAACAAAGCGTTCGTTGAGGCTGGAACCGTCCCATTTTTCTGACGCGGTGATGCCGTGATTGAGAAACAAACCCCCAGGCTTCAAGGTAGATAAGGCACTTTGAAAATAAATCGGGTAGTTTTTAATTCCTACGTGTTCAACCATCCCAACTGAAACAATTTTGTCAAAGGTTGGCGTTTGGGGTAAGTTGCGATAGTCGAGAAGCTCGACTTTTAGCTGGGTATCCAAACCTTCTTTCGCGATCGCTTGTTGGTTAAAAGCCAGCTGCTCTTTACTCAGAGTAATACCATATCCCTTCACTCCGTAATGAGTTACAGCCCAGCGTAGCAAAGCTCCCCAGCCACAGCCAATATCTAATAAATATTCGCCGGGTTTTAATTGGAGTTTACGGCAGATCAAATCAAGCTTTGCCTGCTGAGCTTCTTGCAGGCTCATCTGAGGATGTTCAAAATAGGCACAAGAATAGACGAGTAAAGGATCGAGCCAAAGACGGTAAAAATCATTGCCAACATCATAGTGATATTGAACAACTGCCAAGTCGCGATCGCGACTATGAGCGATCAATTTCTGCCAAGGTGATTTCTCTGGCTGCGATAAAGGCAATTGGGGTAGACTCAGTGCTTCCATCCAAGCTTTGATTGCTTTGCTGCGATCGCATTGGGAAAAGGAAAGCGCTTCTAAGAGCATCAGATCGTCGATGTTACCTGTAAAGTCTAAAAAGCCCCGAAGGTAAGCTTCCGCTAGAACCAAAGGATCTTGACTCAGAATTAGCGTCCGGATGACTCCGGGATGATGAATCTGCAAAGTGAGTTGAGGAAGCGAGTTATCAAAAGTTTCATTGGTCATTATCTTGTCTGTCCCCCAGCAATCGATGCAGAATTTCAGAGGCAGTAGAGAAAACCGTTCGCTCAAGATATCTCGGATGCCGGTAGGAACAGAAGAATATGACATAGTTGATTTAGCGTGTTAATGGTTATGTGTCAGTAGCAATTGGGGATTTTGGATTTGCTCTCACCCAACGGTGAGGCAACCTTAGCCTGACGATGTAGAGCAACAACGCCGAAATGGTACTAATGATGAGTTTTCAACTCAGCACCATTCATATCTACAGAGGAATAACCATTAATCACTAACAGCGCGTGAAATTTTTCTACACCTGTCTAATCGCAGGCGAGACGACTGCGCGATCGCAGATTCGCCAAAGTTGCATAAACATAGCGGTAGAAAATCTAGCAATTCTCTATCGGATACAGTATGGTTTAACCCCACCCCAACTCCTGCCCGCTTTTCCGGGAGGGATTCAATATTCCCTCTCCGTTCACGGAGAGGGGTTGCGGGTAAGGTTCTTTATATTGCACTAAGAGTGAAAACCCCTATAAACCTAATTTGTAGAGGCAGGTAATCTCCACTAAAAGTAGGGGCACGGCATTGCCGTGCCCCTAGGAAATTTTCGGATATCAGGGTTTAACGCTTTCTAACAACGCCTAACAACATTTTTGAGTTAGTCCAGGCGTTTTATATCAAAATGAGATGCTTTCAGCGACTAATGGGTCAAATTCACCTACTATCCAACTGAAGAAGTGATGCTTTTCAGTTCGATTTCGCTTGAGGATGGAACTTTGACATTCCAGACAAGCCCTAAGCGATTGAGGGCGAGGATACCCAACCAACCGAAATCAAGTTGCCACCATCTGAGTCCAAACCTTGCCGAGTGCTGGAAAGCATGGTGGTTATTGTGCCATCCTTCACCGAGGGTCATGATGGCGACGAAAAGATTGTTCTTACTTTGATCTTCTGTGGGAAATTGGCGTTTTCCCCAAAGGTGGCAGACTGAGTTGACGCTAAAAGTAAACTGGTGCAAGAGGAAAATCCGGATACCTCCACCCCAGATTAAGCCTCTCAATGCTCCCGACCACGACCCGGTTAAGACTCCACCCAGAAGCGTCGGAATTAACAGAGAAAGTAGCACCCAAAGGATGTAGAGCTGGTCGATTTTTTGGACAACTTTGTCACGATTGAGATCCGAGACATAGGGGTATGGGGGCGTCCAATCGACGTTTAGCAGCCAGCCAGTATGGGCGTGCCAAAAGCCTTGAACAACTCCCCAAAACCCTTCTCCGTGAATATTTGGTGAGTGGAAGTCTTGTTGAGTATCTGAGTAGAGGTGATGACAGCGATGGTGGCTCACCCAGCTGGCGACTGGGCCTTGACCTGCCATGCAGCCAGCGATCGCTAAAAAAGCCCGTACAAATGCCCCTGCCTGAAAGGCACGATGGGTGAAAAACCTGTGATACCCCACAGTGATGCCAAAGAAAGTCAAGGCATACATTCCTACGAGTAGGCTCAGATCCAGCGGCTGGACCCCACGTTCCCAGAAGATGATAGCCAGGGTCGCCGCGATAAATCCCACCACAGGCATGGCGACGACGATGACATTCAGTGTTTTCTGAAAATTGCTGATTTTAGAAGGATTCGAGAAAGAGATTGACACTTGTTTGGTTGAAATAGACTACTCGCGCAATAAAACTAAGAATATCTGATTGTTTGCCGTTAAATTCCCGGATAATTGTCCAGTTTAGGGCTGATACGAGTCAGTTTTCATGAGCCTAAAGGAAGGTAATCGGGTCTACAGGTGTGCCATTTTTACGCACCTCAAAATGGAGATGGGGTCCCGTAGAAAAGCCAGTAGAACCAACCGCCGCGATTGCATCGGCTCGGTTTACAGATTGTCCTTCCGAAACATAGATTTCGCTGGCGTGACCATATAAGGTAGTGATGCCATTGCCGTGGTCGATGATTACCGCCTTCCCGTAACCTCCATACCATCCGGCAAAAATTACCTCTCCGCTGTTGGCGGCGCGGATCGTGCTGCCATAACTTCCCCCAAAGTCAAGACCAGAATGGAAACGGCGGTAGCCCAGAATCGGGTGGACTCGCCAACCAAAATTGCTTGTAATTCCCGCATCGCTGGGGTAGCTGAAAATACCCGATCCGCGAATAATGTCGCGACCGCGAAGAATGGCTTTGCTCGCTGCCGCTTCTCTTTCTCTTTTTGCCTTCGCTTCTGCAACTCGTTTTTGAATGAGAGTGCTAATCCCTGCGGAATCCTCGGCTAAAACGTTCTCGGCTGCTTCTAAGGCTTGCCGGTTAGTATTCAAGCGTTGAATGAGCTGCTGCTGAGCCTGTGTCTGAGCTTCAAATTCGGCTTTTTGTGCCAGCAATTGCTGGGTAATCAGAGCAATTTGGTTTTTCTGCTGTTCGATCTCGGTTTTTTGGCGATCGATTTGGTCAGCTTCCGCCTTCAAGTTTTTCAAGATTTGTTGGTCGGCTTGAAACACCAATTTGATCTGGCGACGCCGGTCGGAAAATTGACTGAGATTTTGGCTAGAAAGCAGGATTCCCCATCCTTGGTGAGAGAGTTGCTGGCGTTGCAGGAAACGCAAACGGGCAACTGTGGCGGCTTGCTTTTGTTGATAAGAGCGTTCCGCGATCGCCAGATCCTCTTGCAACGTCTTTAATTCCTGAGTGGCTCGTTGTAATTGGTACTGATAGTCATTAAGCTGGGTACCCGTTAATTCCAGGTTTTGCTGCAAGCCACTGAGTTGTCCCTTCGCGGCTTTTTGGAGTTTTGATAAGCGATCGCGTTCTTTAGAATAATTAGACCGCTGCCGATCTAGTTGTTGCTGCATCTGTCGCAGCGTTTCTATTGTGACGGGTGACGGCGATGGTAAATCTTCAGCGAGCACCGGCATCGCTAGCAAAAGCCAAAGGAAAATTAGGCTACAAATTAGGCTACCAACAACCGGCAATCGGCACTGATGCCAAAAATTTTTCCTTTTTCCTGAAGATGGTGCTTTCATCCTTTCAAACTCAGTCGTGCCAAAACGCCGAATTTCATCATGATGCCACCAGAAATTTTATTCACCTAATATTCCAGTCGGCTTGCCGAACAAGCATTGCCGAACCACTGCATTTCCTGCCCTCTCCACCCCCAACCCCTAAGCGAAAAGACAGAGGGATTGCGCGTGAGGTGTTCTAATCACGGGCAATTATCCAGGCTTGATATGACTGCAAGCTGCGGCAGTTTAACAATTTAGCATTTAGCTAGAGTGTCGATGCTGGACACTGGCGACGATTTGTTTTGACAACCGAATGAGTTGATAAGCACCGGCTTTGCCTAAATTTTGGTACTCCTTGGGCTGTATTTTTGTGTTCTCTAAATATTTAGGCTCAGTCAAAATCAATACCGAAGGTGGCTTGGGTTGAGTCGCCGCGATCGCTTCAATGTATTCCATTGCCGAGCTAACTTTGGCAAAGTAATTCACCGGGCGCTGCGTGTAAAATACGACACTCGGTTTTTTGAAACCAATCATTAATATGGCTTCTCCTGGCTGCTGGACTTGGGCGATCCGTGCCGATAATTCCCGCAGCGGCATCTGACGTGCTCGATCCATCATGAAGTAGGCAGGCGTTACCACAAAGATGATAAAAGCCATAAATCCGATTAGATTTGAAGTCCACAGCCAACGCCACCGCCGTCGTTTCAGCAGCAACCACCCTGTCCAAATAGCGGTTGCTCCCCAGATGATGCCTCCCCACACCGTCAAACCAGATCGTTGAACCATTTGGCGCAGATCGGGCACGGCAGGGTCATATCCTAAGAAGTTTGGGCTGTATAGAAGCGCACCTGCCAGAACTGATAAAAACACCACATTGACAACGCCACTCCAAAACAAAGGACGGAGGAATGAGGGCTGAGGACTGAGGACTGAGGACTGAGTGGGGAATTCTCCTTCCGGCTGGTTAACTGCTAATTCTGAACTACCGACTTCTTCCTCAGTTCTCAGTCCTTTCACCCCAGTCCTCAATTGGTCGCTGAACAAAAGTGCCACCAAAATTCCTGCTGCTGGCATTAAAGGCAGCACATAGCTGGGGAGTTTTGTCACCGCAACGGTGAAGAAGCCAAAGATCCCGGCAAACCAAAATAGAGCAAATAAACCTAAATGAGTGGAACGGGGGGAGTTCCGCCATTTGCTGCGCTGCCAAAAGCGGAGACGGGCGATCGCTACCGGCAAATAAATCGACCAAGGCGCAAAACCCAGCAGCACCACTAGGAAGTAAAAATACCAGGGTGCCCAGTGGTGATTAACAACGCCTGTGAAGCGTTCCAAGTTGTGATAACCAAAAAACTTATTAACGTAGTTTTCGCCGTTCCGCAAAATCACCAAAACATACCAAGGCACTGCCAAAACCAACACCAGTGCCAAGCCCCGAATCGGAAACATCTCCCGCAACACTTCCTGAGCCTTGCCCAGGTAAAGTAGAAAAGCCCCAATAATCAGAACGGGTAAGACAATGCCGACCGGCCCTTTCGTCAAGATTGCCAAGGCAACTAGCACGTAGAAAGCGAGATACCAACGAGTTTGGATCGCGGGTTGGTTGGTGTTGACATAGCCAAGAAAAAAAGAAAGTAGCGCACAACCCACGCAGCCGGTTAGCAGCATATCAGAGACGCCTGTGCGTCCCCAGACAATCATTTCTGGATTTAGAGCGATCGCCGCTGCACCCAGCAAAGCCGATAGCCACAACTGACGCTGCGTTATCATCCCATCCCTAGCTTGCCCCGTCACCGCACTCGGAGAAGGAAGCCCATAGTAGCGCAACGTATAGAAGCCTAATCCCGTCACAGCGATCGCAGACAGCGCCGAAGGCAATCGCACCGCCCATTCATTGACGCCAATCAGTTTATAAGCGATCGCCATCAGCCAGTAAACTAACGGCGGCTTATCAAAGCGCGTCTCCCCGTTAAAATACGGTGTAATCCAATCTCCCGTCACCGTCATCTGGCGGGCAGCTTCAGCAAACAGCGGCTCAGTTTCATCAACCAGACCGATATTCCCTAAATTCCACACAAAAGCCAGCCAGCAAACCACTAGCACCCACAGAATCGATAGACTCACCAGCACGCTGGGATGCTTCTCCCAAGATTTCCACCAACTTCTAACCGTTCGCTCAACCCTAAATTTCATGAACCCCCGAACCGTCCGTCAGTAATGGGCAACCTCAAAAGGCATTTTCCCAGACCTTAATCTAGCTGGAAATGCGACGCCAGCGCACCCATTGCAAGATGTCATGACTCCCACCTACCCAGCAGCACTTCCTGACTCTGGCAAAACCTATGAGTTCCCTAAATTGTCATTGGTGAATGGGTAATTGATAAGAAGTCATGGGTAATTCGTCCGTAGAGAAGAAAAAACAACTGACTTCTAACTGCTGACTATAAACGAATGACCCCCGACTATCTACGACCTAAGATTGCAAAACCAGTTGCCATTCCGACACCTGAGCATTCCAGACAGGCAGAGGCGTCTCACCCACAACATACGGTCCCCAATACCGGCGGGAACCATCTTGGGCAAATGCCACCAAAATATCCCCCTTTTTTAGCTGCAAATCCCCTCCAGGCAAAGATAAGGTCACGCCCTGGCTCCCCCCTTCTCCTGGGGCAAAATCCCAGTGTGCTGGCTCTCCATAAGATGTCGTTGGTGGCTGATAAGTCAGCAACGCCAGCCGCAGGGGATACTCCGTTTGATTCGTCACCCGTAAAGGCCCTTGACGAGTCGTAATGAGCGGGATTTGTCGATCGTCTGTGGGTGAGGCAACTGGTGTAGAGTTCGGCAACTTTCCCGCGCCGGGAGGATTTTCCCGCAGTGAAGCATTCGTTTTTGAGAGCAACGAAGCATCTAACTTTGCCCAATTGAGTTCCACCCGCTCCTGAAGCAGTCCCAGTCCTAACCCGATGAGTCCTAAAAGCACAGCAATCAGAAACCCAGGGTAAACCTTTAAAATCATAAGCTTTTGGATAGTCTTTCAGGAGTTTACCGTCCTTAATGGCAAAAAGCTCCGCCAAAGATGGACTCCTCGCGTGAGTGATCTCTCCCATCGCCATTTTTCATCTACGCTACAAAACAAGAATCTTGGGTGACGCTTCTAGGCACTTAAGCTTTGGGCGTTTTCCGCCCCTATAACACTTTTGAGAGGGCTGTCCTGAGCGGAATCTCAATCATAAACTTCGTCCCTTCTCCTGGCGCTGAGACACAGCTCAATTGCCCACCATGTTTATCTACGACAATCTGATAGCTAATGGATAAACCTAGCCCCGTCCCCTTGCCTACCGGCTTCGTTGTAAAGAAGGGTTCAAACAGACGTTGCCGAACTTTTTCCGGCATTCCCGGTCCATTGTCAGCAATCTGAATCGCTACTTTCTCACCATTAATTACTTCCGTGTGAATCCGAATCTTTGGCAAGGGGTAATTCGCACTTTCGGGTCGATTATCGATTCCCCGTATCTTCTTACTCATTACCTCATCGATTGCATCAATTACATTCGCCATAATATTCATAAACACCTGGTTAAGTTGTCCGGCGTAACATTCCACTAACGGCAACTCACCATACTCTTTCACCAGCTCAATTGCCGGACGCTCCGCGCTCGCTTTTAGACGATGCTGTAGAATTATCAACGTGCTTTCTAACCCAGCCTGAATGTCCGCAGGCTTTCCGATTGCTTCGTCAACCCGCGAGAAGTTGCGTAAAGACTGCATGATCTCTCGAATTCGGTCAGTCCCCACTTGCATCGAAGTGAGAAATTTGGGCAAATCTTCCATCAGATAATCCAGCTCGATTGTCTCAGCTTCCTCTTCAATCTCGGCAGGTGGATCGGGAAAATGTTGCTGATAAAGATTAACTAAGTTAATTAAATCGTGTACATACCCAGAAGCATGATGCAGATTACCGGAAATGAACCCAACAGGATTATTTACTTCATGGGCTACCCCCGCCACCAGTTGTCCCAGGCTAGATATTTTTTCGGTTTGAACTAATTGAGTCTGAGTTTGTTGTAACTGGTGAAGGGCTTGTTCTAGTTCCTGGCTTTTTTGTGATAAATCGCTATTCTTAATTTCCAGTGCGTGAGAGTAACCTTGCAGGTTTTTGTAAAGTTGGGCATTCTCTATTGAAATAGCGACTTGGGATATCAATACTTTTAAAACTTCTAAGCGTTCTGAGGTAAAAGCTCCTTTAGTTAAGTCATTTTCTAAGTAAAAAATCCCCGTCAACTGTCTTTTGTGAAAGATAGGCAACCCTAAGATGGGCTTGGGTTGGTTTTTCAGAATGTATGGGTCATTGATAAAGAGTCCTTCTGTAGTTGCGGAGTCTAAAGCCACCGTTTCTTTAGTTCTTTCGATGTATTGAATTAAAGAAATCGGTAAATCATCGCAACTTTTAAGGGAAATTAAAGGTAAAGCCAAACAACTTTGTTTGCCCAAAAATTTTTTAGCAAATAGCAACTATTGATTTGCTTCTTTTAGCAGAACAATCCCTTTTCTCGCCCCGGCAGTCTCAACCAAAATATTGATCAACTTTTCTAGGAATTGTTCGAGAACAATTTTTGATGAAATCGCAATTGACGCTTTTACAATTGCTGCCAAATCTAGTGCAGCAGAACCTGTTACTGTTGTATAGGTCGTCGTCAAAGTTCTCTCAATGCTAATCGTTTCTCTAAGTAGCAGCCGGGATAAAAACTCAGAATATCTTGATTCCAAATCTTGAGATTTTCCCGTTGCCCCCCAGCGAATAAAAGTATAGTAGGCTTCAGTTAAATAAAACTGAGCTAGCTTCTCTCTACCGCGCGAGAAATAAAACTCTGCCGCTAGTTCATTAGCCAGTGCTCCTTCTTGGATATATCCTTGCTGTCTGGCTCTTTGAATGCTGATTTCATACAACTCCATCGCGCTAGAAGTTTGTTTTAATATCCGCGCCTTCTCTGCCTCTACTAAATCGTACTTATGTTGATAATTCACTGGCGCATAATACGCCCAATGTTTCATATTTTCTTGATTGGTATTTACTGTATTTAGGTATTGTTGTTTCTCAGTATCGTTAACTTGGGGATAATGAGCCAAAAGAGCCAAGGAATGGTAGAAATTCAGTACGGCAACCTGCATAAAACCAAATGCAGAACCAGCTTGCTCTGCGGCTAAAGCTGCGTTAGCGATCGCGCCCTCGTAATCTTTAAATTGATATAGAAGAATTGTCTTGGCAACATAGGCGACAAACAAGCCAGTGCCACCTTTCGATTCAATTAACTGGGGCAAGGTTTCGGCTTCATTAAAACTTTCTCCAATCAATAGGAATTTATCCGCAGCTTTGCCTTGAAAATTTAATCCCAGTCGTCTCTAAATATTCGCAAAATGGATACCCGTAGGCAGGTCTATCTTTACAAGTACCTCAATGTAAGGGGCTTGTTGCTACACGATAGAATCTAAGCGATCGCCCGTAAAATATAAATATCCGCAAAAGTTAGCGCCACAATAACTCGCCCATTCAATATCTCCCGTTTCCAAGCCGCTTTGAAGCCCTTGTTGGAAGTGAACAACACTATTTTTAGCGTGTTCTTTCCACGGTCTAATATTGGCGTTAAACAAGTTATAGACTTTCGCCTTGCGTTCTTTAGCATCAAATTGTTCTAGAAGCTTCAATGCCAATTTACCCGCATGATATCCAGCATCTATCTTTCCAAGCCCTGACAACAACAAGCCATAAAGACCATAAGCGAAAGCAGATATTGCCGAATTACCATGTTCAATGCAGATATTAATCATGGTTAATATTATTTGCGGAAAAATCTCTGGCTTTGCCATGAAGACAGGCGCACAAATCGTTTTTAAAATTCGCAACCCGGCTAGTTTATCCGAAGCTGTCGTTGGGGGAATCTTGTCTAAGTCCGCGAGTCCGGGCAACTCAACTACCAAACTCTCGTCACTTGTTAACGTTACGAGAGTAATTCCCAGCCGTTCCAAAATTTGTAGCCCTGTATCGACGGCTTTAACCATCTGAAATTGACAGATATAAATCTGGATTTGTAGCTCGTTTACCTTTACTTCGTCGATTAAACTTGTAGCTTGTTCTAGGGCAACTCCAGCTAAAGTAGCTGCCTGCTCAAAGTTGATATTTAAGTATTCTGCTTCCGCGGATTCAAGATGAAGTGTGAGCGTCAAATCATAGTGGCTTTGCCAGCTATTTTCAGTAAGCAGTCTTAGCCCTGCGGTTAAGTATCTGGCAGATGCTTCATAAGCCGATGCTGCATTGGCTTTTTTCCCAGCCATCAGATTGAGTTGGGCAAGTTCATCTTTGTCTGCTTGGTTAGAAAGCAACTCTACCCCGATATTTAGCTGGTTAACAATATCAAAAATATTCTCTTCCAGCGCATATTTAGCTGTTTTATGTAACAACTGCTGACCAATTTTTAGGTGAGTTAATTTTTTCCGCTCTTCCAGAATTAAAGAATAAGCCGCTTGCTGCACCCGATCATGTAAAAATTTATAACTAATCCTGATATCCTCAATCAGTAAATCTCCTTTTTCTGATTGGTCAAAAAATAGAGGGATTTTATAAGTATTGCTCAAAGGTAAAACTAAACCAGCCTGAAGCGCCTCCCACAAATCGTCAGCAGTATTGATTAAAGATTGCTCATTGACAATGGATAGGGCCTCTAAGGTAAATTGGTTTCCAATGCAAGCAGCTAATTTTAGGACTTCCTGGGTTTTTTCGGACAATTTTTGGATATTTCTGGCAACCAGTTCGACGACGTTATAATCTGTAATCCCAATCCTTTGGCTCTGCTCAAGATTCCAGAGCCAGCGACTTTCAACAAAGTCAAAATGTAAAAAACGTTCGGAGTGAAGAGTCTGAAGCAGTTGTGTTAGAAAGAAGGGATTTCCTTGAGTTTTATGAAAGACAATGTCAGCGATTTCCTTCGCTCTTTGGGTTTCTTGAAGGGTATCAGCTACTAATTGATAGACATTTTCAATGTTTAAAGGACGAAGAAGAATGTTATTGACAACTGCTTCTGTTTTTTGAAGTTCGTCCAAAACCAGCATCAACGGATGACTTTGACTAACTTCATTATCTCGATAGGCTCCAATCATTAACAGATATTGACTGTCGGGTTCAGTCATCAGCAGTTGGATTAATTTTAAAGAAGCTGAATCTACCCACTGTAAGTCATCTAAGAAAATAACCAGCGGATGTTCTGGCTTTGTAAAAACATGAATAAACTGTTGAAACACGCGGTTGAAGCGATTTTGAGATTCACTGGGTTCTAGTTGCGGAACTTCTGGCTGAACTCCAATAATTAGCTCGACTTCGGGTATAACATCAATAACAATCTTACCTTGCGCTCCCAAAGCCTTTTCTAGCTTTTCCTTCCAAAAAACTATTTGTTCCTGACTTTCCGTTAATAGTTGTCGGATTAATTCTTGCAAAGCTTGAATCAAAGCAGCATAAGGAATATTTCGCTTAAACTGGTCAAACTTACCGGCAATAAAATATCCATGCTGACGCACAACGGGTTTATGAAATTCCTAAACTAAGCAAGATTTACCGATGCCTGAATAACCAGAAACTAGCATCATCTCGGTAGTTCCAGCACTGACTCGGTCAAAGGCATCCATTAGGGTGGTTACTTCAGTTTCACGACCGTACAGTTTTGGGGGGATGAACAATTTCCCAGATTTATCTCGCTGACCTGGAAGGAAGTATTCACTTTTGCCATGTCTTTGCAATTGAACGAAACATTCTTCTAAATCTACCTTTAATCCTTGGGCGCTTTGATATCGAGCTTCAGCGTTTTTAGCTAATAATTTCATCACAATCGCTGAAATTGATGCCGGGATTTTTGGATTGAGCTGGTTGGGAGAAGCGGGTTGTTTAGCAATGTGAAAATGAACGAGTTCCAGCGGGTCAGTAGAAGAGAAAGGTAAATTTCCCGTCAGCATTTGATAAAAGGTGACGCCTAAGGAGTAAAAGTCGGTACGGTAGTCAATCGACCGATTCATTCTCCCTGTTTGTTCGGGCGACATATAGGCAAGGGTGCCTTCTAGTAAAGTGGGATTACCTTGTGTCTGAGTTTCTCTAGAAAGACGCGATGAAATACTAAAATCTATAATTTTAACTTGACCATTTTTAGAATTTATCAGGATATTGTGGGGTTTAATATCTTTATGAATAATCTGGTTTTGATGCAGGGCGGCAAGGATATCTGCTAACTGAATGGCAATCATAAGAAACTGGGTTAAATCAGTCCCTAAGGGAGAATTGATAACTTTTTCAAGAGATTCTCCATCAAAATATTCTAGTACCAGCGCTAGACCGTTGTTATGGTTTTCTAATGCCAGGGATTTGACAACCCCTTCTATATCCAAAGGTCGTAAAATTTTATATTCATGTCTCAATCGAGAAATTTCTTCAAGAGTGGGATATTCCGCTTTCAGGGCTTTTATACTTACAGAGGTTAGTTCAGCCTCTTTAATACCCTGATAAATAAGTGTTTTGGCTCCTTCATGAAGGGGCAAAGGAGAAAGCTGATAACCCGTTAGGTTGATGCTCTTTTTGGAAGTTAGATAAGTATAGTATTGATGTGTGATATTGATAGATTCTAGGAGAGGAGGCTTTTTCGAGAAATTTCTCCGGCATAAGTTGTCGCGAAATTGACACAGATTGAATTGATACCTTTTTTTCTATAAGCTCCGAATTCAATTTTTAAATCTTATAGAGCGTATGAGAGGTGTTGAGTTTTGTTTATTGCGTTTTATAAGTTACTCACGATTAGAAAATGAATTTGGAGTAAGTGCAAACCTACGCTGGATATGTAAAATGGAGCGATCGCTACCCCATTGCCGCAGCGCGATCGCTCCAATCCTAAGTTGTCTCCTGATTACCGTTGCCAGGGCTATCTGTATGCTGGTTGGCATAGGAGAAGGCACGGACACATCATCTCATCTGTATTGAGAATGCCCTTACTTTTAAGAAATTTTTTGATTCTAAATAAATCTCTATATTACAAACACAAATCTTTATTAAGGCGGCGCTTAGCGCGATCGCCGCCTCCAGCTTTATAAAACTTCCCAATCGAGGAAGTGGTAGGAGCATCAGATAATTAAAAAAAGCTTTTGGAAAGCAGGACATTACTTCGGAGTCAGCCTCAACGATGCAAAGGACTCGTCTCAACAATCTCTTTGATGTTGTCAGCCAACAGCTGAGGCGATGGTTTCGCAATCCCTGGCGACGGATATCGCTGGTGGTGATGAGCCTATTAGTGGGCGTGTTTCTAGGAACCGCTATTCCCACAACAGCGGGACAAACCGCTAACTGGGATGTGATTGCCGCTGGATTTTTAATTTTTTTCACCGAAACCGTGAATCGGTTCGTTTACGGCAGAAACCGGCGAGTTGTGCCAACAGGTGAAGGCGTTCCCAACCGCTTATTAGTGACAGAAATGTTGAATGCGCTGAAAATTGGTCTGACTTACAGTTTATTTATTGAAGCCTTTAAACTTGGTTCGTGATGGACTCTCTTCGCCAAATTTTTAACGATTGGATCGCTAGAAAAACGCCGACTTCAGCACAGTTGGAACATTTGGCAGCACAGGCGCTAGCAGATGACTTCCGGGCGAAAGCTTTTGGGATCGCACCCGCCAATGTGGAGGAAGTCATCCGCAAGCGATCGCATTTGTTCCTCTTAATCTATCCCCATCTTTCCTCAGTCCTTAGCCCGCAGTTCCTAGTCCTTAGTTTAGAAACGCTTTGGAACCTCTGGCTTCCCTTAGCCACAAAACTAGCGCAGGATCGGCAACAGTTAGGACGCCCCCTCATCCAGGGAATTTTAGGGGGACAGGGAACTGGCAAAACGACTCTGGGAGCCGTCCTTACCTTAATTCTCAAACACCTAGGGAACTCGACACTCAGCCTATCCTTGGATGACCTTTACAAAACCTATCGAGATCGCCTTGCCTTAAGAAAGCAAGACCCCCGCTTAATCTGGCGCGGGCCACCCGGAACCCACGATATTCAATTGGGTTTAGACGTTTTGGACTGTCTGCGTCAGCCATCCGGGCAACCGATTCCAGTCCCCCGCTTTGATAAATCTGCCTGGGAAGGTGCCGGTGATAGGACGCAGCCAGAAATTGTCCAAAACATCGATATCATCCTGTTTGAAGGGTGGTTTGTCGGCGTCCGTCCCATAGACCCCGCTACCTTTGACAATGCGCCACCGCCGATTGTAACCGCTACTGAGCGAACGTTTGCCCGTGACATGAATGCCCGATTGCAGGACTATGTACCTTTGTGGGAACGGTTAGATCGGCTGATGATGCTGTATCCCGTTGATTATCGTCTGTCTGTGCAGTGGCGACGGCAGGCAGAACACGACATGATTGCTGCTGGTAAATCTGGCATGACAGATTCGGAAATTGATGAATTTGTCAAGTATTTCTGGAAATCGCTCCACCCAGAGTTATTTATCAAACCGCTGACGAGAAATCCTAGGACGGTAGACTTGGTGGTTGAGATTAATCCCGACCACTCTCCTGGTGACGTTTATCGACCGAGCGATCGCACTGATTAAAACCAATCGCAGCCTAACAAGTAAACTCGCGGCTACTTCTGAAAAAATGTAGAACAAGTGCTGGAACTGGAGATTCACATGAACAATGGATTCGAGCGGATAGAAGCAGACAATGTTTTGTGTGTCAATACAAATACTCAGAGACTTTTAATTCAGCACCCTACTTTCCAAGTGGGTGAATTTATCAACAAGATGCAGGCTCAGGTAGGAGCAACAGGTGAGCAAATAAAGTGGTTTAGTGAGGGTATAGATTGCAAGGTTCTAAAACCCGGTGCTAACTGGAAACAAGGAAAGGTTAGAGTAAGTCTAGAATTTTGCCCTGATGAGCCAGAATCACCACTAGAGGATATTCGTCAGCAACTCAAAGAAGATGATAGCTAATGGCTAATCTTCCCAGTTGGACGCCTCTCCATGCCCAATTGCATCGAATTTTACGCGATCGCCATCTCTTACCGAGAAACCAGCCGCTATTAGTTGCAGTCTCCGGGGGACAAGATTCCCTCTGTTTAATCAAATTACTGCTGGATTTGCAGGCAAAGTGGGGATGGCAGTTAGGAATAGCTCACTGCGATCATCGGTGGCGTCTGGATTCCCAAGCAAATGCCGACCATGTAGAACAGTTGGCTAAAACCTGGCAAGTCCCCTTTTACTTAGAAACCGCCCCAGAAATGCCCTCTATCGCCTCAGAGGCAGCGGCGCGGCAGTGGCGTTATCAAGCCTTGAGTGCGATCGCCCAAACCAACAATTTCCCATACATTGTCACAGGTCATACAGCGAGCGATCGCGCCGAAACCCTCCTTTATAACCTGATGCGCGGCAGTGGTGCCGATGGATTACAAGCCCTAACCTGGCAGCGTCCGCTGACTCCAACACTGCATCCAACACTGCAACTGGTGCGCCCTCTTCTAGAAGTCACTAGGGCACAAACCGCTCAATTTTGCCAAGAATTTCAGATTCCCGTTTGGGAAGATTCCACCAATCAAGACTTTAAGTATGCCCGTAACCGTATCCGCCAGGAGTTACTGCCATACTTACAAACTCACTTCAACCCCCAAGTTGAGCAAACACTGGCGAAGACAGCGGAACTTTTACGGGCAGATGTGCAATATCTTGAAGAAGCCGCTCAGAAGCTGCTGCAACAAGCCCTAGAAAACGAAGACTCGCCACTTATCTCTCAGCATGGGCAGGGAGACGGCTCTACAACACTCAACACTAACAAAAGACTCAATCGTTTCGTATTGCGTCAAGCCCCCCTAGCCCTGCAACGTCGCGTCATGCGGCACTTCCTCGCCTCAGTTCTACCCATCGCCCCCAGCTTCGAGCAAATCGAAAAACTGACTGCCTTAATTACAGCCCCCAACCGCTCTCAAACCGATCCCTTTCCTGGGGGTGCGATCGCACAAGTCGATGGAGTTTGGATTTCAATTAAAAATTAAGAATCCAAAATTAAAAATTCAGAACGATTCATTTTTAATTTTGGATTTTTAATTTTTAATTCTCATGCCACATTCAACTAACCACCGATCAAGGTGAGGAGAACTTGCCGCATCTCAGTAATTGATTGCAGCTGATAGTCACCCGTTTCCTGAACCTGAGCCAACGTCCCCACGATTGCCTCCAACTTCTGCCGCATCTCATTCAGGCGATCCTGCATTGGCTGTAGCGTTTCCTGATAGGTATTTACCTTGCCCACGAGTTCCGCCGCCGCCGCCCTCATTTCCTGCAATTTCTGCTCTAGCTGCTTAATCTGCTGGCGCTCTTGCTCCTGTTCGCCAGCTTGATGGTCAATCATGCCTTGAGCTTGCTGAATGCTCATCCGCACCTGCTCAATCTGGCTTTCCAGCTTTTGTAGTTCCTCTGCCTGTTGTTGTCGTTGTCCTTCCAACTGACTCAGAACCGGACCCAAGTCAATCTTTTGATTGTCCTGCCCTTCATTGTCCACAATCCCTTGCCGTCGCCGCAGCACCCGCAAGTGTTGATTTAAAACTTCTTCTCGCTCCCGCAGGTAGATGCGTTGGCCCACCAGCGTTTCATCCAGCATTTGGTAGCAATCCTGCTCCTCTGCTAGCTCATTTTCCAAACTGAGGCGGTCATACTCGCTGGCTTGCTCGATCTTCGTCTGCAATTCCTCAACCGTTTGACGCTGCAAGGTCAACTCTTCTTCTTGGTCATTGACAAAGCGCATCACTTTTTCCAAATCTTGCTGAAGATTTTGCACGGTTTCTTGCAGCTCGCCTAGGGGCATTTTCTCCAGCGCTTCCAGATCGACCTTTTGGCTAATTTTGACACCCGTTGAAGTTGTTGCCAGACGGTGAAGTTGCTCGTACAGCTCCTCCTGATTTCGCAACTGGAGACTCTGCATCTGAGCATACTCCTGCTTGATCTCCAGGGAATTTTGAAGCACCATCCGCTCTAAACGCACTTTTTCCAGAGCCTCTTGAGCCTGCTTTAACTCCTCCGTGCGCCTTTGCAGTTCCTGAGTTTGCTGGTCTACTTCCGCTTGCTTCTGTTGGGCATTGTTGCGTTGTTGCTCCAGATTTTGCCAGTGCTGGTCTAGGGTTCCCTGCTGCCCGTTGACAATTTCAAAAGCCAGATTCAGTTGTTCTCGCACTGCTTCCGTAGGAGCGATCGCCGAAGCTAAACGATCTAGTAATTCCCGAATCTTTTGACCTTGCTCCTCATCTAATACCGTTCCTTGTTGGAACTCCGCCTGTCGTTCCTCCAAGCGCCGCTGCTCGCCCCGCAAGTGTTCCCACGCTCCCTCCATCTCGATGCGGTTGCGATCGCACTCTTCCCGCAGTCGCTCAATTTCCTCCCGCGAACTGTCAATTTCTTGACGTTGCGCCTCCAACCGTTCAAAGTCTTCCTCCAACTGTTGCAGCTGTTCCACCCGCGCTTCCATTTCCATTTCGCGCCGGTTTAGCTCCTGACTCTGATAAGTCAGCGACTGCTTCCACTGTTCAATTTCTTCTTCCTGAGTTTTCGACTTTTCCAGTTGGCGAGAGAAATTCTGCAAAATATTCACCAACTGACGCCCCGCCTCTGTCGGCGGACGCTGCACTTGGCGATTCCCGCTTAGCTCAACCAGCACCAAGACGCCACCATTAAAATTATTGGCTTCTTCAGGAGCGGAAATCACTTCATCAGACGCAGCACGCCAACTCTGGTCATTCTGCTGACAAGCCAGCAGTTTTAGTTCGGCCTTGCCACCACCAAAAACACCGCCACTCTTTTTTTGTACTTCTGCTAGATACAGCACGCTGATGGTCCTCTTGATGTATCTTGTGCCCGCTTGTTGACCGATCTCTGGTCCCACCAGAGCCATACCGCCATAATTCTCGCCCAGGCTTCATACCAGAACGATCCTAACCTTTTCAGACCTTGTTGTGGAAGTGCCGACCCACGAGGCACTTCCACCTTTGAATTCACACCCCAATCTAAAACGCGATCGCCTTTTGGTCAGTTTCTCCCTGAAGACTCCGTAATTTAGCCCGTGTTGGCAGCCACGTCAAGTCTTAAATTAAACTAAATATGTTTCGATTTCTTTCTTATTTAATATTTAACTTGAATCCTAGGCAATCCTGCCACAGACAATTCTCGGCTAGTTCCATTGCTAACTGAACCCAGGCAAAAGCAACCAGACAAATCACTTGCATGGGTTTGACTTCTGCCAGTAAAGATTGTGCCTTCGCCAGAATCTCTTTCCCTGGTACTGTATTATCTGGCTCCATCCTTTACTCAAAGAAAAACTACCTAATTGTAAAGATTTTTATAGCAGGCACCGCGTAAAACTTGACAAATGCAACATTAACTCAGATTCAAACGGTTATTAGGAGCGCATTTTCATTACATGCAGGGAACGTTAAATGAAATTGATATACGCAGCATCCTGCAACTGATCGAATTAGGTCAGCGAACAGGTGAATTATTCGTGGAGGCATACAGCTCACCCGTCCAAGGAACTGGTGAGCATGTAGGGGCGCGACGTACCAGCATCCCCTACCGAGACGCGAAACTCAAAGAACCAGGGCCGTTTTGGTTTGTCTTCTTCCTCAACGGACAAATCGCCTATGCTAGCGATGGAACCGGCAGTTTGTTGCGTTTGCGCGACTACCTACGCCGTTATCGAGCCGAAACCTCCCTCAAAACTCTGGAAGTCCCCTTAATTGATGCGATTAATGCGCCCGAATACGGCTACTTGTGGGCACTGTTGGAAAATCATATTTTGACCCCTGCTCAAGGGCGCAGCATCATCCGCAGTATGGTGCATGAAACCTTATTCGACCTCCTCAGCCTTCATCAAGGCTCCTTCATCTTCGACATTGGCCCAGCGCTAGCACCGCAACTTACCACCCTAGAAATTGCCCCCCTCGTCGCCAAGATCATGAAGCAGGTGCAGGAATGGAAACAATTTCATCCCCACATTCAATCTCCCAATCACTGCCCAGTCATTGCCGATGCAGTTTCTTTACGCGCTGCCCTGCCAGAAAATGCTTTTAAAACCCTAGATCGCCAGCTAGATGGAAAAACCTCCCTACGGCAGCTAGCCCGATATCTGAATCGTGAAATTTTAACCGTGGCAAGAGCCATTTATCCCTATGTACAACAAGGTTGGGTACAACTGCAAAGTTGTACCAGCGACGAAACAGCAGCCAGTCGCCGAGTCGGAATTAGCATAGAATCCGATTCGACCCCAGCCAACAAAATTCCTCGCGTTGTCTGTATCGATGATGACGTTGCCATCGGTAAAACCGTCGAATATATCCTAAAACCACAAGGTTATGAGGCAACCGCGATTAGCAATTCTCTCAAAGCACTCAGTCTCGTCTTCCAACTCAAACCCGACTTGATTCTTTGTGATATTGCAATGCCCGACCTCGAAGGCTATGAGATTTGTGCCATGCTCCGGAAATCAACCGCTTTTCGACAGACCCCCATCATCATGCTGACTGGCAAAGATGGATTTATCGATCGAGTCAGAGCCAGGATGGTAGGCGCAACCGACTACCTAACCAAGCCTTTTGGAGAAAGTGAGTTATTAATGCTACTAGAGAGATATATTGGCCCTGGTGAAAAGGAATCAACGATATCAGAACCTTTAGACCCTACAGAGTTAAATCGAGAGATAGAAGAAACAGATGTACGAGTCGGGTAAAATTGCCCCACCGATAAGGCGGGGCTTCATTCAATGATGAAATTAGGAATAGACTATGGACTAGGGACTATCAACGACGGGCTACCGACTACAGATACTAAGCAAGTCGTGGGGGCAATCGTTTACCAGCGACTCTCCAAAGCAGGGGAGATATCTCGTAAACAGCGCCCGTACAGGAGTCTAAAGTTAGATGGGATACTTAAGTCATGACATGGTTGAGGGGTGAACCAATCGTGGCTTACGAGCGTTCATGTTTGAACCGGCAGACAGGTAGGTAGGGAGTTATGAGTGTAGTTCTGGTTGTAGAAGACAGTCCCGCACAACGGGCAATGATCTCAGACCTCCTCAAGGGAAGTGGGTTAACTGTAACGATTGCCACTGATGGTGTCGAAGCCTTGGAACAAATTCTCAAGTCTTGTCCCGACTTAGTGGTATTGGATATTGTCATGCCCCGAATGAACGGTTATGAGGTATGTCGTCGGCTCAAAGCCGACCCAAAAACCCAGAATGTTCCTGTGGTAATGTGTTCGTCGAAAGGAGAAGAATTTGACCGCTACTGGGGGATGAAACAAGGTGCAGACGCTTATATAGCCAAACCCTTTCAGCCAACCGAGCTAATAGGGACGGTCAAACAGCTGCTACGAGGCTAACAAGCCATTAGCCATTAGCCCAAAACTACTAACCTCCAAAGTTCTAGTAGCTTTTAGGTTTCGAGAAGTAACAAAAGCTAACAGCTAACAGTTAACAGCTAAGGAGATAGAATGGTCGGCAATCCGGACTTTTTAACAGGCAGCGGTCAAGATCACTCACCCGGATTTCAGGAACTAGAGAGTCCTGAAGGTGAATTACACCTGCGGTTTTACGTTCCATCCGGTAACGAATTTGCCCTAGGAGCCAGTGGAATCCGTGAAGTGGTTTCTCCATCACCAGACAGGATTACTCCAATTCCCAACGCTTCTCCCCTCCTGTTAGGAACGCTGAACTGGCGCGGGCAAGTGATTTGGGTCGCAGACCTCGGGCAGTTTTTAGGGGATTCATCTGCCCTGAACACAGATAAACCTGAGATTCCAGTGATTGCCGTTGAAGACCAGGACACCATGTTAGGCTTAGCCGTTGAGCGTATTGTCGGCATGGACTGGCTCGATATCGATCAGGTACAGATGCTTACTAACGTTCCAGACAGTATGGCACCTTTTCTTAAGGGTGAGTGGTTATTAGACAAAGAGAAAAATCAGTTTCTCCGACTATTAGACCAAGTCGCAATTGTTCGCTCAGCGCGATGGGCAGCATGAAATCAATTAAAAATTAAAAAGCAAAAAGGCAAAATGAATTTTTTAATTTTTAATTTTTAATTTTTACTTGTTTTGGGGGAAGCAAATGAAATCAAGTACAGATTACACACAAGAATATCAACACGCATTTTCGGCCTACACGCTGGGCAACTACGAAGAGGCAGCTGCCATCATCGATCGGTTAGTCGAAAATTTTCCCAATGACCCAAATGCTCGGATTCTACGGGGTCATATTTACTGTTATGGATTACAGCAGTACGCGATCGCGCAAGAACAATACGAGTTGGTGCCTCAGCTCACCGACGACCAAGAGTTTATCGATTGTGCCAACAACGGAATAGAATACGCCCTCTCTTGCCAAAACTACTCCGAATCGGTTGGTGCAACTTCCGATCCGGTTGGTGGCGAGTTGCAACCAGACGAATTTGCACTCAACCATGATGATTATGCGATTCCAGAAGCCAACGCAGCATGGCCAT
The DNA here is from genome assembly GCF_014695825.1 of Coleofasciculus sp. FACHB-542. Lineage (NCBI taxonomy): Bacteria > Bacillati > Cyanobacteriota > Cyanophyceae > Coleofasciculales > Coleofasciculaceae > Coleofasciculus > Coleofasciculus sp. FACHB-542. The sequence goes on along the minus strand of NZ_JACJPB010000026.1, from coordinate 31,613 downwards.
CCCTAGAAGAACCAGAGATAGCAACCCAGGACATCTCTTCTCTAGATGATTTTGACTCTGGAGATTTTCAGGATATAGAGTCTTACTCAGCGGCAAATCCGTTTGTCAGCTCGGACTATACAGATAGTGCAACAGCACAAACACCAGAAGCCTATCACGACCCCTTTGCACAATCATGGTCGCCCAGTTCTCTGGATGACGAGACTGGAGCGCCCGCAACCAATACAGATTTTGATGCAGAGGCATTTCCGCTCGACGCCTTTACTGACTTCGATCAAACGGGGGAGCGTGAATTTCAAATGCCATCGGGCAACTTCGAGAATGACAATTCGACATTTGAAATTCCTAATCCTTCCGACACTTTAGAAGAACCCAATTTCAATTACTTTCCTCTGGAAGACGAAACACTGTTAATGAGATCCGGAGAGCTGGAATCCAGAAGAACAGAGGAGGAAAGTTTCGGATATGACAGTCAGGATGCCTTAGGCGATACCGAACCTTATACCAGTAGCAACGATCCCACCCGATCCCGTCACCGCCCCTTTGAGACTCATCCCTACGAAGACGATGCTACTTATGTCGCCCACTCCGATCAAAACGGGAATACCCGAAATGACCAATTTGACTTTGAAGCCTTTGACGATGCCATTGGCTATGACTCGTTTTCCTCAGAAAATCAACAGCGCAACCGGCTCAATGAAAGTAGCAGCGACTTCTTAGACGAATTTGGTGATTTTGGAGACGATTTAGGGAGCATTCCGGATTTCGATCTGTCCCATTCAGAAGGCAATAGCCAAGGATTCTCCGCAGGAATTTCCGACTTGGGAACCTCTTCAAGACGGGCATCTGGAGATTCCAAGCGGAAAGTAGAGACACGAACTTTTACCGAATCCTCCGGAAGTTCAAACTTGGGCGTTCACGATGATGAATTCAGCATCACCGGAACCTCCGAACAAAGCCCCGGAACGATTTCCTTTACTCCAGAAGGCTCCAAAGCAGAGCCAAATGTCACCATTGAACAAGGCCCTTTGGCTGCCTTTGAAAACGCCCCTCTGAGTAAAAAGCCGCTGATCTCTGCCGCCGCTGCCGGAATTGTCTCCGCCGTTGTCGTTGCACTTGTCAGCTTCATCTCCGCGAGTGCTGCTCCCCAAGACAGTAAAAACACTACAATCTCCCACCTCCGTAACACCAGCTGGGTGATGAGTCTGGCAGCGGGTGCCGCCACCTTTGGGACTACCCTGGCTTTAGGACGAATCACGACTCGGCAAATCAAAAAAACCACCGAAGACCTCCAAGCCCAGTTTGAGTCTGTCTCTGGTGGCAACTTTAATGCCCAGGCAACCGTTTACTCGGAAGACGAATTCGGTTCCCTGGCCGCTGGGTTCAACCAAATGGCTCGCGTCATCCTGACCACTACATCCGAAGCTCAACGCAAAGCTGAAGAGCAAGAACAAGCAAAAGAAGACTTGCAACGTCAAGTGATTCGGCTGCTGGATGATGTAGAAGGTGCTGCCCGTGGGGATCTGACCGTGCAGGCAGAAGTCACCGCAGACGTTTTGGGAGCTGTTGCCGACTCCTTTAACCTGACCATTCAAAACCTGCGGGAAATCGTTCAACAGGTGAAGATGGCGGCTCGACAAGTCAGTAGAGGAGCGACTGACAGTGAAGTATTTGCTCGCGGTTTGTCTTCCGATGCGCTGCGACAGGCAGAAGAGCTGGCGGTAACTCTCAACTCGGTTCAGGTAATGACTGGCTCGATTCAGCGGGTTGCCGAAAATGCGAGAGAAGCAGAAGAAGTCGCCCGCGCCGCCTCTGCCACAGCCTTGAAGGGTGGCGAATCTGTAGAACGAACGGTGGCAGGGATTCTGCAAATTCGGGAAACCGTTGCAGAAACGACTCGAAAAGTTAAACGCCTTGCTGAATCTTCCCAGGAAATTTCTAAGATTGTCGCGTTAATTTCAGGGATCGCTTCCCGAACCAACCTCCTAGCACTCAATGCCAGTATTGAAGCAGCACGCGCCGGTGAGGCGGGTCGGGGCTTTGCTGTGGTGGCAGATGAAGTGCGACAACTTGCAGACCGAGCTGCGAAAGCTTTGAAGGAAATTGAACAGATTGTGCTGCAAATCCAGAGCGAAACGGGTTCGGTGATGATGGCAATGGAGGAAGGCACTCAACAGGTAATTGATGGAACGAAGCGAGCAGAACAGGCAAAGCGGAGTTTGGAAGACATCATTCAGGTGTCAAATCGGATCGACGCCCTGGTTCGCTCGATTACTGCTGACACAGTGGAACAGACAGAAACTTCTTCTGCTGTTGCCCAGGTGATGCAATCGGTGGAACTGACCGCACAAGAAACTTCCCAGGAAGCGCAACGGGTATCCACTGCGCTGCAAAACTTGGTCGGAGTGGCACGAGACCTGCTAACTTCCGTCGAACGCTTCCGCATCGAAGCTACGGAGGGGAAATAAATTGAGAAATCAGAAATTGTGGGGCAAAAACGACTGAAAATCACCCTGGAAACGCGATTAATCGGGTTTCTACAAATCGGGCAAAAATCAATGATGTCGATTCTGTATAGATTGGGTACATTAAAAGCAATCTAGTGGAGAAAAAATCTTCTTTCTCCTACTCAGCACTCCCTACGGGAAGCCGCCGTATGGGCGTCAATAGCACTCAGCACTCTCGAAGGATACTGCTATGCAGCCGGAGCAACAACAGCGAATCATGGGCTACTTCATTGAGGAGGCGAAAGACCACCTCAATACCATTGAACAGGGATTGGTGAATCTGCAAAGCACCATTGAAGATTCTGAAATGGTGAATGAAGTTTTCCGCGCCGCCCATTCGGTCAAAGGCGGGGCGGCAATGCTGGGAATCAACAGTATTCAGAGAACCTCCCACCGCTTAGAAGACTGCTTCAAAGTCCTCAAAGAGTGTCCGGTGAAGATTGACCAAAAACTAGAGTCCCTCTTTTTGAAGGTTTCCGATACCCTCAAGGAACTGATAGAACAACTCAGTGGCCCATTTGGTCTGACTGAGGAAATTGCTAACGGTATCATGTCAGGCGTCGAGCCAGTGTTTGAGGAACTGAACCAGCATATGGCATTCCTAGTGAATGGGGCTGGCGGGAATGTCTCCTTAGAGGCGGCTAGCGGCGCTCAAGAGACAGGGGCGGCAACGGCGGCAGGCGGCTACCTTCGAGATGGGCAAGCCCAAAAACGCTTTCAAAGCGACGTACTCAACCAGCTGCGCGAAATGTTGCAGCTATTTAAACAAACCGACCAACCCAGATGCAGACAACAGCTTCAGGAAATCTGCGGCTCTTTGGAACGGATGGGCGAACAATATGAATGCCCGAAGTGGTCAGAACTGATTCAGGCTTCGGCAAGCGCGATCGCAAATCCAGAAAATTCCTATCGCACTCTGGCTACTGTCGTTATTAAAGAAATTAAACAAGCCCAAGAGCTGGTGCTAGCAGGTCGCGCTAGCTCAATTGAGCCGAGTTCCCAGCTCAAGGCACTCCTACCATCCTCCGCCACTCCATCGCTTTTGGAGCAACTGGATGCCGAACCCGCGCTCATCTATTCAGCCCAAGAACTAGCTGGAGCAACGACTGCCGATTTACAGACCCGAATCGCGTCTGTACAATCGCAGCATTCTATGACCCCAGCAGAAGCCGGAACCCGTCAAAGCCGACCAAAAGCAACCGACCGTTTCAACTACTCAGAGACGTTTATCCAAGAAGAACGGTTTGCGGCTGGTGAATCGGGGGCTGGTTTGAAAGAACCCTCCTTCACCTCCGCGAATTCAGATACGACGTTCTCTCAACCGAGTATCAAATCATCTCGGGGTAAGGAATCTGCCAATCATCCAGCCGATCCCAACGGGCCGGAAGTCGGCATGGCAGAACTCAATAGCCTTGCTGATTTGTTTGAAGGGGAAGCCCCGGATCTGGATGAAACCTGGCAAGAAGAACAAGTCATTGGCGATGGGGCAGAGAATATGGGCACAGAGCGTCAGGAATGGTTGAATCTTGAACAAGAAAACGACTTTTCTGACTTACTGGGTGGTGATACAGATGGGTTAGGAAAATCTGCCACTTCAGCAACCGAGGAAGATGATTTAACTTTATTTGGATTTGGAGAAGACTTAGTAGAGGAAGGCGAAACGCCTTCAGCCGAAAGCGAACGGGAAGATGCTACACAATTGTTCGCAGGTAGCGTGTTAGATGGAGATGGAAATGGAGATGATGATTTTTCTGACCTGCTGTTTGCGGCAGATGCCCCAAGCGCAGCTTCAGAAGCAACCCCATCAGAGAATTTAGCCAATCTCTGGAGTGACAGTTTCTTAGAAGATGAAGGCTTTGAGCAACAGGAGAATGCCAACCTTTTAAGCGAGTCGCTTGCGGCTGCTACAGATGAAGATTTATTAGGCATTCTTACCTCTGAGAATTTAGACTTGGCACTCTTGGCGACAGAATCTGAAGCGTTAGAGTTGGATTCGGATGAAGATCTGTTTGGTGCTGCGGGTATAGATACTAACGAAAATGACTCGATCGAGGCAGCAGCGAGTCAGGAGTCGTCAGACTGGGAATTGATGACAACAGGAACGCTGTTTGGCGAAGCAGCCGAGAACAGCAACCAGGAAGTTTCAGAAGAGTTAGAAACTCCATCGATCATGTCTACAGAAGGGTCGGACTGGACTACAGATTGGTCGAGCGAGGATTTGCAGGTACTCGATAGTGTTGCTGCCGCCGAGCCAATCGCCACGACTGGTAACGATTTACCAGATTTTGTGTTTGAGGATGAGCAGAGTACGAGTACAGCTTTGACAGGCGATTTGGAGATGGGGAGCCTGTTGGAAGATGAAGTTGATTTAACGGCAGCAGGTTGGGAAGAAGAACCCGACTTTAGCAACTTGGATCTGTTTGAAACCCCACACGCCAGAGCAGACAATGGCGATGTTCTCGATGAACTGATGTTGGATGACAACACAGATCTGTGGCTTGAAGAAACGATGCCAAGAAACGAGACAAACGACTTGCTGGACTTGAGTGCAGCAATAGGAACTCCCTTTGAGTCAGAAGCGATCGCACCCGAAATCGAAGCGGATGCGGTAGGAGATGTTAACCTCGACTTTAATTGGCCTGCCATACCAGGTGTGGAAGATATCGATGCCAGTACAAGCAGCGTTGACAGAGCTTTCCTAGAGGATTGGTCAGCAACAGACTTGGCGTGGGACGAGACAATCCAACCCGCGGGCTTCTCAGAAGTAACAGCAGCTCAAATGCCAGGAACGGCACGAGAAGACCTAGAAGATTGGGAAAACCAACTGGAGTTCAATGAAACTTTGGTTGAAGAGCCATTCTCAGCTTTAGACGATTTAGATATTCCCAGCAATTGGGCGTCTCCAGATGCATTTGCACTGGATACAAGCGCCTCAGACGCAAGGAACGAAGAAGCACTGGACTTGTTGGAGTTGGACAATCCACAAACCAGTCCCTTTAGCCTGGATTGGGAAAGTGAAGCGGAAAGCACTGGTAGCGAGATCGAGAACCTAGCGCTACAAGAAGATGCAGATGCGAATGGGGCGCTAAACGCTGTTCCTAATCTTACCGAAACTGTCTCGGTAGATGAGTTAGGTGATTTCTTTGGGTCGCAAGCAGCAGAGCTAGAAACAACAGAATTCGCATCTTTAGATGAATCTCTTGACATGAATGGGGAAAGCCATGAAGTGCCCCAACTTGACGCATTAGATAACTTCTTTGAGGCAGAGCCAGAAGCAACTGCAACAACTGAGTGGGATAGTTCTCTGGACTTTGCCAGCATGAGCCTATCCGATGGAAATACAGATGCTTTTGATGCTAGCCTAGGCGAGCCGTTATCCAGTTTGTTCGATCCTAGTCAGGAAGAGTCCCTTGTTTCGGCAGACGCCTCCGATGATTTCTTCGCTACAACCGATGCGTTTTTAGAGCTGCCGTCAGAGGAAACATCTCAAGAATCTCTGGATGCCGCAGAAAATCTAGAAACAATGTTAGGCGATGAGCCATCTTCCAGTACCGATGCGCTGGATGCGCTGGATTTAAATGAAGAAAATCTGTTAGCTACTGAATTCGACGCTGAGTGGGGAATCGACTCAGCAGCAGTACCTGTGGACGCAGCTTTCGAGCTTGATGAGGATCTCTTAGATTCCTCGTTGCCTGCGGAAGCCCCAGAGAATCTGGAAGCAATGTTTGGAGAAGCACCTGCACCAACTCCAGAAGCGCTGGAATTAGCAGATTCAGACCTATTTGGCAGCGACATGGACGATGCTGAGTGGGGAATCGACTTGGCGGCGGTGCCGGTGGAGTCAGACAATTTGGAAGCAATGTTTGGAGAAGAAGCATCATCTGCACCGACTCCAGAAGCGCTGGAATTAGCAGATTCAGACCTATTTAGCAGCGAACCGGAAGCTGAGTGGGGAATCGATTTAGCCGCGATGCCGGTGGAGTCAGAGAATCTGGAAGCAATGTTTGGAGAAGAAGCATCACCTGCATTGACTCCAGAAGCGCTGGAATTATCAGATTCAGACTTATTTGGCAGCGAAACGGAAGCTGAGTGGGGAATCGACTTAGCAGCAGTGCCTACGGAAGCCCCAGAGAATTTGGAAGCAATGTTTGGAGAAGAAGCATCATCTGCATCGACTCCAGAAGCGCTGGAATTATCAGATTCAGACTTATTTGGCAGCGAAACGGAAGCTGAGTGGGGAATCGACTTAGCCGCGATGCCGGTGGAGTCAGACAATTTGGAAGCAATGTTTGGAGAAGAAGCATCATCTGCACCGACTCCAGAAGCGCTGGAATTAGCAGATTCAGACTTATTTGGCAGCGAAACGAGCGAAACGGAAGCCGAGTGGGGAATCGACTTAGCCGCGGTGCCGGTAGAGTCAGAGAATCTGGAAGCAATGTTTGGAGAAGCACCTGCACCAACTCCAGAAGCGCTGGAATTAGCAGATTCAGACCTATTTAGCAGCGACATGGACGATGCCGAGTGGGGAATCGACTTAGCAGCAGTGCCTGCGGAAGCCCCAGAGAATTTGGAAGCAATGTTTGGAGAAGAAGCATCATCTGCACCGACTCCAGAAGCGCTGGAATTAGCAGATTCAGACCTATTTAGCAGCGAAACGGAAGCTGAGTGGGGAATCGACTTAGCCGCGGTGCCGGTGGAGTCAGAGAATCTGGAAGCGATGTTTGGGGAACAAGAAGCACCAACTCCAGAAGCGCTGGAATTAGCAGATTCAGACCTAGACCTATTTGGCAGTAACGATACGGAAGCTGAGTGGGGAATCGACTTAGCTGCGGTGCCAGTGGAGTCAGAGAATCTGGAAGCGATGTTTGGAGAAGAAGCATCATCTGCATCGACTCCAGAAGCGCTGGAATTAGCAGATTTAGACCTATTTAGCAGCGACATGGACGATGCCGAGTGGGGAATCGACTCAGCAGCGGTGTCTCAAGAGGCAGCTTCCGAGTTAGAGGATCTCTTAGGTAGCGAACCAGTAGAGTTTGGGGATGGATTGGATTTTGAAGAGAATCTGTTAATTGGAGAAATTCCTTCAGAAAACCAAGCGTCTGACGCAGATGAGTTGAAGGAAGTTGACGATCTCTGGGACTTAGTGACAGAACAACAAGAGATTGCAAATCCTTCAGAGGCTGCTGTTTTAGATGAGTTGTCTTTGCTAGAGACAGTTGGAGAACAAGACCAAGACTTAGCCATCTCATTAGTGGAAAACGATGAGTTTGACGAATTAGAGGCAATGTTGGGTGAGGAAGTGTTCGCAGAACCAGCATCTAACTTGGCAAGTAACGATGAGTTTGACGAGTTGGAAGCACTGCTAGGCGAAGAGGAATCCGTGCCAGCGGCTTTTGATGCAGAAGACATGAATGAGTTTGCTGACTTGGAAGCTCTCTTGGGGGATGATGAACCTCAGCTTGTTCCTCAATTTGCTCAATCGCAGCGTTCTCCTACGAAGCCGATAGCTGAAACAGCTACATCCGCAGACGCCCTTGACGATGGATTTGGGGATTTGGAGGAACTGTTGGGACAGGCTGAGGAGACGATGGGTGGGCCACGTAGTGTGAAAACAAGCCCAGGCCAAGTTCGCCCGGTTAATCGTCCCCGTCCGGTTAAAGTGTTTGAACAGACCATGCGGGTGCCGGTTAAGCACCTAGACAACCTCAGCAACCTGGTGGGGGAATTAGTGGTGAACCGGAACACTTTGGAACAGGATCAAGAACGCCTGCGACAATTTCTGGATAACTTGCTGCACCAGGTACAGCAACTCAGTGACGTGGGAGCGAGGATGCAGGATCGGTATGAGCGATCGCTCCTAGAAAGCTCTCTACTCGCCAGTCGTCAAAGCAATCGGTTCAACGCCCGACCTGACCATACGTCGGCAGCGCAGGAGGCTCCCGCCAACAGCCGTTTTGGTTTGGGTGAATTGGAACTCGATCTGTTTACGCCTTTCCACAGCCTTTCCCAAGAAATCATTGAGCTAATTGTCCGCGTCCGAGAGTCGGCGGCTGACATTGAATTCCTCGTTGATGAAACTGACCAGGTCGCCCGGATGCTGCGGCAGGTGACGACTCAGTTGCAAGAAGGATTGACGCGATCGCGCATGGTGCCTTTTGCCCAAACTGCCGACCGCTTGCCCCGTGCCGTCCGCGAGATTTCTCTGAAGTGCGGCAAACAAGCCGAGCTACAAATTGAGGGTCGGGAAACCTTGATCGATAAAGTGATCCTAGAACACCTCTACGACCCGATGACGCACCTGGTGAACAATGCCATCACTCACGGCATTGAACCGCCAGAAGTGCGTATAGCCGCTGGAAAGCCTCCCGTAGGTCGGATTACCATCCGAGCCTTCCATCAAGGCAACCAAACCGTTATCTCCGTCTCGGATGATGGCGCAGGCATTGATTCAGAACGGGTAAAGGCAAAGGCAGTCGAAAAAGGGCTGATTACCGCATCTGAAGCCAAGTCCATGACCCGTCTGGAAGTCTACGATCTGCTCTTCCATCCTGGTTTTAGTACCAAAGACAAAGCCGATGACTTCTCAGGTCGCGGCGTCGGGATGGATGTGGTTTGCACCAGTTTGAACGAAATTCGCGGTGTAATCACAACAGACTCCACCCTAGGCAAGGGCACTACCTTTACCGTTCGTCTGCCCCTTACCTTAAGTATTTGCAAAGCACTTTGTTGCCTGAGTGACAAAGCTCGCATTGCCTTCCCGATGGATGGGGTGGAAGATATGTTGGATGTGCCCCAAGACCGCATTCAAACGAACTCAGAAGGTGAGACCTGTATCTCTTGGCGCGACTCTCTCATGCCCTTCCAACCTCTAGAGGAACTACTGACCTACCAGCGTCACCTCAGTCGAGGCACCGTTTATGGTGGAAACAGGGAAGATGACATGATTTCGGTTGTCGTGCTACGCAGTGCTGGCAATTTTATCGCCGTCCAAGTAGATCAGGTGCTGGGAGAACAAGAAATTGTGATTAAGCAACTGGAAGGCCCTGTGCCCAAGCCCCTAGGCGTCGCAGGTGCTACTGTCTTAGGGGATGGTCGGATCATGCCCATTGCTGACGTTCTAGAGCTGATTGACTTAGCGACGGGTCGGATTGGCAAAGACCGTAACGTTTCTCTGTGGGATAAGGCGGGTGTTTCCCTTCCTGTAGAGGCTCCAGCAGTGAAGACCGATCCGATGGTCTTGATTGTAGATGACTCAATTACGGTGCGCGAACTTCTCTCCATGACCTTTAACAAGGCAGGATACCGAGTGGAACAAGCCCGTGACGGTCAAGAAGCTTGGGATAAACTTCGGTCGGGTCTGCCTTGCGAGATTGTCTTCTGCGACATTGAAATGCCTCGCATGGACGGACTGGAGTTGCTCTCACGGATTCAGAAAGACCCCAGCCTCAACCATCTGCCGGTAGCCATGCTAACTTCTCGTGGCGCTAGCAAGCACCAGCAAATGGCAGCTCAGTTGGGAGCCAAGGGCTACTTTACCAAGCCTTATCTGGAAGAAGCGCTCCTCGATGCCGCCCAACGGATGATCAAAGGTGAGGTGCTGCTGAGTATTAACACGAACGCCTAATAGTAGGGGCGGGGAAACCCCGCCCTTTCTAGATAAAACGGAAGATGAGAGTAGGTAAGGTGGGCAAGTGTCCACCTTTTTTGATATCCGGCTCCGGCGGGACAGTGGCACCCAGCCTGTTTCAGGCTGGGAAACATCAATCATGACCCAGGAAACCAGTGAGGTATTGGCTTTCACCAAGCGCTTGGGTCAAAAATCTACTGGTTGTTGCCCCGCCGCTACAGGCGCTACAGAATTTAACTTCAACTCTGGATGATCCGCTTGCACCTGCTGACAATTCCATTCGTTTCGGAACAACAGCACCGGACGCCCCCAGCTATCCTTCACCGTTACGGTGTTGAAAAGACGTCCCACTTTTTGCAGAGCCTCCCAGCCACCGGCTACCCAACGAGCCACACTATAAGGCAATAATTCTGTGTGAGTTTCAACACTGTATTCATTCTGCAAGCGAAATTGCACTACCTCAAATTGCAATTGTCCCACCGCTGCTAGAATTGGGTCGCGTTTGCCTTCATCCACGGAGTACATGATTTGCACTGCACCTTCTTCCCGCAATTCCGAGACGCCCTTGTGAAATTGCTTGAACTTAGAAGGGTTGGGGTTTTTCAGATAAGCAAACAATTCTGGCGAGAAGCAGGGAATCCCTTCATACTCCAGCTTCTGACCCGTATAAATCGTATCCCCAATCGCAAAGACGCCCGGATTGTTCAATCCAATGACATCGCCGGGATACGCTTCTTCAATCGATTCTCTATCTTGGGCAAATAGTTTCTGAGGACGAGACAAACGAACAGTTTTGCCAGTACGGGCATGATTCACCGTCATGTCTTTTTCAAACTTGCCGGTACAGACGCGGACAAATGCTATTCTGTCGCGGTGCTTCGGGTCCATATTGGCTTGCAGCTTGAAGACAAAACCAGTGAATTCTGGATAAGTCGGTGGAATTGCCCCATTGCTGCTTAGCCTTGAACCGGGTTTGAGGGCGTAGTCGAGAAAAGCATCCAAAAATAACTCCACCCCAAAGTTGGTCATGGCGCTACCAAAGAACACGGGCGTCATTGTGCCTTGATGAACTAGGTCTAGATCCAGTTCTGAGCCAACGCCTTCCAGGAGTTCTAAATCTTCTTTGAGCTGATAGTAAAGTTCTTGCTCTAGCAGTTCTTCAATTCGGGGATCTCCCACGTCTACAACGGTATCCAGGGCTTCCCGCTTGCCATGTGCGCTGCGCTCAAATAGGTGAATTTTCTGCTGCCGTCGGTCGTAGACGCCCTTGAAGCGATCGCCCATTCCTATTGGCCAGTTTACGGCATAGGTTTGCAATCCCAATTCCTGCTCAATTTCATCCAGCAGTTCCAATGGTTCCCGTCCGGGGCGGTCGAGTTTATTCACAAAAGTGAAGATGGGGATTTTTCTCATCCGGCATACTTCAAATAGCTTCCGTGTTTGCGGTTCCAAACCTTTCGCTGCGTCAATCAGCATCACCGCATTATCTGCTGCCGCCAGCGTCCGATACGTATCTTCACTGAAATCTTGGTGTCCCGGAGTATCCAGCAAATTAATCTGACAGTTGTGATATGCAAACTGCAACACCGTCGAGGTAATCGAAATTCCTCGCTGTTGCTCCATCTCCATCCAGTCAGAAGTTGCCTTTTTTTGCGCTCGACGCGCCTTCACCGCCCCCGCTTCGTGAATCGCACCTCCGTACAGCAACAGCTTTTCGGTCAGCGTCGTTTTACCGGCGTCAGGGTGAGAAATAATCGCAAAGTTACGCCGACGCTCAACCGCTGCTTGTATTTCAGATTGAGTGGTTGCTTCTGGGGACTGGAAATCAGTAAACATTCGGATGCCTGGTTCGGTACTTTCAACAAAAATTATAAAAGGTTAGATTGTGAAACGATGAAGCGTATCCGTATACAACAGACGGAACAACCCAAACCGGAGATAGCCTTTTTACTTTTATTCGTTCTAGGGTTCCGATTGGACTAAGACGCGATCGCTTCTTTCAGTAACATTCTCGATTAACAACTCTCACCTTCATCAAAAATTTAGATTCACTCCTGCTAGCCGCAATTCGCTAGCAGTTTTGTCTAAGGAGGTAAGTCCAATTAACCGGAAGACCTTGCCCATTCGCCTGCTGTGTTGACAAGCTTTGCTCCTCCATTCGCGAGAACCTAATGCTAACAGAGGTTTCCTCTGTTTAGACTTTTCGCCCCAAGAAAGGGAGAAAGTTTCTCTCTTTCGTCAATAAAAATTCTCACCCTTCTTCCCCCGACTTGTGGGTGAACTGAGAACGCAGGGAAGTTTCGTTTAAGGTTGCACTTTCTTTATATCTATCTACTTAATTTAATTCTAAGCGGATATATTCCGTTAATACTCGTCTCCTATCAAAAATTACGCACTGCTGACGAATCCAAATACAAGGCGCTAAGCAAAGCAAGTTTTTTTTTAAGTTCTACGCTAAGAAACCAACCGTCTTTTTGCCAGATTACAAAACAACTGTAATTTATCCGGTGCAGACCTGCCCATGCCAACTCTCGCGAGCAAGCGATATCTAGCTATATCGATATCTAGCTATAAAGTAGCAACCCCAAGGAGACTTTATGCCATCACTCTTGCACAATCTTTTTACTTCCGGGCAATTTATCCCGCACGGACACTGCTACTTATGGAAAACAGGGCTAGTGTGGCTGCATATTCTGTCAGATGGTTTAATCGCCCTGGCTTATTATTCAATTCCGCTGCTGTTGGTTTACATTGTCCGCAAGCGAGGCGATTTGCCCTTTGATTGGGTATTTCTGTTGTTTGGCAGCTTCATCATCGCTTGTGGGACAAGTCATGTGTTGGAAATCTGGACCCTATGGCACCCAATGTATTGGCTGTCAGGGTTAGTGAAAGCTGTAGCTGCTGTGATTTCTGTGGCGACAGGTATCGTATTGATGTCATTGATTCCTAACATCCTAGCACTGCCCAGTCCCGCTCAGATCGAGGAAGCCAACCGCCGACTGAAATCAGAAATTCAGGAACGTCAGCAGATAGAGGCGCAGCTGCGAAGTCAAGAATACTGGCTAAATACCCTGATTGATGCGGTTCCGAACGTGGTGAATATGAAAGACGGTGAAGGACGCTGGCTGATCTCGAATCAAGAAGGACTGAAGCTTTTTCAGCTCGAAGGTGTCGATTATCAGGGTAAGACAGACGCAGAACTAGAAGAATATACAGAATTTTATCAGGAAGCTCTTTTTGGTTGTCAAGAATCCGATGAAAGAGCGTGGCGTGCAGAAACCATTAGCCATTACGAAGAAGAGATTTTATTACCCGATGGTTCAGCGAAGAAGTTTGATGTCGCCAAGGTGCCCTTATTCAACCCAGATGGAAGCCGTAAAGGGATTGTAGTCGTAGCAAGCGACATTACTCAACGCAAGCAAGTAGAGGCGGCATTGCGGGAAAGTGAAGCGAAAAATCGCGCCTTCATCCAAGCCCTACCGGATATGTTGTTTCGGATTTGTAGTGATGGGACTTTTATGGACTTTCAAGCGCCTAGAGAAGATGCTCTGGCGATGCCTCCCAGTCACTTTTTGGGGAAAAGCGTGTGGGAGGTATTACCTGCTGAGTTGGCTGAAGCTACCATGTACAACGTATCGAAAGCGATCGCTTCCGGTGAAACACAACTCTACGAGTATCAAATGACTTCCCTAGACGGCAACCAGCACGATTATGAGGCTCGGTATGCGCGTAGCTTAGAATCAGAAGCTTTGGTAATAGTACGCAATATTAGCGAACGGCAAGCCGCGCTTCGCGAACGCAAGCAGGCAGAAATCGCTTTACAAAAATCGGAAGCGCAATTAAGAGAACAGACACTTCATCTAGAAAAAACCTTATGTGAGTTGAAACAAACCCAATCTCAATTGATTCAGAGCGAAAAAATGTCTAGCTTGGGTCAATTGGTTGCTGGTGTTGCTCACGAAATTAATAACCCTATTAACTTTATTTACGCCAATCTAATTCACACCGACCAATATACAAAAGAATTACTACATCTGATTCGCCTCTATCAGCAACACGATTGCGAACCTGTTCCTGAAATTGCCGCAGTCGTGGAGAACCTTGACTTAGATTTTCTTCAGGAAGACTTACCCAAAATGCTGTCCTCAATGAAGGCGGGGACGAACCGTATCCGCGAAATTGTCTTATCGTTGCGAAACTTCTCGCGCTTGGATGAGGCAGAGGTGAAGGCGGTTAATCTCCACGAAGGCATTGACAGTACGCTGCTGATCCTGCAAAACCGCCTGAAAGGGAAACTGGGACGCCCAGCGATTGAAATTATTAAAGAGTATGGTAATCTGCCCCCTATCGAGTGTTATGCGAGGCAACTGAATCAAGTATTTATAAATATCATCACCAATGCAATTGATGCCTTGGAAGAGGCAGAGGCACAGAGGCGCAGAAGTGCAGAGGAGAATTTGGTACACTCTCCCCAGCAGCTTTGTTCCCCAGTGCCCCTGCCTTGGATTCGGATTCGCACTGAAGTTCAAGACGATCGTCAAGTTGTGGTTCGGATTTCTGATAATGGTCTTGGGATAACGGAGGAGGTACGCCAAAAGCTTTTTGACCCCTTCTTTACAACTAAACCTGTTGGTAGCGGCACAGGTTTGGGGTTATCTATCAGTTATCAAATTGTAGTCGAAAAACACGGCGGCAGCTTGAAATGCGTTTCAGCACCGGGACAGGGGGCGGAGTTCGCAATCGCGATTCCAATTCGGCAGCAACATCGGCAAACGGCTGCGGTCAGTGACCGAAATTCTGCCGCTGTTTCAGGATAACTTCTCTCTGCTTTAGTACCAGAAGCTTTTGTGTCTTTCGGGTACGGAAAGCCGTTCGCTAGCGTGCGGCTCACCCCCAGCGATCGCGTGTTACAGTCTTGACTAGAGGCAACGCAACAGAAGCATTAGGGGGTTTAGATGTACGACACGGACAAGCGAAAGTTGTTGTCGGTACTATCTCATGGCTCGATCTTTCTTAGTACGACACTGGTGTCTATCGGGATACCCGTCGCGATGTTATTTGTATCCGATGATCCAGTTGTGAAAGACAATGCCAAAGAAGCAATCAACTTTCACTTCAATGTTTGGTTCTATGGAGCGATTATTGCCTTCTTAACTTTTATCACCCTTGGTTTATTGGGCTTTATCCTCGGACCTATCGGGTTTATCGTTCATTGGGCACTGACGATTCTGGCAATTACTCACTGTTTGGGTAATCCCGATCAACCCTACCGCTATCCCTTCACCTTCCGCCTGCTTTAAAAAAGGGAAAAGTAAAAAGGAAAAATTGTTTGAGTTTCACTTTTTACTTGCGTGGCTCTTAAAAGGTACGTGAAGTCAAGAAAGCTGTAGGTTGATTAATCATAATTTTCCCATAAAACCCGTCTTCTTTGAGAAAACGGGTTTTTGCATATTTTTAAGCTTTTGTCAATACTACGATAGATTTGCCGATGAACAAAGTGCGATCGCTTCCGGTTCATCAATCCAGAGCGATGTGCGATCGCTGGCAAAATTCTAGAGCCTCAAGAGGTTAAAATCCTAATCTGACCCGATCAAACTCCTCTCCTCTACTGTACCGATGGCAGAAACTTTATTCTTCAACGCCCTCCGCGCAGCCATAGACGAAGAAATGGCACGCGACTCAGCCGTATTTGTCCTTGGTGAAGATGTCGGTCACTATGGCGGCTCGTACAAAGTCACCAGAGACCTGTACAAAAAATATGGTGACTTGCGCGTACTCGACACCCCCATTGCCGAAAACAGCTTCACCGGCATGGCAGTGGGCGCTGCAATGACAGGTCTCAGACCAATTATCGAAGGCATGAACATGGGCTTTTTGCTCCTTGCCTTCAACCAAATCTCTAACAACGCTGGAATGCTGCGCTATACCTCCGGCGGCAACTTCAAAATTCCGATGGTGATTCGGGGGCCAGGTGGCGTCGGTCGTCAATTGGGTGCCGAACACTCTCAGCGACTAGAAGCTTATTTCCAAGCGGTGCCAGGTTTAAAAATTGTCGCCTGCTCCACACCTTACAACGCCAAAGGATTGTTAAAGGCTGCCATCCGCGACGATAATCCGGTTTTATTCTTTGAACACGTCCTCCTCTACAACTTGAAAGAAGATTTACCAGAGGAAGAATATGTGCTGCCCCTAGATAAGGCAGAAGTCGTGCGGCAAGGCAAGGATGTCACGATCCTCACTTATTCGCGGATGCGTCACCATGTGATGCAAGCGGCAAAACAGATGGAAAAAGAAGGTTTCGATCCGGAAGTAATTGACCTAATTTCCCTCAAGCCGCTGGATTTCGATACCATCGGTGCTTCCGTGCGGAAAACCCACCGGGTGATTATCGTGGAGGAATGCATGAAAACCGGCGGAATTGCGGCAGAATTGACAGCTTCAATTAACGATCGGCTATTTGATGAGCTAGATGCGCCCGTTCTGCGCCTATCTTCCCAGGATATTCCCACACCTTATAACGGAGCGCTGGAGCGGTTGACGATTGTCCAACCAGAGCAAATTGTGGAAGCCGTGCAAAAGATGATGGCACTCCAAGTGTGATCGGTCATTAGTCCTTAGTCCCTAGTCGAAGTCAATTACTAATGACGAATGACTAATGACTAATGCCCGCTGACAATCAATCCGGATCGACCAGCCCAAAAGGGATTATCATAGCATTTGTTTGAGCGGGTCGTGGTATGCAGAGACAGCGTTCTTTATTAGCCTTAATTCTGGTTCTGGTGATTGCTTCTATCACCGTGCTTGCCAGGATTCCAATTCGGCTGGGATTAGACCTTCAAGGGGGATCGCAACTGACGCTTCAGGTGAAACCCACTGAAGGCAAAGAAATCACGCGAGAAGATTTAGAAGCAGTTCAGAAAGTCGTAGAGAACCGGATTAACGGTCTTGGGGTCTCTGAAGCAATCGTGCAAACGGTCGGACAAGACCAGGTTTTGGTGCAGCTACCGGGGGTCAGCGATCCGGAGCAAGCAGAACGGGTGCTGGGTGGCACTGCTCAATTGGATTTCCGCGAACAAAAACCGGGTTCGGAAACCCAGTTGCAAATTGAACAACAGCTGCGACGGGAATTAAAAGCGAAGCAGGATGAGTTGAGAAAGACGAAAGATGAAGCGGAGATCGCGAAAAATCAGGAAGCTCTCCAGCGGAGTAACCAAGCGATCGCAGCTTTGTTTGAGCGCACCAACCCCCCACTTACAGGCAAAAACCTCACAGGAGCCACCGCTCGACCTTTTCAGACGAGCGACAACTGGAGTGTCAACATTTCCTTTGATCCTGAAGGAGGCGGACGCTTTGCCCAGTTGACCAAAAATATTGCTGGGACGGGACGCACTTTAGGAATCTTCTTAGATGAAGAACTGCTCAGCGCTGCTACCGTTGAAGTGAAGTATGCCCAAGAAGGCATCAGCGGCGGCGGTGCCGAGATTACAGGCAACTTTAGCTTAGAAGAAGCCAACGAGCTAGTCGTCCAGCTGCGGGGCGGTGCCCTACCCTACCCAGTGGAAATCATTGAAAACCGTACCGTGGGGGCAACCCTGGGGCGAGATAGTGTCCAAAGCAGTATCAACGCTTCTATCGGCGGTCTGATTCTAGTGTTGATCTTCATCGGTGTCTATTACCGCTTACCGGGGGCAATTGCTGGGATAGCCCTATTCATATATTCGCTATTGTGCTTATCTGCCTTTGTTTTACTCGGCGTTACCTTGACTCTCCCTGGGATTGCTGGTTTTATTCTCAGTATCGGGATGGCAGTAGATGCCAATGTACTGATTTTTGAGCGGACGCGAGAAGAATTAAGAGCCGGGAAGAGTTTATATCGCTCGGTAGAATCTGGTTTTTATCGGGCATTTTCCAGCATTTTGGACGGTAACGTAACGACGTTAATTGCTTGTGGTTTTATGTTTTGGCTGGGTTCGGGTTTGGTCAAAGGGTTTGCTCTGACGCTAGCAATTGGAGTTTTAGTGAGTATGTTTACAGCGATTACTTGTAGTCGCACCCTGCTCATGACAGCCATCAGCTTTCCAGAATTACGCAAGCCACAATGGTTTTGTCCAAATCTACCAGCATCAAGGAAGTCTGAGCCAGGGGTAGGATCATGAAACTAAATCTAATCAAACGGCGATCGCTCTGGTGGACGATTTCTGCCGTCCTTATCCTGGTTGGGCTGATTGCAATGGCAATCAACTGGACGCAGATTGGTGCGCCGTTACGTCCCAGTTTAGATTTTGTCGGCGGTACGCGGTTACAGTTTGAACTCGACTGTTCTAAACCAAATAACTGCGATAAACCGATTGATATCGGGGCAGTTCGGGAAGTTATCGCAGCTCAGGGTTTGGGTGACAGTAGCATCCAAGCTTTAACTCAAAACGCTTTAGGGCAAACTCAGCCGGGTTTGTCCATCCGCACCAAAGCGTTGGATGTTAACCAACGTACCAAACTGCAAAATGCCTTAAACCAACTCAGAGCCTTCGATCCCCAAAAGACTCAGATAGACACGGTTGGCCCTACCCTTGGACGCCAGTTGTTTGCCTCTGGTCTACTGGCTATCTTGCTCTCCTTCGTGGGTATTTTTGTTTACCTGACCTTTCGCTTCCAGTTCGATTACTCCTTGTTCGCCTTTGTTGCCTTGCTCCACGATGTTTTGATCACCCTGGGGTTTTTCGCCATCTTGAGCTTGGTGTTCGGTACTGAGGTAGATAGCTTATTTGTCGTCGCTATCTTGACTATCATCGGTTTCTCGGTCAACGATACGGTGGTGATCTACGACCGGGTTCGGGAAGTCATTAAACTGAATCCTGGAGAGCATATTAACCAGATTGTCGAAGACGCGGTTAATCAAACCCTGACTCGTTCGATTAACACCACCTTTACAGTGTTGCTGACTTTGTTTTCCATCTTTTTCTTTGGTGGAGAAACGCTGAAAAACTTTGCCTTAGCTCTGATTGTTGGGTTTGCCGCCGGTGCTTATTCCAGTATCTTCATTTCGAGCACCCTTTTAGCTTGGTGGAGAGAACGGACGGGTCAAGCGATCGCTATTGCGGCAACGGAACCCAAAGCTTCTGATGAAATCTGAAGGGCATAAGGCAAGAAGCAATGAATCAGGCAAGAGACGATCGCTGGGAGCAAGGGCGCAGAGGAGCTGGAGAGCCGGAGAGCGGGGAAGTACAGGATAATCTAGATTCAACTTCTCCTCTACCCCTGTGCCCTTCTGAACCTCTGACCCGCAACCCCCTCAGCCATGCCGATGATCCAAGCTTCCAACAGCAAGTGCAAAGGTTACACCGGCTGACTGTCTACGGCAGGTGGTTGGTCGCCGGGTTGCTTTGGATTACCATTGGTCCCTTGAGTCTCTGGGGCTTGCGCTACCCAATTTTTCTATTGCGGGAATACTTTACCTGGGCGGCAGTGCGATATGGACTTTATTACAATCCACTGCCAGCTCTGGGACTTGCTTTGTGCATTGGCATGACAGCTTCTGTATTGGTGTGGCAAAGCCGGAATATTTTACTAGGAATATCCAGTCGGGAACAACATCGCTTAGAGCAACAGGTATATCGGATTCGCCAGCAAGGACAAAGTCACCCGCTTTGGAAGTGGGTTTGTCAAGTCAATTAAAACTTTAATTTCTAACTTTTAATTGTTTCTCAGGCGCACCGAGACAGAGCTGGTTCCGAACGAGTCTGCCGAATCGGAATTTCAATTAAAAACTCTGCCCCCTTTCCCGGTTCGGAAACACAAGTCAATTGACCGCCGTGCTTTTCGACGACAATCTGATAGCTAATGGACAAGCCGAGTCCCGTACCTGTGCCTATCGGTTTCGTGGTAAAGAAGGGGTCAAATAACTTACGACGGACTTCCTCGTTCATCCCAGGGCCATTATCAGCAATCCGGATGGCGATGCGATCGCTGTCTTTGACCTCGGTACAAATCCGAATACAAGACTGAGGAGCCGGGGAGCCAGAAAGCCAGGGAGATACCATCTCCTGTGCCCCTTTGCTTCTGGGTCCCTCTGCCTCCTCCAGGGCATCAATCGCATTATTGAGGATATTCATTAATACCTGGTTGAACTGACCGGCATAGCACTCCACCAATGGTAGGTCGCCATATTCTTTAACGACCTCGATCGCCGGATGGGTAGCGGTAGCTTTTAAGCGGTCTTGCAGCAATCTCAGAGTGTTGTCAATGCCTTCGTGAATGTTGACCGACTTCTTTTCTGCTTGGTCATGGCGCGAGAAGTTCCGCAGAGAGGCGACAATTTGCCGAATGCGGTCAGCCCCTAACTTCATTGAGGACAGCAGTTTCGGCATATCTGCGATCACGAAATCGAGATCGATTTCATCTATCAGATCCTGGATTTCCTCAGGGGGTTCGGGGGAGTGTTTTCCATAAAGTTGCAACAACTCGATCAAGCTTTGAATATAGTGAATGGCGTAGTCGAGATTCCCGTAGATGAAACTGACAGGATTGTTGATTTCGTGGGCAATACCAGCAACCAATTGTCCCAGACTGGACATTTTTGCACTTTGAATCAGCTGGGTTTGAGTTTGTTTTAATTCGCTTAAGGCTTGTTTTAGCTTTGCTGCTTTTTCTCGCAATTGCGCTTCTGATTGTCGCAAAGCTTTCTCCGCTTGCTGACGCTCTTTAACTTCCCTCTTTAGCAGCTCATTGGCGGCTTTTAATTCAGCGGTGCGTTCCTCGACTCGTCTTTCTAAGTCGTTATTTGCTTGTTCCAGCGCTGCTTGCGATCGCTTGCGTTCGGTGATATCCCTCGTTATTGTGGCAAAGCCGCGCAGCCGTCCATCTTCACTTCGTAAAGCTGTCACGACAACATTTGCCCAAAACTGCGACCCGTCTTGGTGTAAGCGTAAAGTTTCCCATTCACACCGACCGTCTAATGCTGCCTTTTGTAGAACTTGCTCAGGTTTGCCGCTCCTGCTCTCGCTGGAAGGAAAAAAGCAGGAGAAATGCCGACCAATAATTTCCTCTGCCTGATACCCGTTCAGCCTCTCCGCCCCTTTGTTCCAACTAATAACTTTCCCACTGGTATCGAGCATATAAATTGCATAGTCTTTGACATTTTTGATTAACAAGCGGAAACGCTCTTCGCTTTGCCGTAGTTCCTCTTCTGCCTGTTTGCGCTCGGTAATGTCACGGGCAGCGGCGTAAATTAATTGTTCTTCCGCGCACAGGGCGGCATTCCACAGCAGCCATTTGTAGGTTCCGTCTTTGCAGCGAAAGCGGTTTTCAAAAGTGACCGTCTCCCCGGTGCTGGATAGTTCCTGCAATTGAACCAGCGTAGATTCCCGGTCTTTGGGATGAATAAATGCAATCCACGGCTTGGCTAGAAATTCCTCAGATGTGAACAGGAGCGTTTTTTCGCACATCGGGTTCAGTCGCTTGAAATAGCCGTCGAAACCAGCGATGAAAAACATATCCAGTGAGAGCGTGAAGAAACGATTATTCTCTGCTTCCACTTTGCTGCTCTCGGTAATTGGGGATTCTGCCGCTGGGATTGCCATTTTTCACTTTACCTACCTAGTTCGCTCAAATCATCTCCTTGATGCTTTCCCTGATGTTGACGGAGACTCTAGTCCTGATTAATTCTCAAATCTGGCGATGCATGTTTACACATCATATAGTTTTTTATTTATTACTTGACAGTTATTAACAATTTTCATGCGGAAGATTTAGATTTTGCATGTAAAATGCCTTGCCATATATTGCTGGCAAGAAATTTTTAATCCTTTAGCAGAGGATAGCAATCTTCTGTGAAGAGTTCCAGGAAATATAGCTTCTACAAGCTTGGGTGGGTATGATATCGTCTAGGCAACCTCTGTCTAGCTCCAGGCAACAGGGCTTGTCGGGTATATTTTCAAGCCACGAGGAGGCACTATCCTCAAGCGGAGATACAAATAATGAGTTTCCCGGTTTATTTGTGGCTGGGTTCGGTGCGGATTCACCCTCATATTTTGTTTGAGTCGTTGGCGTATGCGATCGCTTTCCGTTTATTAATCAAAAATGCTCGCAAAGACGCGATCGCACCCACGCAGCGCAGTTCGGTAATTGTCGGTGGCTTGGTAGGGGCGCTAGTCGGTGCGAAAGCGCTGGTTTTACTACAGCACATCGATTTAATTGGGAATAATTGGCAACTATTCTTTTTGGTTCTCCTTCAAGGAAAAACGGTCGTAGGGGCGTTACTCGGTGGATTGATTGGTGTAGAAATTACCAAGAAAATGATTGGTGTCAATCGATCTACCGGCGATGTTTTTGTTTATCCCTTGATTGTGGGAACGGCGGTGGGACGGATTGGCTGCTTTTTGACGGGATTAAGCGATCGCACTTACGGCATTCCCACTCAATTACCTTGGGGAGTAGATTTTGGTGATGGCATTCCCCGGCATCCGACTCAATTATATGAAGTTATTTTTTTACTAATTTTAATGATATTTTTACAAATTCGCAGCCGCTACTATCGGCAAGAAGGCGAATTATTTAAGTTTTACATGATTTCTTATTTGAGTTTTCGCTTTTTAATAGATTTTCTAAAACCCGATTCTCACCCTATTTTGGGACTGAGTGCTATTCAACTTGCTTGTTTATTGGGAATTTTATATTATCGGAGCAGTATTCTAAAATTGTTCGTTTTTCAATCATCCAATGCAATTTACTATCAAGGGAAAGCAAGAAAAAGTAATCATTGATATTCAAGGAATAACAATCTCGATACAGACAATTATTGGGATAAAAATTGGATTAATTCAGAAACTTGGATAATTTTACCTGGCTATCACGCTAATTTTTCGGGTGATATACGGACTGAGGAAATAAGTAGTTTCTTGAAATAACTTAAAGAGATATCTCAAACGCTATCTGGCGTTGCCGAACTAAATACAATGGAAGGATTGATAAACCTAAAATCAGAAATTAATAATTTAGGACACATCCAATGGACTTGAAAAACAACTTATCTAATTGGTAATGCCAACACTTTAACCTTTAATTTCTCCAACGATCGATCTCTTCTCTTAAACCTTATAACTGAGTTGCAAATGATAACGAAGCATTTTCCTATAATTGGAAACCTGTGAATCTATACACCTAATATCAATAAAAAAAGCCGATCAACCGATTGTAATCATTTTAACAAAAAATATATGCCTACCCGAAACTACCTTTTCTATGCTTTAACTAACAGCGTTTGCTCTAAATGTCTGGTTAAAGTTGAGGCAAAAATTATTTTTCGAGATGATTGCGTTTACCTGGTAAAGCACTGTCCTACCCACGGACATCAAGAAGTCTTAATTGCTGATGATATCGATTATTACAAACTCTCCCAGGAATTTATCAAACCAGGGGATATGCCGCTTAAATTTAATACTCCCATAAAATATGGCTGCCCCTATGACTGCGGACTTTGCCCCGATCACGAACAACATAGCTGTTTAACTTTAGTAGAAGTAACAGATCGCTGCAATCTTTCCTGCCCAATTTGTTACGCAGATTCGGGCACAGAAGAAGTTTCTCAACATTCTAGTCAATCCCGGCGTCATCGCACCTTAGAGCAAATTGAAAGAATGATTGATGCGGTGGTGGCGAATGAAGGAGAACCCCAGGTTGTGCAAATTAGTGGGGGCGAACCAACGATTCATCCAGAGTTTTTTAAAATTCTGGATATTACTAAAAGTAAGCCAATTCGCCATTTAATGATCAATACCAATGGTATTAAAATTGCCAAAGACCGAAATTTTTGCGATCGCTTAAGTCAATATATGCCCGGAATTGAAGTCTATCTCCAATTTGATAGCTTTGAGGCGGCAGCATTAAAGGAGTTACGGGGGGCAGATTTGCGAGAGATTCGGGAACAAGCGATCGCGCATCTCAACGAGTTTAACATTTCGACAACTTTGGTCGTTACCCTGAAAAAAGGGCTAAACGACGGCGAAGTTGGCAAAATCATTGAATACGCCTTGCAACAGCGATGCGTGCGGGGTGTTACCTTTCAACCGATTCAGGCAGCAGGGCGTCTGGAGGGATTTGAGCATGAGCGCGATCGCTACACTCTCACAGAAGTTCGTCGCTCTATCTTACAGCAGAGTCCCTATTTTAAACCAGAAGATATTCTCCCAGTTCCTTGCCATCCCGATTGTTTAGCAATGGCTTACGCGCTAAAAGTTAAGGGCAAAGTGATACCCTTAACTGGGCTTTTGGAGCCAAATAATTTTGTAAAAATCATGCCAAATTCTGTTCTTTATGAACAGGATGATGAGCTAAAGCGAAATATTTTTAATTTGTTTTCCACTAGCCATTCACCCGCATCTTCTGCAACATCTTTAAAACAGTTACTTTGTTGCTTGCCACTACTACCTGTTCCTGAAGGAATTACCTACGAAAATATATTCCGGGTGATGATTGTACAGTTTCTCGACCCCTTTAACTTCGATGTCCGTTCTGTGAAGCGTTCCTGTATCCACATTGTGCATCCCGATGGGAGGATTATTCCATTTGATACGTTTAATATGTTTTACCGCGAGGGAAGTGCTGGATATCACTTGGTTAATAATCGTCCCCTCTTGGTTTAATCTATCTAAAACCATTATTAACAACAAATATTAATTTGATTCAGCAGGAGTTTTATGGAACATCAAAATGAATTTCTTGGGGTACTTTCCGGAATGCTGTTGTTATTAGGTATGCATCTTATCGCCGGTCTAGCAGTATTTTTAGTAAGTTTTCCTATTGCTGCTTTGCTAGGAGGAGGATACGCTATTTTAATCGTTTGGGCGTTTTCTGCTATTTCTATATTCTTATGGCAGCTTTTATATGTGATTCCGCTTATTTTTTGGCTAAGACGGCGACAGCGACGGGCAATGGTGAAAGGGGTGATTATTTGTGCAGTTCTTACCGCTTTATTAAATGGGGGCTGTTATTTACTGTACTTTAGTTCTTTGTAAAACGCTATATCTTAGAACCCAACGATCTAGGAGCAAAAAGCTTATCTTTATAGGAACAAGATTATGAGGTCGATAAATGAAATTTCCGGAATAATTGGCGGTATATTCCTACTATTAGGAATAAATATTTTAGTTTTTGTTATTGTGGTATTTTTATCTGTTTTTACTACGGCTACTCCAATTTTGGGAATACCAATTCTTTGTATTGGTTTATTTCAATTTCTCTATGTAATTCCAATTAGTTTTTCTCTAAGACGGCAACAAAGATGGGGATTGATGAAAGGAGTGATTATTGGTGCAGTTCTCACTGCTTTACTCAACGGTGGTTGCTGGCTCTTAATCCTTTCGGTAAGCCGGTAAACATTATAATTCCCCAACCCAGCAGCACTATATTGAGTGGCTGCTATTCGCACCTTTCTCCCTCTTCTTTTCGATTTTGAAAGAAATAGGACGAGGCGATTGAGGCGTGAGGTTCGATGGAGATTGGCTAGAAACAGAACGCATGGCTAGCGGCGTCTGGTCTTTAATCGACGCTGGTTCGTCTTCGTGGCTTCGCAAAAAAGGAAAGCTAGATAGTTTGTCGTAGTTAGATGCGATCGCTAAAAACGCACCTCCCAGAATATACACCGGCAACGGCAGCGTGAACTGTTTCAACCACTGATAGATTTCTGCAAAGCCAAACAGCAGCAAAAAACTGGCAACCCACACTCTCATATTTCTACTCAACCCAATCCCAAAATTTATATCTCTATTAAAACCTAGATACCTAAAATAAAATGCGAGAGCCTTTTGTCAGTCTCTCGCGTCAGCAATTCACTTAGATAGCCCTTGCTAGAAGGCTTTGAACGCAGTCGTAGGGACTCACGAGCGTGCATCCCTACCCTTGGGGGTCTAGTTTATACTTTCGTCGCTGCCAACGGTTGGCTCTTTCCAGACGTTAACCGCTCGTAGGTTGCCCGCATCTTCAGACCGACCAGCACTTGGAACAAGCCAGTTCCGTTATTAGAGCCTGGATATTCCCGATGCTTGAGCAACAGTTCGGTCAGTTCCCCGTGGTACTTAGCCGCAGTCTTGCTGAGGTGGCTTTCAATGTAGATGACTTCCTCTAGCTTGTCGAACTGACCATCTACTTCCAGAACGGACACCTCATGACCATAGTAAGAGTCTGGGCCATAGTACATCTTGATGCCAGGGTAGCCGCAGGTTAGCTTACGACCGCAGGGTCTCCAATCAATCGTAGACCCTTCATCAAATAGATAAGCTGGCTCAAAGCCTTCCACGCCATCGCGCTGAAGCAAGCGCACCCGCAGGATTTGACCTACCTTCTCTTCCTTGACTAATTGCGTCGGCAACACCTGGATCACAACGTCAGCGTGTTCCTTCTGCGGCTCGATGTAGGCAGTAAAATCTGGGCGGCGAGCGTTGATGGCAGCGAGTACGTCTTCGTATCGGTGCCCGCGCTCAGCCATATCCCGCTGAATCTTCCAGGCAATCTTAACGTCATCGCTGATGTCGAGATAAACGCTGAAGTCGAGGAGCGATCGCACCCGCTCATCATACAAAGGATGAAGCCCCTCAATCACAATAATATGGTTAGGATCGACTCGCTCTGGAGGATCGATCTCGCCGGTTTCGTGGTTGTAAATTGGCTTTTCAATGGACTGACCGTTCTTGAGCGCTTTGATCTGCTCGGCCATCAGATCGAAGTTATTCGCCTTGGGGTTCAGCGCCGTAATTCCAGTTTCTTTGCGCTGTTTCCGATCCAGGCTATGGTAATCGTCCAGGCAAATCACCGTGACGAAATCTTCCCCAAACAAATCTGTTAATCGGCGCAAAAATGTAGATTTACCGCATCCGGAGTCTCCAGCAACACCAATTAGAACCACGCGATCCAGCTGACTGGTCATAGCTTCCCTCTAACGCAAAAAATTTTTTCTCATTGAGTTTTAAGCAATCTAAATCCTCAGCCCGGAGGGCACCCCGTTGGTTACTCTTGCAGCTCTTGCGACACAGCAAGAAGGCATAACCAGTAGGAGCTTACAGCACCCTAGAGTAAGGCCCGTTGGGGAAGACTCAAGCTTCGTCCAGTAAGTATTTAATACTAGATGTTACACAGTATCTTACCAGAACGGGATAGACGCTACAAGCTAACCCCAGTGGAATCATCTCGCTCAGTATTTATGCTACGGCGTGCCGTGCATTTTTAGAAAGGAAAAATTAAATTGACTCAATGGAGACATTATTTAAATAAATTGCTGGCTACCCTAAAAAAAGCTAGCGAAGGGTTTCCCAATCGCCATCCGGCGAGGAAGAATATCCCTAATATTAGCGACGTTAACTATCCAGAAACTATCCAGATTCAGTCATTGCCCTCTTTTACCTGCCCTCGGTCAGCAGAGCGATATGTGGTGGAAAGACCGCTTTGTAGCAGAATGTTAACAGAAGGTGGGTTCGGAGATATTTAAGAGCAATGTACAATTCCACAGCAGCCAACGGTACTGCCAATTCAGAATCTGGTAGCCGCGTCTTTGTTTATGAAGTGGTGGGCCTGCGTCAGAACGAAGCAACTGACAACGTAAACTACCCGATTCGTCGTAGTGGCAGCGTGTTTATCACAGTGCCCTACAATCGCATGAATCAAGAAATGCAACGGATCGCTCGTTTGGGCGGCAAAATTGTCAGCATCCACCCTCTGGGTGCTGACAACGGAGCAAATGGCTCTAAGGGTAGCTCCCCCAGCTCCCCTGCTGCCGCAAGCGTTGAGTCAAGTGCAACGAATGCTCCTGCCACTTCGCAAACCGTCGCACAGGACACTCAAGCACCAAAAGAGAGTAAGCCTATGACTCAAGCGAAGGAAAAAACGGAAAAAGATATTCCCGTTAATATCTACCGCCCGAATAATCCCTTTATTGGTAAGTGTCTGAGTAATGAAGAGTTAGTTGGTGAGGCTGGGATCGGCACCGTTCGTCACCTGATCTTTGACATCTCCCAAGGGGATCTCCGTTATTTAGAAGGTCAAAGTATTGGCATCATCCCGCCGGGAAATGACAACAAGGGCAAACCCCACAAACTAAGACTGTACTCGATTGCCTCGACTCGTCATGGCGACAAGGTTGATGACAAGACTGTATCGCTGTGTGTCCGGCAACTAGAGTATAAGCATCCAGAAACGGGCGAAATGGTCTATGGTGTTTGCTCTACCCATCTGTGCAATCTCCAGGTTGGGGACGATGTGAAAATTACCGGACCAACTGGTAAAGAAATGTTGTTACCAGAAGATCCGAATGTCAACGTGATCATGTTGGCAACCGGAACGGGTATTGCGCCATTCCGCGCTTACCTGTGGCGGATGTTCAAGGAAAATGAAAGAGCAGTTAACACCGACTACGAATACAAGGGTTTAGCTTGGCTCATTTTCGGGATTCCCACCAGCCCCAACATCCTGTACAAGGAAGAACTTGAAGAACTGCAACAGCAGTACCCTGAAAACTTCCGCCTCACCTATGCCATCAGCCGGGAACAGAAAAACCCCGAAGGCGGCAGAATGTACATTCAGGATCGGGTGGCTGAACACGCTGATGAACTCTGGAAAATGATTCAGCAAGAGAATACCCACACCTATATCTGCGGTTTGAAGGGTATGGAAGGGGGCATTGATGAAGCCCTCTCCGCCGCTGCTGCCAAGGATGGGGTGACTTGGAGCGAATACCAAAGAACGATCAAGAAGGCTGGTCGTTGGCACGTAGAAACCTACTAGGTTACTACTGGCTGGAAGTCCTGCCTAGTCGTCTCTCCTTGACTCTCATAAAAACCCAGTTTCTTAAAGAAACTGGGTTTCTCAGTTTGATGGCGCTCGCTTCAAGCCAACTGGCGCGTCTGTCTTACCAGAATTGAAACTGGGAAGCAGGCGCGTCAATCCTTTGGAGGAAGGTTATTTTCCTGATTCATTGCAAGATATTCAGGCGTGGGCGTAGATTCGCACAGATGAATATCTGCAATGATTATTTCTCTTGACAAAAGTCCTCAAAGGATATAAGCAAAGCAGTCAGTTGATCCAATGATGAGAATTAAGTTAAATTTAATTAAGTTCACGTTTAAGGTGCCAATGTTCGCCCTATAGGGACAAGCCTAAATGTCCTGGTGGTAGCAAATCCAGCTTTTGGCTGGGATTTCCTGCCTAAAGTCTTGCTCAATTAGGTAAAAAAAGGAATGTTTCAGTTCCTTCAATCAGCTCTCATCCCTTGTTTGTGATAACGCTTTATCTGCGCTGAATCTGCTTCTATTAGCCGTATCTAGAGACAACCGATTTATGAAATTTTCCTGGAGAATATTAGTACTTTGGACATTACCTGCCTTAGTCATAGGGTTTTTCCTCTGGCAAGGGGCATTTGCTGCTGCTCCCACCGATATGGGCAAAAACACTGCTAGTACCCGCATGACCTATGGGCGCTTTCTGGAATACCTAGATGCCCAAAGAGTTACCAGTGTTGACCTCTACGATGGGGGTCGGACAGCAATTGTCGAAGCCGTCGATCCGGATCTGGATAACCGCATCCAACGGCTGCGGGTAGATTTGCCAACCACTGCCCCAGAATTGATTGCTAAGCTCAGAAACGCAAATATCAGCTTTGATACCCATCCCGCTCGCAATGATGGAGCGATCTGGGGATTTTTGGGGAATTTAATTTTTCCGATTTTGTTGATTGCTGGGCTGTTCTTCCTATTCCGTCGCTCTAGCAACATTCCTGGCGGTCCTGGGCAAGCCATGAACTTCGGGAAATCAAAAGCTAGATTTCAGATGGAAGCCAAAACCGGCGTCAAATTTGACGACGTCGCCGGAATCGAAGAAGCCAAAGAAGAACTTGAAGAAGTCGTCACCTTCCTCAAACTCCCAGAGAAATTCACCGCCGTAGGTGCGAAAATTCCCAAAGGCGTCCTGTTAATTGGTCCTCCCGGAACTGGGAAAACATTACTCGCTAAAGCGATCGCAGGAGAAGCCGGGGTTCCCTTCTTCAGCATCTCCGGTTCGGAATTTGTGGAGATGTTCGTCGGCGTCGGTGCATCCCGCGTCCGGGACTTATTCAAAAAAGCCAAAGAAAACGCTCCCTGCTTAATCTTCATTGATGAAATCGATGCCGTCGGACGGCAAAGAGGGGCAGGCATCGGCGGTGGGAACGACGAACGGGAACAAACCCTCAACCAGCTCTTGACAGAAATGGACGGGTTTGAAGGCAATACCGGAATTATTATCATTGCCGCGACCAACCGTCCCGATGTTCTGGATTCGGCGCTGTTGCGTCCGGGACGTTTTGACCGACAAGTGATGGTGGATGCACCGGATCTGAAGGGACGCCTTGCGGTTCTGGAAGTCCACGGACGGAACAAAAAAATTGCTCCCGAAGTTTCCTTAGAAGCGATCGCCCGACGCACTCCAGGCTTCACAGGTGCTGACTTAGCGAACCTGCTCAACGAAGCTGCTATCTTGACCGCTCGCCGTCGCAAAGAGGCCATCACGATGATGGAAATCAACGACGCCGTTGACCGGGTGGTAGCGGGGATGGAAGGCACGCCGCTGGTGGATAGCAAGAGCAAGCGACTGATTGCCTACCACGAAGTAGGACACGCAATCGTCGGTACCCTAGTGACCGACCACGACCCAGTCCAAAAAGTCACCCTCGTGCCACGGGGTCAAGCGCGTGGCTTAACCTGGTTCACTCCCAATGAAGATCAAGGCTTAATCTCCAGATCCCAGCTATTGGCACGCATTACGGGCGCTTTGGGCGGACGTGCGGCGGAGGAAGTCATCTTTGGTGATTCCGAGATTACTACAGGTGCTGGCGGAGACTTGCAACAGGTGACAGGTTTGGCACGGCAGATGGTTACGCGGTTTGGAATGTCTACCCTCGGCCCACTGTCCCTAGAAAGCCAGAGTGGTGAAGTGTTCTTGGGACGCGATTGGACGAGCCGTAGCGAGTATTCTGAGGAAATTGCTTCCCAGATTGATGTGCAAGTGCGGTCAATTGTTGCTAAATGCTACAAAGATGCCTGCAAGATCATGAGCGAAAATCGGGAAGTCATCGATCGACTCGTAGACTTGTTGATTGAGAAGGAAACCATTGACGGTGAAGAGTTTCGCCAAATTGTTGCTGAGTACACAGATGTACCAGAAAAAGAGCAATTTGTGCCGACTTTGTAAATAGTTTTGAGTTTTGAATTAATTCAAAACTATTCAGGATATGGGGATGAGGTGACTCATCCCCGTTTTTTGTTTGTGCTGGCAGGAAGGTGAATGCGATCGCTACATCTTCTCATTAAAAATCTTGCGACTTGGTAGCACCCGCTTGCTTGAGTAATTCAATAGACCTCTTGCAAAAGTCGTCGCTGGGGTAATATGAGGTCTGAAATTATGCGCTCGCTCACCTGTCTTCTACGCTCACCCCGGGTAATTCATAAGTAAAACTAATGAAATAC
>NZ_JACJPB010000025.1:0-15939 GCF_014695825.1 Coleofasciculus sp. FACHB-542 | reverse complement strand
GGCATCTGGTTCACCTCTTTGGGAATCAGCACGATGGCATTCAACCTGAATGGTTTCAACTTCAACCAGTCAGTGATTGACAGCCAAGGTCGGGTGATCAACACTTGGGCAGACGTGATCAACCGCGCCAACCTGGGTATGGAAGTAATGCACGAGCGCAACGCTCACAACTTCCCCCTCGACTTGGCAGCCGGTGAGTCCACCCCAGTGGCTCTGATGGCTCCCAGCATCAATGGTTAATCGCTAGAAGCTCTAGCTAAATCAAAACGCTCTCCGCAAGGGGGGCGTTTTTTGTTTGAGGAGATAGAGAAAGCAAAGGACGTACAAGAAGCGATCGCGCCAAAACAGCTATTGTTCACTATCGGCTGTCCCGACCACATTATCAGAAGAGCTAGATTGGTCAAGAAAGCGATCGCGAGTAACCTCCAAAGATTATGAAGCCGGGAAATCAAAAGCGCGTTTTTGCCTCTAGTACAGTCTTATTTAGCTTTTTACTGGCAAGTACGAGTGTTGCCCAAAATCCAAAACCACCCGCAGCCAGTCCAGTCGCCTCACCTACTGCGAAATCTTCTCCCGCACTAAAGCCTACCGCTACAACGAAGCCAGCTGCCTCATCTACGCAAACGCCCTCGCCTTCACAATCATCCAATTTGGGTGCTTCACAAACAACGAACTCCCCTCAATCCACAACACCCACTTGGAACTTTTGGGAAGCAACTGCTGGTAATTGGGTTGCAATTCTTGGTGTGCTATTAGGAGCGACTATAGCTGGGCTTATAGCTATTTACGCTCCGCGAGCTTTGGAGCGGTATAAGCTGCGGTTACAGGCAGAACAAAAAAAGAAAGAAGAAGAAGAACAAGCAACTGCAAAGGTAGCAGCAGAGGCAAAAAGCGTTAAAGCCTACTACGAAAAACTGAAGCAAGAACTCTGTCATCTGAGTATTTGCGATTTGCCCAACGTGCCGTCTTCTGTAAACTTGGAGAGCATCTATGTGCAATTGCAAGTGCGGGAAGAAGAAACCCTGCGCTATGCCAAAGACGAAGAAATGGCACCACTGGCAGCGGGAGAACCCAGCCAACTGCTGCGACGCTCCCAGCTACACATAGTAAAACAGGCAGAAATTGCCCTCTCGCCAGAAGATACCTTGGTGAAATTCCGACGCATGGTAGTGTTGGGCGATCCGGGTGCTGGCAAAACTACGATGCAGCGGTATTTAGCGCTCCAAATGGCTAAACAGGCTGAACCAAAATTGCCCTATTTGCCTGTTTATGTGGAACTAGGCAAATTTGTAGAAAGCAAGAAAAATGATTTGCTCGATTTCATAGCTGATGAGTGGGAGAAGCGCTATGGCTTTAGCAATGCTCTCCCTTACCTAGAGCAACAGCTAGATGATGGCAAAGCCGCGCTGTTGTTAGATGGACTCGACGAGGTGCTGGGTGGTGGAACTCAGGAAGAGGCTCAAGCCGCTTACAAGCGGGTGGCTGATGAAATTAATCGACTAGCGACGCTGTTTTCTGCTGCTCCCATTGTGGTAACTTGTCGAAAAGCTGGCTGGCGCGGAGGATTGAAAGGATTTCAGACGCTGGAAGTGCTGGATTTCAGTTGGGAGCAGATTCAGGAGTTTGTCAATCTTTGGTTTAAATCAAACTCCGATAAGGCTGAAGGACTACGGCAAGCACTGGAAAAGAATTTGCGAATGCAGATACTGGCAGCGAACCCGCTGATCCTCTCTCTGATTGCCATTGTTTACCAAGAAGATTTAGAATTGCCGGAGCGTCGCGCTGAGTTATACAAACGATGCCTAACAGTGTTACTGAAAGAGTGGGATTCCCATCGAGACATCAAGCGATTCAGCCAGTTTAGTACAGATGGCAAACGCAATCTTTTGAAGGAGGTGGCTTGGCATTTCCACAAGTCAGGAAAACGCTACTTCCCCGAAGATGAGTTGCTGGAGTTGATTGCCGATTTCTTGCCAACGATAAATATCCCGCGAGAAGACAACAAAGCCATCTTGGATGAAATTGCTGCTCAGCATGGGCTGCTGAAGGTGCAAGCGCATGGGTGGTATGGGTTTGTGCATTTGACATTTCAAGAATATTTTGCAGCCCTAGCAGTTAAGGACAACGGTGCAGCTGCGTTGTCAGAGGTTATTGTTCATCGCCACGAGCCTTGGTGGGAAGAAGTCATCCTGCTGCTGTCTGAGATGTTAAAGGATGCCACACCACTGTTGCTGGGTATCTTGGGACATTCCACAGGTTTACCAGAATTACCAGAAGGTAACTTAGCGGCGAACGATGACCGTTTCCACAGCGATTTGCTCTTAGCAGCACGTTGTCTGGCAGGTACTCCTCAAATTCTGATGAATGGTTTGCGCGATCGCATTATTGCCGATGTTAAAAATTTGCTGCTAACCTCGCCCTACGAATTCGATTGGGATCGGGCAGCTAGAGTTTTGATCGAGATTGGTGACAAAGCCCTTATCAACGAATTGCTGGAGATGCTGACAGACAAAAGTATCGAGCCATCAGATCGCCGCGAGAGCATTGCCAAAGCCTTTGGGGATATCGGCGATCGGAGCGTGGCTCAAAGCTTGCTGGGACTCTTGAACAATCACCTCGAACTGGATTCATTGGTTCGCTTGAGCATTGTAGGGGCCCTTGGTGCTTTAAAAGCAACGTTTGCAGTTGATAGTCTGCGAGACCTGCTAGAGACCGAGAAAGAACCCAATACTAGGGGACAAATTATTCAAGCTTTGGGCAAGATAGGTGATAAAAAGGTTGCTTCTTCACTTCTAGATATGTTCTTGGATACAACTACTGACCTAAAGATTAAGTCAGAAATTGCCCAAGCTCTAAAAGACCTAAACGATCCATCTTTGACTAATCCAATCTTAGAAAAGCTTAGGGATGAAACAATTGACTGGCAAGTAAGGTGGCTGTTGACGGAATCTCTTGAAGGTCTGCAAGAAACTGCAAAAGATTCCTTGATGGAAATTCTCGAAAGCCAAGACATCAACGACGGTGTCAGAGTGGGCATAGCAGCAACACTTGGAACTTGGGGAGTGAGGGAAAGCATCCCCCATCTTCGTAATGCTTTAGAAAACCAAGTTGTGCCACCCAGCCTGAAATTGGGAAATTACAGTCAGTCAGGCTATTTGTGGAGGAGGATAACTCGTGTTCTCAACGGCTTCGGGGATAATTCTGTAAAGCAGATTTTGATAGAAAAATTAAAAGAGAAGATAACTTTAAAAAACCAGGGAAAACCGTCAATAATTGAAATCATTAACGCCCTATATGAGTATAAGCCTGAGGAAATAGCTCATCAAGTATTAGCCATAGCTCGTGGGCAGGTGCAGATAACATTTTTTGATGTTGGCAAAGGAATGTTATTACTCTCCATGCAAAACTTTGCTACCAAAGCATTGCTGCCCGATCTACGAGAGCTACTTGCTGAACGCAAGAAGTACGGCATTGATGAATTAGGGCAAATTGGAATCATTACTGCAATTGCGAAAGTAGGAGATGACCTAGAAACAGTCAAGGCTCTGCGAGAAATGACATCAGTAATGGAATCTACACAAGACGAGTTTTTGCGGAATGCCATCTACCAAGCGCTTTATAACGTTAGCAGGCGTGCTGGAGTGCGTGTGAATGCTGATGGACAGATAGAGGAACTGAAAAAATAAGCGTGGTACAAGCGATCACTTCTCTCTACTCTTACCTCTGCGTTCTCTGCGTCTTGGCGGTTCGTTTAAATAAAAACAGTTGCAGCGAGATGCGCGATCGCTCCCCATCTCAATCGCGATCGCTGTTAAGATACAAATCGCTATGCATCCTCCTTAAGTATTATGGGCAATACCTTCGGGCATCTATTTCGCATCACTACATTTGGCGAGTCCCACGGCGGTGGCGTCGGGGTGATTATCGATGGGTGTCCACCGCAATTGGAAATTTCTGCCGAAGAAATTCAGGTAGAACTCGATCGGCGGCGTCCGGGACAAAGTAAAATCGTCACACCCCGCAAAGAAGCTGACACCTGCGAAATTCTTTCCGGCGTATTTGAAGGCAAAACCCTGGGAACGCCAATCGCAATTTTGGTGCGAAACAAGGACACTCGCCCCCAAGATTATGATGAGATGGCGCAGAAATATCGCCCTTCTCATGCTGATGCGACTTACGATGCTAAATATGGAATTCGCAACTGGCAAGGTGGCGGCAGATCCTCAGCGCGGGAGACAATTGGACGAGTAGCTGCTGGCGCGATCGCTAAAAAAATCCTTCATCAAGTTGCTGGAGTTGAAATCATCGCCTATGTCAAGCGCATCAAAGACTTAGAAGGCGTTGTCGATCCCAACACTGTCACTTTAGAACAAGTAGAAAGTAATATTGTCCGCTGTCCGGACGCCGAATGTGCAGAGCGGATGATTGAAAAAATTGAGCAGGTAGGGCGAGAAGGCGACTCTATCGGCGGAGTTGTAGAATGTGTTGCCCGTCATCTACCCAAAGGGCTAGGTTCGCCAGTATTTGATAAGCTGGAAGCAGACCTGGCTAAAGGTGTCATGTCTCTACCAGCAAGTAAGGGATTTGAAATTGGTTCTGGTTTTGCCGGTACTTTGTTATCGGGCAGCGAGCATAATGACGAATTCTCGATTGATGAAACCGGCGAAATTCGCACCAAAACGAACCGTTCCGGCGGGATTCAGGGGGGCATCTCCAACGGAGAAAATATTATTCTTCGGGTGGCATTTAAACCAACAGCCACCATTCGCAAAGAACAGCGCACCGTGACCCGCGAGGGTGAAGAGACTATACTAGCAGCTAAGGGGCGTCACGACCCTTGCGTTTTGCCCAGAGCGGTGCCTATGGTAGAGGCAATGGTGGCTTTGGTGCTTTGCGATCATTTGCTACGCCATCAGGGTCAGTGCGGTACTTTAAAGCCTTGAGAGTGAAATGGAAACCAGCCCTTCTTCCGAGTTTTTGCTTCAGTTTTGGGGTGTGCGAGGCAGTATCCCCTCCCCTGGAAAAGATACCGTTCGCTACGGTGGCAATACTTCTTGTATAGAAATGCAAATCGGTGGAAAACGCCTGATCTTTGATGGCGGCACCGGCTTGAGACTACTATCTAAGGATTTGATAAACCAGCAGCAGTCAGTAGAAGCTTATATGTTTTTTACTCACTACCACTGGGATCATATTCAAGGAGTACCGTTTTTTAAGCCAGCTTTTATGGAAGGCAATTGCTTCCACATTTATGGGGCAGTACCACCAGATGCAGACTCCATGAAACAGCATTTCTGCGATCGCGTGATGCACTCAAATTCTCCAGTGCCACTGCAAGGCATGGAAGCTGACTTGAAGTTTTACGAGTTAATGTGTGGCGATACCTTTCAGGTGGATGATATCACTATTGAAACCGGCCCGCTGAACCATCCCAACGGCGCGATGGGATATCGGGTGACGTGGCAAGGGCACACAGTCTTCTACTGTACGGATACGGAACATTTGCCGGATCGTCCAGATGAAAATGTGCTGCACTTAGCCCGCGAAGCCGATGTCCTAATTTACGATGCCATGTACACCGATGAGGAGTATAACAACCCCAAATCTCCGAAAGTCGGCTGGGGACACTCTACTTGGCAGGAAGGGGTGAAAGTGGCGCAGGCAGCAGGAGTCAAGCGGTTGGCAATTTTTCACCACGAACCGAACCACAGCGATGACTTTCTCGATCAAATTGAGACACAAGTTCAAGAAGTCTCGCCGGGTTCGTTCCTTGCCCGTGAAGGGATGATTGTGCAGGTAAATTAAAAAATGCAAAATTAAAAATTAAAAAATAAGATTGTTTATTTTTAATTTTTAATTTTTATCGGTCGCGCATAAAAGCCCAGATGGTTCGCCACTGGGCGCTGCCGCATGGGGATGCGAGTATGAATCGGTGAATTAAGCGATGCTGCTAACACTTCGCTAGGCTTCTCTCCACGACGCGCTACCACCAGCGTTGTCGAACCGCCGCCATCCAAGTTCAGCGCCCGATAAACACCCAACTCGGCAAGAATATTTTGCAGCTCAATTATACTGACACCCTCACTATAGAAACGCTGGCGACCATCAACCAGAATTAACCACAATTTCTCGCCGCTTTCATCAGTCGCAACCACTGTGCGCGGAAATAACTTTTTTTGATCGCGGTTATCTTTCATCACCACTAAGTTGCCGCGTTCGATGATGATTTCGCCGCCTGCCAAAGCTTGAGCCGTATCCGCAGGACAACTCGCCTTGCTGATTTGGGCACGATTATCCTGAGAAAAACACAAAACGGGCCAGCCTCGCTCAAACGCAGAGTAGGTGACGCCGTTAGAAATCGCCTGCCCCAATACGTTCACGGGTTCGCCACTGTGGGGATAATATAACAGCCATTGCTCTTGGAATGGGTAAAAAAAGCTACCATTGATTGCCAATTGCAAGTTAAATTCCCGCAAAAAGTCACTGGTCGTTTGTGCTACGGTTTCTTTTCCTTGGGTGGGTTTTCCTGGCGTTACTAACACCCCAATTCCTGGCGCTTTTAGGTCGATAGTGACAACGTGGATCGTTAGGGGGCGCGGTGTTGAGCGGGGAATGCGCCGATAAACGATACCTTGAAATAGCGGTTGCTGAACGTCGGTGCGGGGTGGACGTCTTAGACACGAAACGCCATAGAAGACACCATAGAGTCCCAGAGACAACAGCACCAGACTAAGGGCAATGGCACTGAGCGATCGCTTCCAGGAAATTTTGCGTCGTTTGCTCATGCTGGTTGAGGATTTTTCGACCACCGATTATCCCAAGATATCTTCTCATTTTGAAGCAAGGGCCGCGATCGCATTCTCAGCGCATTCTCATAGCTAAGAGCGATCGCGCATCATTGAATAGCACTTAGGATAAAAAAGAGTTTTAAGTTCGTAGGACGCAAGCCATGCGATTACAGTGGTTACTGTGGGGAGCAATCCTCAGCGTTGGGCTGTCAGCACTGCCCGCTCAAGCACAGATAACAGATGCTAAAGTAGCGGCATTCGCAGAAGCGCTCAGGAAGGCAGCACCCCAAACCGGAAAACAGGACGATGGACTCTACAGCGACTGGCAAATCAAACTAAACAACATTCCCCCCTGGTCAAAACAATGCACCGGACGTGCCCTAAGCACAGCGGAATTTGAAGCAAATCCCGCCACCGCACGGAAAGTTGTAGAGTGCATCATGGGCAATATTCTTCGCCAACAGTATCAAGCGGCGGGTAACAATGAATCCGTAGCGGTACAACGGGCGGCTGCTTGGTGGATGACAGGCGATCCCACCCGCTATAACAGTAAAGACATCGCTTCCTACATCCAAAAAGTTTCTGGTTTTTACCAGCAGTCGCGCTCAACTTCATCCGCAGTACCGCCTGCCTCAACCCCACCCAAACCTGCTACCCAACCAGCGGCTAAACCAACTCCAACTTCCACGCCATTACCATCACCCACCTCAAACCAGCCACCCGCAAAACTCCCTGTCACAACGGCGGCGGCTACCAATTCAGCAAAGATTTCTGATACCCATGTAGGGGCACTGGTGGAAGCGTTACGGCGGGCAGCACCGCAAACTGGCACCGCTGATGATGGACTCTACAGCGAGTGGCAAGTTAAACCAGACAATATACCCGGCTGGTCACAACAATGTATCAATCGGGAACTAACACCAGCACAATTTGAAAGCAGTCCCGTAACCGCACGAAGCATTCTGGTGTGTGTCATGCGCGACGTGTTGCGGGACGAGTTTCAGGCGAGTGGCAACAATGAGGTGGTAGCGGTACAACGGGCGGCTTCCTGGTGGATGACGGGCGATCCGACCCGCTATAACAGCAACGAAACCGGCCCTTATACAGAAAAAGTTCTTGGTTTCTATCAAGAGTTGCGCTCAACTTCATCGGCTTCACCACCTACCTCTAACCAGGCAGCTACAAATTCAGCGACAGAGCCGAAGTTATTTCCCCATCGCTAAACTGCTCGTAGTAGGGCATAGGAACCTAGAAGAGGGAGCAATTTCCTTTTAAGGGTAGGTTATTTTTCCTTCTTCCCCAACTAAGTCCGGGAATACTGCTGATAGGAGGCTCTAGCTCCTATCGGCAGCAGCCAATCCAATTAACATTTCTAGTGCAGCGTGAATTCTCCTAAAGAAAAGGTATTTTCCCACTTCATGCTCAAGGAAATCCATGAGCAATCAGAAGTTGTCCGAACTTGTTTAGAGGCTTTCTCAGAAATTCGTTTCAACGATCAACAGCCACGGCTTGAATTGACTCAACAACCTCTAAACTTAGGTTTATCATCCAACTTTTACGATGGTATAGACCAGATTAAAATTCTTGCTTGTGGCAGTAGTCTTCATGCCAGCTTGGTAGGTAAATATCTATTAGAGCAAGTGGCTAAAGTGCCAACAAGCGTACACTATGCCTCAGAATTTCGGGATGCACCATCGCCTGCAACTCCGAATACTCTCATTGTTGGCGTTACCCAATCTGGAGAAACCGCAGATACTCTCGCTGCCTTAGAAATAGAAAAACAGCATTGTTCTGGTGAAACTCGATTTTTAGGAATTACCAATCAGGCGGGAAGTTCCTTAGAAAAGCTGGTAGATCGTACAATTCATACTTTGGCAGGAAGTGAAGTAGCGATCGCTGCCACCAAAACCTTTGTCGCTCAGTTGATAGCGTTTTACTGTTGGGCGCTTGATGTAGCATACTGCCGTCAAACTCTATCGAGCGATCGCCTGCATCAAATCCTCACGCAATTGCACCGAATCCCCGATCAAATTGATTTAATTTTACAAAGCCAAAAGCACGTCATCGAGCAGCTAGCCAAAGATTTTACCCATACCCAAAACTGCATTATTTTAGGGCGCGGGATTAATTTTCCCATTACTCTGGAAGCAGCACTGAAACTCAAAGAAACCAGCTATATGCACGCAACAGGTTATCACGCTGGAGAGTTTTTGCATGGCCCAATTGCGATGCTAGATTCTTCTGTAACTGTAGTAGCGATCGCAATGCCCGGAGTTGTTTATGAAAAAATCCTTGCTAATGCCCAAAAAGCAAAAGCAAGGGGGGTTCAGCTCATTGGGGTGACATCCACAAACAATCCAGAAATTACAGGCATCTTTGATCGGGTATTGACTGTCCCGGAGGCGGACGAATTACTTTCTCCGATCCTGACAGTTATTCCGCTGCAACTCTTAGCCTATTACGCGGCTGTTCATCGGGGATTGGATGTTGACCGCCCCAGAAATTTGACGAAGACTTTGGCTGTGGATTAACCTGTTGATTTCAGAAATTGCGATCGCTTAATTCCCATTTCCTGGCAAGAAGTAACGTAGTCGCCATTGTCCGCGAGTCCGCACAAAACTGACGCGGTAATCGGTTTCTGAATCGTACACATAGCGGTTGAGAACCCAACCTTTTTTACCATTCCCGAGTTTCACTGGCGTCCAACCATCGATAACCTTTTCCTTCACCTCTTTCTGCATCTGCTCTGGTAGGCTGTTAAAGGTGTTGCCATCAAACCCTACAAAATCGTAAGACACAACCCCCACAACTTTGCTACCTGCCCCAGGGTTTGCACGGACATTCACATTTTGTCCTAAAATTGCCAGTTGTCCAACATTCGGTTTATCTGGGCGAATTGACTCCAGTGCTTTTGCGATATCTGGACACACCCAAACATCAGATCCCGGTTCTTTGTTCGCCACTTTTGCCTGATTGTCGGTAGCACAACCTAAACTAAGTGCCTTATCCATGTATGCCCAAAATTTAGAATTTTTGTCATCAATGTTGTAGCTGTCCAAATTGAGCGTACCGCCATAGTTCCATTCAGTTTCTGAGGTGACAAGCGTGCGAATAAAATTAGCATCCCGCCGACTAATGGCATCTAAAAGACGCACGCGAAACTGAGAAAACGAACTTTTGTCTGGCGGAGTTGTTTGAGTCCCAGTTGGTTTTGAAGTCGGCGGCGTATACGGTGGGGGCGATACCGCCACAGACGGGGGTATTGTCGGTTCTAGTGTCTCCGTTGTCGCCGGAGGAGCTGGAACTTCAGTTGTGGGTTGTGGTGGTTGGCTGTTGCGGTAGCTAATCGTTGCTAGAGTGGAACCTGCGATCGCTCCTATAGCGATCGCGCATATTATTAAAATTTGATATGGTTTCATTCTCCCCTCCTGTTCGATATTCCAAGTTCCTACGTTTTCAATGCCTTATCTTTGGCGGAGCCAGTGCAAATCCTGCTTGTTTGCTTTTACTGCTTTCAGGATTAACTTGCTAAAGCAGTTGGGTATTTATTCCCATTTTTTTACTCATAGAAATACCCTCACCAATCATTTTTTGACGAGGAAATAACTTATAAAACTGATTTTGAGCTTTCTAGGTAGCAAGCTTCATCAATGCGATGCCAGTTTGTTAAGTTGCCACATAATTTCTAAGGTATTTTCGTGACTAAAGCTTTTTTGATTGAGTGCCATTTTAAATAACTGTCACAACCTCATTTGCTTTTCTATGGTTAATGATTATGAGCTAAAACAAATTATTTTCATAAGATTTTCCTTTGGTCTTTGGTGATACACATCAGATACCTCACCCCCTGAGGTGGGAGTGCTGCTACGCTAGAAGAAAGATAGATAATAAGAAACTGAAGTGTAGCGCTTAAACAGGTGAATTGATATCAGCTCGCTCTCAAACTTTTTACTAAACTAGACGCTTGAGCGATCTAAATGTTTCCATCTGTAAGTTTGAGAAATCTAAAACGACTTTTTATATTTTATCAATTAATAATAGACCGAGATAATGCAGTGAGCCTAAACGATTCATGAAGGTGATATCCTCGAATTCTCTAAGAATTCGAGGATATGAACCGCTGGTCCGCCACTTAAATGGGATTGCTATATAAGCAACCGTTCCCTTTTTCCTTTAGGAAAAGAATTTTTTAGAAGATATCTGAAAGGAATATTGGCATCTTGTCTGGGCTTTCACTCTCAGGAAATAAACTGCTGCACCCAATAGGAAACTTCTGCCCAAAAGCGGAAGCCTTTGTTGAGCAATGGTGTAATAACCAACTATAATTTTCCCACTACCAATTCCTAAAGTCCTGAGTTACCAGAACTGCTAATGATGCTATGACGGTGTCTTTTCTTAGGATCTCGTTGCTTTGCCTGCCACCTAGCTTTCCAATCTCGAAGCGCGATCGCTGTTCTGGCGGTAGGAGAAACATAATTTGGTGAATTTGCTTCTGATTTTTTCTTATCTGAATCTTTCCCTGAAGGACGCTGAGTTGTCATAAACTGCGCTAAATTGTCTTGAGGCGATTCCCAGCCAAATGCCTGCATAATCGCTGTTGCAGATTGATAACGTTCGCGTAAAGAGATTTTCAGCATTCTGTTGAGAATTTTGCCAAAGTCTTTACTGACTGATATCGTGTCCTGCCACTGAATCTCACCCGTAGAGCGATCGCTATCAAATTCTAGCGGCGCTTTCCCACTCAACAAGTAAAGACACGTTACACCTAACGAATAAATATCGCTGGCATAAACAGGACGCAGTGAAAATTGTTCCGGCGGTGCAAATCCAACCGTGCCGATAAACTGGGTAGTTTGCTTCTGACCTCCTGTATCGCTTAAAGGAACCATCTCCTCTTTGACAGCTCCAAAGTCAATCAGTACCAGCCTCCCATCGTCCTGGCAACGGATGATGTTCTGGGGCTTAATATCGCGGTGAATTACATTATTGCCGTGGATGTACTGCAACAATGGCAGGATTTGACGAAGGAAATATTTAACGCCCTCTTCCGATAAGGGACCTCCGCGCCGCACCAAGCGTGCGAGGGTATACCCTCGTACATATTCCTGAACTAAATAGAATTCTCCCTCGTTTACAAAGTAATCTAGCAGCATGGGAATTTGGGAATGGCTGCCCAA
Organism: Coleofasciculus sp. FACHB-542; assembly: GCF_014695825.1. Lineage (NCBI taxonomy): Bacteria > Bacillati > Cyanobacteriota > Cyanophyceae > Coleofasciculales > Coleofasciculaceae > Coleofasciculus > Coleofasciculus sp. FACHB-542. Next base: position 3,974 of record NZ_JACJPB010000025.1, on the reverse strand, counting down.
CTTACTGAGGGTTCTTGCTTCTTGCTCGAAGCGTTTCCGCGCTGTTTGCAGTCCAATCGGATCGCTAAACTTGGGACACAGCTGCTTAATCACACACAAAGGATCGCCTGGCAAGTTGGCATCTCTGGCTAAAAAGGTGATACCAAAGCCACCTCTTCCCAACATTCGCAGGATCTCATAGCGATCGCGGAACAACTGCTCGGTACCACACAGCTGCCCTAGTTCAGTTTGCTGTAAAACATCTGAGTGAAAAGTTGACAGATTTGTGGGTGGAAAATTCATGACCGTCACTGGCAGGAGGAGGGCAGGAGGGGGGGCAGGATCTGCGCTATGCTCCTAGTCTAGATCCCAGTTGTGATAAAAAGCAGAGCGTAATTTTTATTTCCTGATGGTATGGCAATCAGCGGGGATGCACAACCTTCCGCAGTAATATTCCCAGGTAGATCGTTCTGAATGTAGAGACCGGATGATTCGGTCTGTACAATTAAGATGCAAAATTTGCGAGCCAAATCGGGCTTATGACCATGAATACTACACTACAGCGTGTCTTTGACCAAGGTCGTGCTTTAAAAATTATTACCGGATTGAATAACTTCAATCCGGAGCGAGTTGCTGCCACCGTTAAGGCAGCCGACTTAGGCGGTGCTACTTTCGTCGATATTGCCGCAGAACCCAATTTGGTGCGGTTGGCTCGTCAGTTGACAAGCCTGCCAATTTGTGTTTCAGCAGTAGAACCAGAACTGTTTGCGATCGCAGTGGAAGCTGGAGCGGATTTGATTGAGATCGGCAACTTTGATAGTTTTTACGCGCAGGGACGGCGGTTTGAAGCAGAAGAAGTGTTGGCGCTAACGCAAGCAACGCGATCGCTGCTGCCAAATATTACCTTGTCTGTCACCGTGCCCCATATTCTGGAGCTAGATCGGCAAGTTCAACTCGCAGAAGCATTGGTAAAAGCCGGTGCCGATATTATCCAAACCGAAGGAGGCACTTCCTCAACCCCGACTCACGCCGGTACGCTGGGACTGATTGAAAAAGCGGCTCCTACCTTAGCAGCAGCTTACGAAATTTCCCGCGCTGTTTCCGTCCCAGTCCTGTGTGCTTCCGGAATTTCTAGCGTTACTGCACCAATGGCGATCGCTGCCGGTGCTGCGGGTGTCGGCGTCGGTTCTGCCATCAACCAACTCAACAGTGAAGTCGCGATGGTAGCGGCTGTTCGTAGCTTGGTGGAAGCACTATCCACTGTCAGCCGCGAACGCATTCATGCGTAATCCCTAAGCGGTCGGAGTGATGAGTGATGAGTTTTGAATTTTGAATAAATCTTGGCTAAGGAACGTGGATTAAAAAACTTACACTGATGCACGTTCTGTAGGGACATGGCAGCGCCATGCCCCTACGCCAGAAATCGAGGTTAATCAATCAACCCTCAAAACTCAAAATTCAAAACTCAAAACTTATCCCAAGCAATCTTTCAAGCTGTAAACCACTTGCTCCTGTTCCGCCAGAGAAAGTTCTGGAAACATGGGCAAGGCCAAAACCTCGTGACAGACTTGCTCCACCACAGGGAAGTCCCCAGATTTATAGCCTAAATTCTTGTAGACCGGCTGTAGGTGTAAAGGCAGGGGATAGTAAACCATCGAACTAACGCCTTGCTGCTGTAGCTGATTGCGAACCTCATCCCGATAGCTGCCGTTACTGGATTGGGTGAGGCGAATCGTGTATTGATTCCAAACACAGCGACCTCCTGGCGTTTCTTGCGGCTTCACCACCCCAGGCACCGGCTCTAACAATCGGTGGTACTGCTGTGCAACCGAGCGACGCAGGTCATTCCACGTATCCAGATAACGCAGTTTAATTTGCAGAATGGCGGCTTGTAGAGCATCCAAGCGGCTATTGATGCCAGTTGCTTCATGATGGTAGCGATCGCGCATTCCATGCTCCCGCAGCATCCGTATAGCAGAAGCGATCGCTGGATCGTTCGTCGTCACCGCACCGCCATCCCCACAAGCACCCAGATTCTTAGTAGGAAAGAAACTAAAGCAGCCAATATGCCCGATGCTGCCAACTTTAGATCCTGCCCACTCAGCGCCTGTGGCTTGGGCACAGTCTTCAATCACCGCTAGATTATGAGCCTGTGCTACGTCCATCACTGTCGTCATATCCACCGGCTGCCCAAACAGGTGAACTGGGATAATGGCGCGAGTTTTAGCGGTAATCGCCTTTTGCAGCTGATCGATATTGAAATTAAACGTATGGGCATCAATATCGACAAAAACCGGCGTCGCCCCCACCACGCTAATTACTTCAGCAGTGGCAATAAAGGTGAAAGGCGTCGTAATTACCTCATCCCCCGGCCCAATCTGTAAAGCCCTGAGAGCTAGATAGAGGGCATCTGTACCAGAGTTACACGCTACACACTCTGCAACGCCCGTGTAAGCTGCAAACTGTTGCTCGAAGCCTGCAACCGAAGGACCACCAATATAACGACCAGAAGCCAAGATGCCTAGAACGGCTGCATTCACTTCTTCACTGATAATTTTGTACTGCCGCGACAGGTCTAGGGGGGGAATATTATTCACTCGTTGACACCACAAATTTTTATCTACATAGAACCAAATTTTGCTCAGAAAGGGAATCCACGCCTCACCATCCTTTTTGATTCAGAATGCCGAACTTACAAAATTGTTTCGCAGAATTTGGCAGATAGAGGGACGATAACAGGAAAACGAGGCAGACCCACAGAGGACAAGGGGAGCATTCCTATTTTCACTCACTCCTAACTCCTAACTCCTAACTCCTCAGCACTCAGTCCTAACTCCTAACTCCTCAGTCCTCAGTCCTCCGCCCTCCGCCCTCCGCAATCAATACTTCCTCAATCCTGGCAGAATTAGGGAGAAAGCAAGACCTCATTTTGAACTGTGGATTCTTTAATCGCACTGAACTTTACAGACCTTGTCTTGGCGTTGGGCATGATGGCAGTTGCCATTGGTTTATCCAGGATTCAACAACTCGGATTAGAAGGGCAATTGGCGATCGCGACTGGTCGCACTATTATCCAGCTGTTGGGCGTTGGATATGTATTAGCCTTCGTCTTCGCCTGGAAAAATCCTTGGGCAGTTTTGGCACTTTTGATGGTGATGCTGAGCATTGCCGCAATTGTTGCTCGCAATCGCATCGGCAAAAAAATTCCCCAAGTATTGCCCGTGGTGTGGGGGTCGATTTTGGTGAGTAGCGCCCTGACATTGAGTTACACCACTTTGTTGATCCTTCAACCGCCTATTTGGTATGAACCCCAGTACCTGATTCCCTTAGCGGGAATTGTACTCGGAAATGCGATGAATGGAGCAGCGATCGCGGGCGAACGTTTGAGCAGCACCGTCAACGCTAGTCGCGCCGAAATTGAAACCCACCTGAGCTTAGGTGCAACGCCACAACAGGCGGTTGCACAGTACCGCAAAGATTCCATCCGCGCTGGTTTGATTCCCACTCTGAACCAAATGATGGTTGTTGGAGTCGTGACACTACCAGGAATTATCACAGGTCAATTATTGAGTGGTGTTGACCCGCTGAATGCTGCATCCTACCAAATTTTAATTATGTTTATGCTTGCTTTTACTAACTTAGTGACAACTTTATTAGTCACTCAAGGGCTTTGCCGCCAGTTTTTTACTAGCGAAGCCCAACTCAAGAATCATTAAAAATAAAAAACGAGTTTTCTTAAAAAAAATCCTAGGGAGTTTAACTCAAATATTGCCCAGTTTTATTACGACTTTGCATCTGTTGTTTATTAGACCTCCTGCATGAATGGTCAAGTAGTGTGCCAGTTCATAATCGAGATTGCACAATAAGGGAGTAGATCAGCATCAAGACACTGGGGAGTTGGTATGCCGTATACGGAGCTACAATCGCTTTCAGAAGGTGAGTTCAAGCGCTTATGCGGCGTTAGTCGTGAAACCTTTGCTGAAATAGTTGAAGTA
>NZ_JACJPB010000024.1:0-64695 GCF_014695825.1 Coleofasciculus sp. FACHB-542 | reverse complement strand
AAAATGGTTGATACTTTGCTTGCTACTGCACTTGATTTAGTCAATCCAAAACACCTACGCAACTGGTTCACAAACTGCTGCTACTGTACTTCATGAACTTGCAATCTGCTGTATACAAAATGGTCGTATAACCAACAAGCTTGGCGAAGCGTTCCTTCATTGGTAAATCCTAGTTTCTCTGGAATCGCTCGACTTTTAGAGTTCTCCACGGCAGCGCGAATTTCAACTCGGTTCAGCTTCAACTCAACCAGAGTATGATTTACCAAAGTGCGACACGATTTAATCATTATCCCGCGTCCTTGGAAATTCTCGCCCAGCCAATACCCAATGCTAGTGGCTCGATTTTCCCAATCAATTTCGTGACATCCAATTGCTCCTGCCATTTTGCCCTGATACCAAATGCCAGCATGAAATCCATTATTGGCGGCAAATTGTTTCAATGCAGCCTCAATGAAAAACTTGGTATCTTCAGGACTTTTCGAGCCATCAACCCAGGGAAGCCATTCCCGTAGGGAGGTGCGACAAGAATCAACCAAAGCATAAACTTCTTGTGCGTGTCGCACCTCAAGCAATTTGAGTTCGATTTCCTCGTCGATGCGAAATTTGAAAATGGTAGAGTGACTCCGAGAGCGTCGTGGAATAATCTTATTAGAATTATTGCAATCTAGGCGCAACTAAAGCTGTGAATTGATAAAGCTACAGCCAGTCCATTCCAAGCACCCATGACCTTCTCTTAAATCAGAGCAATGAGTGAAGCTGACACCCCCCAAGAAGCTAACCAGTCCCAGTCCTTCCCCCAATCAACCGATTCTCCAATGGACGATCCAGTGGAAGATCCGGTGAAGGATGAAACAGATCCTAACCTTGATCCTGTACAGGAGACAGCACCGGCACAGGACGAGACTCTCGTGGAAGTAATAGAAGTCGTCAGCTTAGTGCATCGTTCACCCGCGCTAGTAGACGATGAGGCGAATGCCGCAAAAACAACTGATGATGGGGATGGGGTGCATCGGGAAAAGTCTGAGCCGCAGTCATTGCCAGCAGAGGCGGGAAATTTGTTTCCACTGTTGGCGGAGATGCGTCAGCGCAATCGGGACTTAGTCAGCCGAGTGAATCACCTAGAGAAGGCACTGGGGGATTGTCAGGAGGCGTTGCAATTGCAAAGACAGCGATCGCAAGCTCAAGAAAATATCCTCACCTCTACAACCCAGGAACTCAACGGGACGCAAGAACAAGTCACCCGGATGTTCCGAGAACTAGAATCGTCTCATCAAGCTGCCCAGCGCCAACAAATCTTAATTGAAACCGTAACAGAACAGCTGGAAAACAGCCAAGAACGCATCGCCCAGCTAGAACGGGAATGTGCCTTCACCCAGCAACGCTATAACGAACAATCTCACGCGCTGTTGCAAAGCGAAAATACAATCCGCGAACTCCGTACCCGTTTGCAACGCCAGCAGCGCCAAACCCTGCAATTCAAGTCGGCGTTAGAAAAGTGTCTGGAAATGCCTCCCCCCACCCAAATCGAACCAGATACCAGACCTTCTCCCACTTGGGCGCATCGCCATCTTAAAAACGCCCACGATTCTCAATCTCTGCTCCCCAAAGCGCCGCCTATTCAACCTTGGTCAGCGCAACCGGCATTTCAGGAAGACTCCGCCCAGAATGAGGAAGATTGGGAGATTTCAGTACCATCTCCGGCTTATGCACCGATTACAGAGGCAACTGCCTTCGTTTCGAGGGAATGGGAGCCGTTAGAAGAAATACCCGCCTCTGAGAGCCTCGAAGCCACCGATGAAGAGGAGATATGGCAATGGGGAATGCTAGACTCAGACTCCGATCCGCTCATGGATGATTTTCTCATGCCCCCTGAGCTGGAAATTTCTGATAACGACGATTTCAGCGATGAATTAGCGATCGCTTCTACCCAGGAAAGTATCGCGATTGAGAACGAACTGGAAGACCTGCTGCTGGCTGTCAGTTTCGAGCCAGATGAGAACGATGAAGCTGGAACGATCTATGCCCTAGAAAATGCCGAATCAGCTTCTCCTTCCTCGTACATCTTTGAGCCTTCTGAACCAGAGGCAATCTGGTCAGAGGATGCGAGTGGAGACAATGCTGAGCAAGAAGAGGAGGTAATATCCCGCAGAGAATTTCCGGCTGCTGTGCCCACCCAGCGCCCTGATGCCATCCCCTCCCAACCAAACTGGCCTTCCCCTCTGCTTTATCCGACACGTCCCCCGAAAGGGCGGAAATCCTTGGCGTCGATAGAATTGCCAACGTTTCCCAGAAAAACTGGCGCGTAGAAATTAAAAATCAGGACTTACGCATTGAAAGCTTGAAATCTAGATCCCCCTAGCCCCCTTTTTTAAGGGGGCTTTTCCGGTTCCCCCTTTTTAAGGGAGATGCAAGGGGGATCTCGGCGTAAGTCCTAAAAATACAAAATTAAACATTGTTCTTTTTAATTTTGCATTTTTAATTTTTAATCGCGACTCGCTCGGAAGACGTTTGCCTCTGCTCTTTCCGCGTAGAAAGCTGATGGTTCTTTTGAGGACGCCCCATCCCAGCAGTGAGGGCATAGCTCTGAGCCAGCAGCCATAACCACAAAGCAGGATAGTGTTCTTCTAGTGAAGGTTGTAGACGCCGGAGGGCACCCGGAAACCAACCCCCCAGCAACCAAACAACTAGGGCATGAAGTGTAAAGCTGAAATAGCTGCCCAGCCAGCGGAAGATATCTTTAGCACCGGCAAGTTGCCAAATCCATAACAGCAAAGCTGGATTGATCCAAGCGGCTTTTAGCGCCAGTCGATTGAAGGTTAGCCAATTCACTCGGTCTTTAATAAACGTGTCTGCCACCTCTGGGGGTTCTGTCGCCAAAAGCCCGAAAAAGGTATTCAGCATCGAGTTAATTCGCTGCGGCGGTAAGTAGGTGCCGGTGGGAACCATCATGCCTTTAGAAAATAACCAGGTAACGGAGACGTTGCTTTGATAAGCGCGAATCTGATTTAAGTGATGGGCTTGGAGCAAGTCATGTTTGAGGGCGGTATCGAGAAGGTTGGTTAAACGGGAGAGATTGCGAACCAGGGAACCAAAGCCGGTAAAAACGAGGGGAGATTGGAGAGAGGCGGCATCGCCAATGCTAATTAGCCGATCGAAAGCAACCGTGCGATCGCGACTTCCAACACTAAAGTGACCCGGAATATACCCAAATGTCGGTTTTTTCCACACCAGCTTCTCCATATCGCAGCGGCGATACTCCGGCAAAATGTTGAAAAAATCTTCATACATTTCTAATAACGAGCCGGGGTTATCGGGATGCACTTGATGATAGTGGAATAAGTAGAAGGTCACTTCTTCACCTTCAGCGGGGAATAACTCCCAAATCAGCTGCCGTCCCCGCGAAATATCGCCGTGACTGTTCAGCACATCCCCGTATTGGGCATCCCAGACCCCCGGCTCAAACCCGCTGGCAATCACAGCCCCAACGGTTGGGCAAACACTATCAAAAGTGCGACCCCCATTCAACTGCCACGCAATCGGCGAAGCAGTGCCCATCGCATCTACTAGCAGGCGTCCGCTAGCTTGGCGCTGAGCTTGGCTGGGCAGATGTTTCGCTTGCACAGTAACTTGCGATCGCTCAATATCAGCCCGGATAAACTCCGTCTCATCCCAAATTTCCCCACCGGCTTTGGTGAGTTTTTCCCCACACAGACGCAGCAGTTTCTCGGCGTCCAATCCCACATTCAGCACGGTTGGGGTATGCAATACCTGTGCTTTGAGCTTGGGCGGATTATTGGCATCGAAGAATTTGTGAAACCCGTCTACATACTCCGCGGCAATAATGCTTTCAAATTCCGCCGGGGTAAATAAGCCTAAATCAATCAAGCTTTGAAATTCATCGCGAGAAATGTTCCACTCCCGGTTCATGCGCCCGAAAGGGAGCCGTTCCAGCAATAGCACTCGGTAGCCGAGTTGAGCCATGACAGCAGCGTGGATGACGCCCAAGGCACCACCTACATAAATCAGGTCGTAGGAAGAGGACTGAGGGGGGAGGACTGAGGACTGAGGACTGAGGGCTGAGGGTTTAGGGCTGAGGGCTGAGGGCGCTTCGCCTTCCCGCAGGATGGACTGAGAGGGGAGGGAGGAAGAGTCAGTGAAGGCTTCATCTCCCTTTTGATTCCTGATTTCCCTGTCTCTTCGGAAGATAACCTGCGCTGGCTGTTTCGGATTGCGAACGCTCTCGCGCCAACGTTTCTCCCACCAATAGACACGATTCAGGTCATATTCCCCGTTCGGCATTTTTTGAAAGAAGCGGACGGTTTCCGGGTAATCGTGAGCCAAAGCTTCAAAGATAGATTGCTTTGACAAATCAATCGCCGGTGGTTCTGGATATTGTTGGGGAAACTGGCTTCTCAGATTCGAGGTAAGTTGTTTCAGGATCTCTCTTTCACCGGGGATAGCCTGCTGTGCCCAACGGAAGACCTTCAGATACGTGGTTCGCTGCACCGACCAAATAAAAATTGAGAGTTCGGGTTGCGGAATCGCGGGATTTTGGGTTGTATCCGTTTTTTTAAGACTCTCAGGATTGGGAAATTGCAGTCTGATACCGTCAGGCGTGAACATTTTCTCCCCTGCTCCTGGATCGTACTCTTGTTGCAACCAGGCGCGGACGGCGGCTATATCCGGGGTAGGAACTTCTAAGTAAAGTATTTCTCTCATATTGGCGATCTGCATTAGGGAACCTATTCCTGAGAAAGACAGAGTGAACCGGGGTCAAAGTGCGCTAAACTTCCGGATACGAATTGCTTAGAATCGATTAAAAAACTTTACACAATTCTCATTTTCTTAATGTACAGGGGTGCAACTGTTGGACGGGCGGGGAACCGCTCACGACGAAAGCCCTGAGCGATGAATCCTTTAAACCCGCCCATAGACTATGACCTACGCCATGAATTATCCCATCCCAGCCAGTCCTCAAGAAATTGTCGCCTTGCGGCAAAAGCCCGTTGATGAAGAATTAGTGGCAGCAGCGATCGCTGGAGTCGTTCAAATTGCCCGTCAAGAGGGGCAGTCTTTAGACGAATTAACCGCTCAAGTGCTAGAAGAAGATAGTCTGCTGGATCAGGCACAAAGACACTGGCTTAGCGACATCGTTGCCCAAGCTTGGGCTAGCCTCTAGCAAATTAGAACCGCCAGATCATGCGCGAAATTGCCAAGCGAGTTATCTCCGCGTTGCCGCAGTGGTGGCGATCGCACATATTACCCTTGTTATTTACGATTCCAGCAGCGGGTCTATTCGTTGCTGCCTTAGGGTTGTGGGGATTTGCCCAAATTGCTGACGAAGTTTTAGACAAAGAAACCCAAGCCATTGACACGGCAATTCTAGTGTTTATCAGAAGCCTGCACGCGCCGCTGCTCGATCGGCTAATGCTGGGATTCACATTTGTGGGAGAACCCACGGTGTTGCTAGTCATTTGCTTGGGCTTCGGGATTTGGCTGTACCGAGACGGTCGGCGAGGGCAAGCCATAACACTTGCGATCGCTGGAGTGGGTGCGGTTGGCTTAAACTATTTACTCAAAGTGGTATTTGGTCGCGCTCGTCCGGCGCTTTGGGATCGGGTCATTGATGTGGGTCAATACAGCTTCCCCAGCGGTCATGCGATGATTTCAATGGTTGTTTACGGCGCACTTGGCTATTTACTGGTCAAGCAGTTGAGTAAATGGCATATAGCGATCGCTAGCGGGACACTGCTATTGGTTACGGGTATTGGTCTGAGTCGGCTTTATCTTGGCGTCCATTGGCCTACGGATGTCGTCGCTGGCTATGCAGCAGGGATTGTGTGGTTGATGACCTGTATCCTCAGCCTAGAAATTTGGCAAGAATATTACAAGCCAGCCCCTCAAAAAACGCCCATCCCTAACGAAGAAGAATCCAATATCGCTAACCGCAGATAAGGGAAAACACAGCTCAATCAGGGTGTATAGGAATGAAATTAATGAGCAGTACAGTCTCTGATATCGCAGTAAAAACTATCAACGGTGAAGATAAGCAACTTTCCGAGTACGGCGGAAAGGTACTTTTAATCGTGAATGTCGCTTCCCAGTGCGGCTACACGCCTCAGTACAAAGGATTAGAGCAGTTAAACCTAAAAGTACCAGGATCAGGGATTGCGCGTTCTAGGATTCCCTTGCAACGACTTTGGAGCGCAAGAACCCGGTAGCAATGAAGAGATTGTGAATTTCTGCACGACCAACTACGGCGTCAGCTTTGAGATGTTTGACAAAGTTCATGCCAAAGGTCAAGAACAGCATCCGCTGTATGCTCGGCTTACCAGTGCAGTACAGCCTACGGGAAATGTTTCTTGGAACTTTGAGAAGTTCTTAGTCAGTAAGCAAGGTGAAGTCGTAGCTCGATTTAATAGCAGTGTGAAGCCAGATTCACCAGAATTGATTGCAGCGATTGAGCGGGAATTAGCCCAGTAAGTCAAGGAATTTATGTCTGTCCAGAATTTGTCAAACTTAACCGTTCAAGAAGCACATAAAATCCTCAAAGTTTTCGACTGCTTAAGGATAGATTCCAGTGAAGATGCACCGGATAAAGATTCAATTCGTCAAGCGCTACTTTTGGTAAGTGAGCTTTCTGATAACCAAATACTAGGGGTTTGTGCCGATACAACAGAGCAAGGGATTAAAGCTTTAAAAACCTATGCAATGGCTTTAGGTTATGAAGTCAATAAAGATTTAGCACCGATTGATGGCTCTGTTTATATTAAATTTAACCCCAAGACTAACTTGTGTTATCTCAATCCGTACATAGGAGAACATCGCGGAGTTTTGGTGTCCTGCCAGTCTGCGAATGAAGACGGAATTAACGAGATGTACGGTCATTTACCTTTAGATTTATTTACATCGGAATCTTCATGAACGTTGCAGTCATCGGCTGTGGTTATGTGGGTAAGGCAGTTGCCCAATATTGGCGTCAGGAGTTAGGATTTACTGTCACCGCAACCACAACTTCTCCCGAACGAATTTCAGAATTAGAAGCAGTTGGCCAACGAGTCGTCCTTACAAAAGGTGATGATTTGGCAGGTCTACAATCGGTGCTGGAAAATCAGGATACTGTACTGCTGAGTATTGGAGCAAAAAATGCCGATGTTTACGAAGAAACTTATTTAAAAACTGCCCATAGCTTAGTCTCAGCCTTGAAACAAACTCCTTCGGTGCGACAGCTAATTTACACCGGAAGTTATGCGGTCTACGGGGATAAAAATGGGGAATGGGTGGATGAAGAATCACCCGTTGCACCGGCTAATAAGAATGGTCAAATTCTCTGCGATACCGAGCAAGTATTGCTATCAGCATCCACTGAAAATCTAGGCGTTTGCATCCTCCGGTTAGGCGGGATTCATGGGCCAGGTCGTGAATTATCCAAAATATTCAGTCGAGTTGTTGGTACAACTCGCCCAGGAAATGGCGAAGACACAACAAATTGGATTCACCAAAATGACATTGTTGCTGCTATCGAGTTTGCCCGCAAGCACAAATTCCAAGGAATTTATAATTTAGTAGATGATGCACATTTGACTTATCGAGAACTTCTTGACCGCGTGTGCAACCAACATAATCTACCCAAAGTTTCTTGGGATGAATCCCAGAAAAGTGTTCGACCTTACAATGCGCGAGTGTCAACTCAGAAGCTAAAAGCCGCTGGGTTTCAATTAAGCCATCCAGAAACAATATAGCAATCTTATTGGAGTTATGAGATGCCATCGATTTAGATTCCCGACTTCTCTAAGAAGTCGGGAATCTCGGTTTCGCTGTATGCAAAAAAATTCCAGCTTTCCCGTTTGAAGTGGGCTAGGGGATTTAAGCTTGTACAATTCACCCTTTGATTCCTAAACTCCTTTGAAAAGGAGAACAAGAAAAAGGTAATTGTTAAATTTTAAATAATATGAAATACGCACAATAAACCCTGAACGATGAGTTTTGTATGCTTACCGAATCTTCTCGAATGCAGGCGGTGCAGTCGCCAATTATTCCCGTTGTTGGGGAATTGATTCGTAGCTGTCCGGGAACGATTTCCTTGGGACAAGGCGTTGCTTATTATAGTCCGCCGCCAGAAGCGATCGCGCAACTGTCCCATTTCCTGGCAGATCCAGAGAATCACAAGTACAAACCCGTACAAGGTATCTCGCCGTTGCTGGAGGCGATCGCTCAAAAATTAAAATTTGAGAACGCGATTGACATGAATGCTGAGAACTGCATTGTAGTCACGGCTGGCAGTAACATGGCGTTCGTGAATGTGGTGTTAGCGATCGCAAATCCCGGCGACGAGATTATTCTTCAAACGCCTTATTACTTCAACCAAGAGATGGCAATTACGATGGTGGGTTGTCGTCCGGTTCTGGTCGCGACGGATGAGAATTATCAACTCCGTCCGGAGGCGATTCGGCAAGCAATTACCGAAAAAACGCGGGCAGTTGTCACAATTTCACCTAATAATCCCACGGGAGCCGTGTATTCGGAAGCAGCATTACGCGAAGTGAATCAAATTTGTCGCGATCGCGGCATCTATCACATCAGCGATGAAGCCTATGAATATTTTACTTACAACGGCGTGCAGCATTTTTCCCCAGCAGCGATTCCAAACAGCCACCCCCATACAATTTCCCTCTTCTCGCTGTCTAAAGCTTACGGTTTCGCATCCTGGCGCATCGGGTATATGGTGATGCCGAAACACCTCCTCATCGCCGTCAAGAAGATTCAGGATACGATTTTGATTTGTCCCCCGGTGATTTCCCAGTATGCCGCATTCGGGGCATTACAAGCGGGAGTAGGCTACTGCAAGGAAAAGCTAGAAGCGATCGCCTCTGTGCGAGAAATTGTCCTCAACGAATGCGATCGCATCCAACATTTATGCACCATTCCCCCAGCAGATGGAGCTTTTTATTTTCTGCTGAGAGTCCATACAAAATTACCTGCAATGGACTTGGTAGAAAGACTGATCCGCGAACATGGTGTCGCGGTTATTCCAGGTACAACCTTTGGCATGGAAGACGGGTGTTATCTGCGCGTTGCCTATGGTGCCCTGCAAAAAGAAACCGCAGCCGAGGGGATTGGGCGATTCGTGAGGGGTTTGTCAGCGATTTTAAGCGCATAATCGTCAAGGGGGCATTTAGCGAAGAATTACACCTTTTTGCCATGAATTGCAAGGAATATTGACGGAAAGCATGAATAGCCAAGAAAAATCCTCTTTAATTATCGGCTGCTGGCAACTCGACGATCGCAGTTGGAAACGAATTCCAGAAACCGATATTGCCCGTGCTTTGGATATTTACTTAGCGCTGGGTACTACTCATTTTGATACCGCAGACATCTACGGACGCAGCGAAAGTGTTCTCGGTCGCTTGCTCAAAGGAAGCGACTGCACCATTTTGACCAAAGCCGTCTTTTTCGACAATATTCCGAATCCAACACAAATTCGCAGCAAAATTGAGAATTCTCTCCGCAATTTGCAGCGCGATACTCTCGATTGCGTACAAATCCACTGGCACAATCCAGGATTAGATTTTGCCTCTACTTTTACTACGTTCGCAGAACTTTTAGAACAAGGTAAGATTCGCAAACTTGGCGTTACTAATTTCAACACGCCGATGCTGGGAAAAGCTTTGCAATACGCCACAATCAGCACTCATCAAGTTCAATACAGCTTAATTGACCGACGAGTAGAAAACTCAATGCAAAGTCTATGTCTCCAGCATAATATTGCTTTGTTGCCCTACGGTCCTCTAGCAGGCGGCTTCTTGTCAGATAAGTTCCGGGGTGTTGCATCACCCCCAAGCGAAGGCTCTCACGCTCGTGGCTTCTACTACAACAGTATGATCCGCGCTCACGGCGGCTGGCAACTTGTCCTAGAGATGCTAGACACGTTGGCACAGGTGGCAAAAAAATATGAGAAAACAATTTCTCAGGTAGCTTTAAACTGGGTTAAACAACAGCCTAGTGTAGCTGCTGTCATCTCAGGCTTTACTCAAGATCGTCAGCAGATTCACAAGAATGTAGAAGCTTTGAGTTTCCAATTGGACAAGGACGATCTGCAATTGCTTTCAGAGCGTTCATCTACCCTATTCAAGCAGCCGGGAGATATTTATTCTTACGAGCGATAGATGAGCTGAGCTTTGCTAGGAGGCACTGTTAAGTTAACTCGAAATTTAGCTCGTCAAACCGAAAAATGAGCAGAGTGCATCCCATTTTTCTAAAAATAAGCTTACAGGCTGAAACCTGCTCTTGTCAGGCTTCATTGTATAGCTGCGATTTTAGCTATCAGGCGTTTTTACTCTAATTGGGATGCTCCTAACCTTAATTGCTTTCTGGATAACTATGCAACCCTTATCTTCAACTCAAAATTCACCAACTGAAACTGAAACCGTAACTCCTACGCAGTTTTACACTTGGAAAAACTATCGCTGCGCCTACGAGTTTCATACTGCAATTAATCCGAATACAAATGACGGGACTCCCCTACTATTGATTCATCCCATTGGGGTAGGATTATCCCGAAAATTTTGGCAGCGATTCTGTCGAGAATGGTATGAAGCGGGTCGCCGGAATCCAATTTATAATCCAGACTTACTGGGATGTGGTGAGAGCGATATGCCTCATGTGGCTTATAGTCCTCTTGATTGGGCACAGCAATTGCAACATTTTTTGCAGACTGTAGTAAAAAAACCTGTGATTGTAGTGGTTCAAGGGGCTTTGCTGCCGGTAGCAATTGAGTTAGTTCGTCTAGAAACGAATTCTAATTTTATTCGAGGCTTGGTGCTGGCTGGCCCTCCCGCTTTGACATTGCTTGCTAAACCTAGAGAAAATTGGCGGCAAAAACTTACCTGGAATCTGTTAGACTCTCCTTTTGGGAGTGCCTTTTATCGCTATGCGCGGCGCGAACAGTTCCTACGTTCTTTCTCAACTAAACAACTCTTTGAAAAGGCTGATTCAGTCGATCGGGAGTGGCTGCAAACTTTGGAGAAAGGTGCGACAGAACCAGAGACTCGCCATGCTGTTTTTTCCTTCCTAGCAGGGTTTTGGCGGCAAGATTATCAAGACGCGATCGCATCTATCTCTCAACCTACTCTAGTAGTCGTCGGCGACACGGCATCCAGCATTAGTCAAGCTGGCAAAGGTGAAACTTCCGATGAACGCTTGGCTGACTATCAGAAGTCTTTACCCAACGCTGAGGGTATCAAAATGTTAGGTCGTAATGTTCTACCCTATGAGTCAACAGTTGAATTCGTCAATGTAGTTACCAATTTTGTCGCTAAACATTCTTAATTAATTACATCAGAGGATGCTATCTAATGTCCGATGCAATAACGTCTGAAATAAGCGATCGCATTTGCGCTCACATGAACGACGATCATGCTGATGCTGTCGTTCTTTACGCCCAAACTTATGGTAATTCTCCCGATGCTGCAAAGGCAGAAATGGTTTCAGTAGATCCAGAAGGTATGAATCTCATGGCACAAGTCAAAGGTTCGGATGTGCCGATACGCATTCACTTCGATCATATTCTCAAAGATGCCGAAGATGCTCACCATACGCTCATTGCAATGGTGAAACAAGCGCGTTCTCATTCAAAATAGTACCAAAAAGAACGTTGAGTAGGGTGGGCATTGTCCACCTTACTTCTATGCTCGTAAAATTTAAACTTGTTGATTAATCTGTGACTTATCTAGTCCCTCTTTTATCCAGGTAATGCACTCTTGTTCAGTTCCAAATATTTTTGGCGCGGCAACATTATTTAAGTTATCAGATTTATAATGATCGTAAAAATATTTACTTCCTAATTGATAAACAATAATCAAATTATCTTGATAAATGTATCTATTTTTAAAATAATCGTTTTGGCTAACAACATCTGAATTCTCATCTAGATGTTCTTTGGCTGCCTCAATAATTGTATCAATGCAACTTGAATAAATACCAGCCGGATTTTCCAATTTATGAAATTTACCTTTATGCCCTAATTCAGAAAGTAAACTATAAGAGTAAATATTTTGACCATCCGCTATCCCAAAAACAAATGGGATGATCAGATATCCTTTATAAGAGACTGAATTTTCGTAGAGTAACCGGCTCATTTTTATCCTCCGTACTGGCTATTTCACTCTTCCTTTCTTTAAAACGATGTATTCTTTTTTTTTAAATTTTATTTTTCGGCTTTTTCATATACGTCAGCGCGATCGCACTCAATAATCTTCCCTGTAAATACTTTTGTAGCGGCAAGTTTAACCAAATTGCCACCTAAAAACATGGCAACAAAACCATCTGTATCTTTAGTTAAAACTGACTGATTGCTAGTTCCGAAATATTGCAAGCATTCGCACAAAAATTATTCAGATTTAGCAGTATCTGGCTGAAAGTAAAGAGCTGATTTATATAACACTTGTTCTTGGTGGGTTTCTAAAGTGCAATCCGACAGCGGATAAGCCACACAGGTAACAGTGTACCCAGCCTCTAGTTCTTTTGGACGTAGAAACTTTTGTTCGCTTTGGTCTACTTCACCACTCACCAACTTGGCGATACAAGCCGAACATTCCCCTTGCTTACACCCAGAAGGTAATCGAATGCCCGCATCTTCAGCCATATCTAGAATATACTGATCGTCTGGCACGGAGATGGTACGGTCAAGCGAGATCGCTGGATTTACCAGCCGGACTTGATAAACTGCCATTAAAACGACTCCTTTAAAACTCGTATCCTCTGTCAAGCCAATAGTGCCAGTCTGCGATTGCTTCCAAGGTTTCGCTATCAGCATCAATCGGTTCTATTTCTGATAAACGAGCCGAGAACGTATCTTCACCTGTAGCATCTTTGTAAAGCACTTCCACAAACATATCGTGCAAGCATTCATCTTCTGATGACATTTCCACTACCTCAACTTCTTTGCCTTCAGGTGAGGATGATTTGCCTCCCTTTCTCACCCACTTAGCTTTAAAGGGGAAGTTGAGATTATCGTTAAGGTAGTAGTACCATCCCATCGCCTGTTCTTCTTCGTCATAGGCATCGACGATTATCTCCATTGCAATGCGATTCTCTCGGATTTCGTCTTCCTCAACGTTAGGCATAAGACATTAGCTCCGGATAATTAAACTTTGAATATAATAAATCTTTCGAGCGATCGCGTTCTCAATTCTTCTCAACAATTGTCGTCACGATGCTCTATTTGCTGTCTTACCCAAGCGCGAAAAGACCGAATCATGGGGATTTCCCCAATTCTTAGGCTTTCTTCCAAAAACCCTGGAATTTCTGTTGTTAAGGGTAAATTTGCAAAAGTAGGAGAACCTGCGCCAGGAACATACACTCCATCTCGCAATTTATAAATTTGCATCACTGGTTCGTCATAACGCCAAACTTCCGGAACACCTAAAGCCAGATAAATTGAAAGTCTGTCAACCGAAGCGCTGGTATAGTCCACCTCCACTGCTAAGTCAGGAGGTGGGTCAATCGTTAAGTCAATATCCCTTTTCTGTCTGATTAGCGGTTCATTTTGAATATAAAAGCAAGAATCCGGTTCAACACCCCGCTGTAAGTCTGGACGCTTACAAGTGAGAGATCCAGCACTTCTGAGGTTGAGGTTCAGTTCCTCAGCTAAAGCGAGAACCAAGTGTTCCAGCAGTCTATTGTTATGCTCATGAGGCATCAGAGGAGTCATAATTTCCAGCGTTCCGCGATCGTAAGCCAGCCGAGTGTTACGATCTTCCCCCATCTCTGCAAGTATTGTTTCAAACGTTTGCCAACTGATGTTTTTCAGTACAACTCTCCCTTGAGTGGTTTTCGCTGTCGTCACCATAGGACTTAACCCCGTGTTTTCTACCAAGATATCAAGTTGAGTGAGTAATGAGGATGCGATCGCTCTCCAATGAGGAGGAAAGAGGGCTTCCACGAAGTTATAGTCAAATGACAAATACCGGATGTTCCTGAAATTGCTGAGAGAATGAGGCAGAGAAAATCTTTGCTCGTGTAGTGGAAATTCCCACTCTGCCCATTTAGGTGTAGTATAATTGTACTATAAACGATCAATAGATAGTGCCAAGCCAACTCCTGGATACTGTCTATTAGCGCTCTAGCATTAGTCTAATATGTACTAACACACTCAAATGCGGATAAATAAAGTTACTATTAAGTCCTTTAAGCGATTCCACGATCTCACTATCCAGGGCATCCCCGAAACTGCTCGTCTAGTTGTAATGACTGGTCCAAATGGATGTGGTAAATCATCATTATTTGATGCCTTCCTATTGTATTACAGAAAAATTACAGCTCGATTTGTAGGATTTAATATTGACAAAGATTACCTCAATAAAGTAGGACTGCCTGAACTGGTATGGGATGGATTGGTTGATGTATCTTTCTACGAACAGCTACCACAGGAAGAAACTCAACAAAGAAAGCTTTTTTATTTTCGCTCTGCATATCGAAACGAGGCTGATTTTACAGTTACCAATGTTCAAAAAATTGATGTTAATGCCGATATAACCCGCATTCAAAGATTAATTGATAATGATGTCAATGTTTCTTTAAATTATCAACGTTTAGTTGCAGAAACTGTTGCATTTGTATATGGAGGAACACGTGATGGAATAACGGTAGGAAATCTACGTGAAGAATTAATTGGTCAGATAAGAGAGTCGATGCTTCGGGTTTTTGGCGATTTAGTGCTTAAGGGTCCAGGTAATCCACTTGAAGATGGAACATTTTTCTTCACAAAGGGTCTAAGTCAAAATTTCCGGTATAAAAATTTGTCTGGGGGGGAAAAAGCCGCCTTTGATTTGCTGCTTGATTTTGTTGTAAAAAGAGTGTCTTTTAGCAACACGGTTTTCTGTATTGATGAGCCAGAAACCCACATGAACACTCGCCTACAAAGCAAATTGCTGGACGAATTTTTTAAACTTCTTCCAGAAAATTGCCAACTTTGGATAGCGACGCATTCCATCGGCATGATGCGCCGTGCTAGAGATTTACAAGAGGCTAATCCGGGTGAAGTGGTATTTCTCGATTTTGACGAGAAAGACTTTGACCAACCACAGACTTTGGAACCTCACCCTGTCAACCGTGCGTTCTGGGAGCGGACACTTAGAGTAGCATTGGATGATTTATCTGATTTGGTAGCTCCTCGAAGGGTAGTCATTTGTGAAGGCAATATTATGGGGACAGGCAACCCTAAAAAAGCTGAATTCGATGCACAATGCTACCGCACTATTTTTGCCACAGAATTTCCAGACACCCAATTTCTTTCAGCTGGTAGTTGCAATGAGGTTGAGGAAGATAGATTTGCCCTAATTGCAACGATTAAAGCTTTAGCTAAAGGTGTGGACATTATTCGTGTTGTTGATAAAGACGATAAAAGCGCAAAGGAGATTGAAGAGCTAGTTACCAAAGATGTTAAAGTTCTCTCCCTTCGGCATATAGAATCATATTTATTTAACGACGAGATACTTAATCTGCTATGTGTTACATCTGAAAAACCGGATCTGATTAATGAATTGCTGACAACGAAACAAACAGCTATTAGTAAGAGTATCAATCGTGGTAATGCACAAGATGATATAAAATCTGCGGGAGGCGATATTTACATTGCAGCTAAAAAGTTACTCAATCTAAAAGGTGCTGGTAATACAGTAGATGCCTTTTGCAGGGATACACTGGCACCGCTAGTGGCTCCTGGAACTAACGTTTATGCAGAGCTAAAAAGAGACATATTTGGTTTGTAAACTCTGACGAGAGCGATCGTACTTAGGGTAGCCAAAAATTAGGTAAGAATGTTTTACTGAAATTACGTATACTTTGGTTAAGCGATCGACCCATTTGAATATGCGGTTCATCCGCTTCTACTGGTAAAATTGCCGCCTTACTTCCATTCCTAAAGCGCGAAATCACCAAATTTGCCGCTTCCAAACCAGTTACATAAGCCTTTTCTTGTGACCAAGAACCGTGACGAGTCACAATCCAATCGCCGCTCATAAAGACATTCTTGATACTTGTCTCTCCTGGTAACATATACTGATAGCTACCAGGGAAAAAGTGAGTCACCGCACGCGGCAGGCGGATTGCACTGCTATCGATTACTTTCGCGTCTCGAAAAGCCGGGATACAAGTGGCTAAATCTTGCTGAACAAGGGGCACAATTTCCTCATCGCCTAAGGGAAGAAACTGATTGGCGTGATAAAAATCTGCTTCAATAACTGTCCCTGGCTCATCGCGATACTCATCATGTATGGCATTTAAATCAAAAAACGTCCATCCAGTTGTTGCATTAAAACCAAAACAGGCATTGGAAGGACGAGGAATATTAATTTTGCGGTCAAACCAGAGACGGGTTGCCAACACATCAACCGCACCCAAGTTATGAATATCCCGAAATTCTTTACGGTTTTGTAAGCTGGGGCTACCAGACACAATCTTCTTCATACCGCTGATACCAACGGCAAATATAATCGCATCTGCCTCAAAAACTTCATCCCCACAAACAACCGCTGTCGCTTGATTATTGCTATCAACAATTACGTCACTGACTCGTCGGTTAGCGAGTAATTTTCCCCCTGCTTGTTCGATGCGTTCCACCCAAGGGCGAAATATCATCTCACCAACTGTTCCGCGACACCAAACGACATCAAAATCGGGTTGGTGAACCAAAATGAAGTAATAAAGCATACCCAGCGCGGCAGCGGCGGAACATTGCTCTCCAGGGGCAAATAAACCAACCAGCAGCATCGGCTCAAAGGAATCGCGGTAAAGCCGCGCCGAAACCCCAAAATCTTTGAAGAGTTCTCGCGCCGTTACAGAGTCATAGCGTCGCCAAGCTTCGTCGCTATTGTCAAAATCAATAACTGCGTAGAGTAGCGGTAAAGCTGATAGGCGATCGCTTAATGGCAACCGTTTAAATCGCGTGTAGAGAAAAGTTCCAAGTGGAGTGGGAAGTCGCGGTAAGTCTTGGAAAATGGGAGATTCGACTTCTAAACCGGCTGGAGAATACTGGGAGGAACGAGTCCAAGGCGTAAACGGACTCAGCCCTAATTCCTTTACCAAAGAAAAGATATTTCGGTAAGGATACCAGAAACCATGAATCCCCGCTTCTACAGAGCGCCCCCCTGCGGTCTTCCAGCCCGCCACCAAGCCACCCGGATAGGGGCCAGCTTCTAGAAGGGTTACGTCATAGCCTTGACGCGCTAGGTGGTAGGTAGCCCCCAACCCTGCCCAACCAGCACCAACGACGACTATTTTTGGGGTTTGTGTTTCTGTTGGCATCGCGCACATCTCCATTCTGTTTTCAGGATGACAAGAACCCCACCCGCAACCCTCCCCGCAAGCAAGGAGGAGGCGAAGAGGAGCTTTTGTGTGGGGGCGAACCGATTGAAGGGGTTTTATTACTTACACCTAGCTTCTCAGTTCGTTGAGTTTGGCTCTGATTGTCTCTATTCTTTTACGGTTCACCCCCAAATCCGACTGTCCTAGGCGGGAGGCTGAACGAACGTGGATCGTTTTTGCGCTTTCATCGAGATAAAATTCCACGTCATCGACAAACCCCATCAGCGCACTGGTGAATTCCGCGTAGAGGTAATTCTCCGTTTCAGTGATAATTTTGGTTTTCGGGAGGGAGTTGATAACTGTTTTGAGATTAGCGATCGCCTCCGTTGGGGAAGAGTTGTAGGTCAAAGGCTCAATTTTATTCTGGGCATTTTGGCTTTGACTGCTGACACAGTTGGGCGTACTAGGGCAAGGCGCTAGTTGGCCTGACTGGACACCGAGATTAGTGGGTGGTTTTCCGGCAAACACGATCGTTCCTCCTGACAAAGCGGTAGTTGCCCCTATCCAACAGATAGCTGCTAAACATAAGGATAGAGAGATTAGAAGCCAACGCGACCGATTGGAAGTGATATTCATGAATGAATTTTCTATCAATTCGTTACTAGAAGACCTAAAAAATCCTGATGAAACCGTCCGCTATGAGGCTACAGCAGAGCTGTGGCGCGTCTGGTTTCATCAAAAGGGAGCGGTAGGGTTTGAACTACTTGGGCGATCGCAGGCAATGCTGGAGGCAGGAGAGCTTGCCAAAGCAGAGGCGTTACTCACCGACCTGATTGAGACTCAACCAAATTTCGCGGAAGCCTGGAATAGACGAGCCGTTCTTTACTATATTCTCAGGGAGTACAAAAAGGCGCTCCAAGACTGCCAGATGGTGGTTAAGCTCATCCCGTTCCATTTTGGGGCGCTGCATGGGATGGGGTTGTGCCATATCGCACTCGAAGACTACAGTGCTGCTATTCAAGCTTTTCGACAAGCGTTGGAAATTCAGCCTTACGCCTTAGAAAATCAAAGATTGATTCTTGAATGTACCGCACAGCTGAGCTAAGAATTTAAGCTAAGAACTATTCAGCTACAAGCAACAGCACTTGTTACTCAAAACACCCATACATAAGAAGTTTGGTAGTAAATGTCTCCCTGACGGGGAGGGAATAAACTCTAAAAAAAACCCGGTCGCTGCTGAGATGACCGAGTCAAGATGCTATGCGTTTAATGAAGCTCGTTTTCAGGCGATCGCTTGTTATGCCAGGAAGCAACGCCGAATCGGATCGGTCATCTGTTCCTCAAACAAAGACAATCATTCGCCACGAAGTTTATTCACCGCCACTTTTTTGTCTCAAATGGTGAACGAGAGCATTTAACCCCAGGCGGTAACTCTCTGCACCAAAGCCGCTGATTTGTCCAATTGCAATGGGTGCGATATAAGAATGATGTCGGAAAGCTTCGCGTCGGTAAATATTACTCAGATGCACTTCTACAGTCGGAAGGTTAACAGCCGCGATCGCATCCCGTATCGCTACGCTGGTATGAGTATATGCCCCAGCGTTAATTAAAATTCCTTGGTGCTGCCCAACGGCATTCTGAATTGCATCCACTAAGACGCCTTCATGATTTGACTGTAAAGTAAAGACCTTACAGTCGAGCGTTTGCCCTTCTTGTTCTAACAGGCGATTAATCTCATCCAACGTCACAGAGCCATAAATCCCTGGTTCTCGGAGTCCCAATAGGTTTAAGTTTGGTCCGTGCAGCACCAGAACAGTAACTATGCCCAAGGTTTCAGCAGCAACTCAATAGACTAACTACGACGGCGCGACGCTCTCTCATTCACTGGAATTGGAATCAGTTCTGGTTCCGGCTCAGCTTCCGGTCCCAGGAGCGTTTCGATGAGCTTACGTGCCCATTCTTTGAGCTTTTCCAACACATTTTCTATATAGTCCATTGAATTGAAAACTCCTGCAATACAACCAGGATGAGTACTTAACAACAGGGCAAACGTGAGAGTTTATGAATCCTATTGTGGTTAAGATTTATTCTAACCCTAGCACATGGAGAAACAGGTGAGTAATCTCACTATGGATGTGTGTGACCGGGCGGCGTCTATCCGTCTTAAGACACATCCGCCGTTAATTTTTTCTTCAACATTGTTCGCCGCAGTTGGTCAAGGGCAATTGAAGCGCTGGCGTACCGAATCGAGTCTCGCTCTCGATTTTGACCCAGCTGGTGCTTAAAACTTTCTACCGTGTCATCCGGCCCCGCTAGACCAATATAGACTAATCCCACCGGCTTGGTTTCCGTACCACCTCCTGGCCCAGCAATCCCTGTGATACTGAGTCCCCAAGTGGTTGAGAGACGTGTTTTTACACCTACTGCCATTTGCTTGGCGACCGCGTCGCTCACCGCACCGACTTGGGCTAAGTCTTCTGGATTGACGCCCAAAAGGGAAATTTTCACCGAGTTGTCATAAGAAATGACGCCGCCCAAAAAATAATTGGAACTCCCGGCGACACTGGTTAGCATCTGCCCCAATCCTCCACCCGTACAGGATTCTGCCACCGAAAGCGTTTCCCCAGCTTCTTGCAACAAAAAGCCGACGACAGAAGCAAGGGTGTCAGTGTCAGTGCCGTAATAATCCAGCCCTCCTATCTGCCGCAGTTGTTGCGCCACTGGCTCAATCAGTCCTAGCGCTTCCGGTTCTGACGCCGCTCTTGCCGAGACTCGCAGCCGCACCTCTCCGTGAAGGGCGTAAGGAGCAACGGTGGGGTTAGGGAGGTCGAGGAACGGCGCGACTTTTTCAGCTAGAGCCGATTCCGAAATTCCCCAGAACTTTAACATCCGGCTGTAGATGATTTCTTTGCCCCAGCCTTGATTCTTGAGAAAGGGGACGGCGGTTTCCTGCCACATCCGCTTCATTTCTGAAGGGACGCCGGGGAAAGTCAAAATCGTCAGACCCGTGCGGGGTTGCCAGATAATGCCGGGGGCTGTACCGCCTGAATTGGGTAAAATTGAGGCGTCCTGGGGAATGAGCGCTTGTTTCCGATTGCTGGGGGTCATCTGACGCCCCCGCATAGCGTATTTGCGAGTAATGTCTTCGACGATTTCCGGTTGTTCTACCAAGGGAACGCCAAAAAAATCAGCGATCGCTTCCACGGTCAAGTCGTCGGGAGTGGGACCTAGACCGCCAGTAAAGATCAGCAGATGGGATCTCCCAGCAGCAATCTCCAACACCTGCTTGAGACGTCCAGGATTATCTCCCACCACCGTTTGATAGTAGTGGGGGATTCCCAGAGAGGCTAGTTGCTGCGCCAAAAATTGGGCGTTGCTATTGAGAATATCGCCGAGTAGCAGTTCTGTACCAACACAAATAATTTCAGCACTCATGCAAAAGTTTTTTATTTTTTAATTTTGTATTTTTCCTCATTCCTCACTCCTCATACGCGAATTTCGCCAAACTTGCCAGCTGGTATACCCCAACAACAACGTTGCACCCATCGCATAAGCAAGTCCGCTTGGTATTTTAGCCAGAGCCAGGGCTAAACTTCCCACCCAGAGCGTCAAAGCGTAGATAAACAAAACTATCAAACGTTGTGGCAGACCCGCTTGCAGCAGCCGATGATGCAGATGGAATTTATCGCCAATAAAAGGCGAATTGCCTCGCAACAGCCGTTGCACAATCACCGCTGACATATCCACAATTGGCACAGCCAGAATCAGGTAAGGCAGTAATACCGCAGTGACAGCAGTGCTTTTTACTAAGCCAATTACGCCGACACCAGCAAGGGTAAAGCCCATAAAATAGGCTCCCCCATCCCCCATAAAAATCTGAGCGGGGTTGAAATTATATCGAAGAAATCCCAATGAGCCACCGGCAAGCGCTGCGGCAATCAGTGCTGCCGCCGGTTGGTTCATAAACAAACTCACAATCAGCATTACCACGGCAGCGATGCCAGAAACACCAGCAGCTAGACCGTCTAGACCATCAATCCAATTGATGGCATTAGTCAGACCGACCAGCCAAATGACGGTAATCGGCCAGCTAATTGTGTCTGGCAATGTGACCAGTCCAGCGAAGGGAACGGTGAGGAAGTCAATTTGGACGCCGAGGTGCCAAGCCCAGCTGGCAATGATAATTTGCAGAAACAGCCGCAAGAAAGGCGACAAACTAAACAAATCATCGGCTAAGCCAACCAGGAAAAAACCAAGACCACCCAAGATAACGCCCCAAACTTCTAGGGATTTCTCTGCGCTCAAAGCGCCAAATCCCCCGGTTCCCCAAACAATCAGTAGGGCAATAATGGTGCCTGCAAAGATAGAGACACCTCCCACCCGCACGATAGGATGCTTATGGACTTTGCGCTCACTGGGTAAATCAACCAGTCCCTTTTGGAGGCCAATTTTGTTCACAACGGGTGTTGCCCAGAGGACAACACAGGCAGATACGAGAAAGGCAACCAGGTGATACAGCTGGGGGGGCATCTGAAATTAAGTAGGGTACTAGACATCAGAAGGGAGAAATTAAAAAAGCTGTTAGCTGATTGCTAATCGCTATTGATCTTTCATCCTTCAAAACAATCGTCAGGCAGAGTCTACTACATTTCAGACGGGAAGAGGCAGAGGGGGATGGGGAATTAAGCGGGGGAATGGGGAGTAGGGGCATAGCCGCCCCTACGATTTTTATGCCAAGGCTGGTACGGGAATTGTCAGGTGGGGGTACAGGGGGAAGCGATCGCATAATGCTGCCACTCGCCGCCGACATTCCGCCGCCACTGCTTCCTCTTCTGGATTCAGGAGCCGTTCGGCAATAATATCCCCGATTTCTGTAAATTCACCAGTAGACATCCCGCGCGTCGTCATTGCTGGCGAACCCAGCCGCAAGCCGCTGGTTACAAACGGCGACTCTGGATCGAAGGGTACGGTATTTTTATTCGCGGTAATGTTCACTCCGCTCACTAGCTGATCTGCTCGCTTGCCAGTCATGCTGATAGAGCGCAAGTCTACAAGCATCAAGTGATTGTCAGTCCCGTTAGAAACAATCTTGAAGCCGCGTTTTTGCAACTGAGTTGCCAAAGCACGAGCATTTTCAATTACTTGCGCCGAATAAGTTTTAAACGCGGGTTGCAATGCTTCCCCAAATGCCACCGCCTTAGCGGCAATGACGTGTTCTAAGGGACCCCCTTGAGTACCGGGGAACACGGCTTTATCTAGTTGCTTGCCGAGTTCTGGGTCGCTGGTCATAATTAAGCCACCTCTAGGACCGCGCAGGGTCTTGTGGGTGGTGGTGGTGACGACGTGGCAGTGGGGTAGAGGATTGGGGTGATGACCTGTGGCAACTAAACCCGCAATATGGGCGATATCCGCTAATAGATAAGCTCCGACTTCATCAGCGATCGCGCGGAATTTCTCAAAGTCAATGATGCGTGGATAAGCTGAATAGCCGCAAATGATTAACTTAGGACGGTGTTGTAGCGCCAAATCCCGGATTTGCTCGTAGTCTAGCTGCTCGGTTTCCTGACTGACTCCATAGTGGCAAACCTTAAACCACTTCCCCGACACATTTACTGGCGAACCGTGGGTTAAATGCCCCCCGTGGGACAAATCCATCCCCATAATCGTGTCTCCTGGCTGCAACAGGGTCAGGAAAACAGCAAAATTCGCCTGCGCCCCCGAATGCGGTTGCACGTTCGCGTGGGCTGCTCCAAATAGCTGTTTGGCGCGGTCAATCGCCAATTGCTCAATTTTGTCGATAAAGTCACAGCCGCCGTAATAGCGTTTCCCCGGCAAACCTTCGGCATACTTATTTGTTAATACCGAGCCTTGTGCTGCCAGCACTGCTGCGGAGGTAAAGTTTTCACTGGCAATTAGCTCCAAGTGGGCGCGTTGGCGCTGGAGTTCTTCGTGGACAAAGCTGGCAACGGTAGGATCGGTTTCGGCTAGAAAGTCTAAGTTTGTTTTACTCACAAAGTGAACCCCTAGAAATAGTGTCAGTCTTCCTTTCAAACTTTGATTCGGGTGCGCTTTCGGTCAACGCCATGTCCGCGCTACTAGCCCAGGTCAGTATTTTCGGGAGTCTTCAATCTTAACGCTGTTGGAGTCGTGTCTCTACCCAACTTTTCTGTTAACACTTGAAGCGAACAATTTTTGGCAACCTTTCATCCAAACTAGCTAACCTGGCGCAGTATGCAATTTTGCTGTATTTCTCTCGCCCATTCATAAGGGGCTAGAGGATCTGGAAAAATTTGCTTGACATTTGATCGCCAACCCCGGATAAATTGGGGTTTAGAAAAAGTTGCCCATGATGTTAACCTTACCCACTTGGCAACCGATGCGATCGCAAACTGCAAGACTTTAGAGGGATTAGACGCCCATACTGTTCAGCTCCCAAAGTTAGGTGCCAAATTTATTTTCTGCCCTCCTCTCTTCCCACACGCACAAAGCGTCGCTTTAGTAACCATCCTCACTCCTACTTTTAGGAGAGGACATTAAGCTGTATGTTAATTTACCATATTTCGCCGAAAACCTGACCTAGAATGGATGCGGGCGAATTAAAGCTCTCGTGGAGGTATTAAATGTTAGTCATTCTTACGGATGAGCAGATACTCTCCCCCAAACAAGTTTGTCAGACCTGTTTACTTGCCGATCAAAGTGGTCAACCCCGCTGGCGTCAGGGGCAGCTCCGCTGCGCTCAAGCGATTCACAAGCTTACCGAAAATCAACCCGATCAATACGAGTGTCTTATGGGCTTCCGGATTGCCAATATTGAGTAATCTCGTTTTGCTCAAGTTTATTTGCTGAAGTTTAAAGCCTGCTGAGGTGCTATTTGCGATTTGGGGTTTAATGGCGATCGCTACTTTCTCTGACAAACAAGAGTGCGCCTACGCTATAGGCTCCTTGTCTTTGATGAGGCACGTCTGACCTAGGGGTGTCCTGGTTGACATCGCATCTGCGTTATCCTGAACTTAGTAATAACTGGCGATAAATATATTATTTCAGGAGAACGCACGATGACTTGGCGTGGTTCAGCAACAGCGAAAGACAGGGTTTTCGCTTGCCTTCCTTATTTACTCCCTTTGCTTTCTGTGCTTCCTTTTGGGGCGTACCTGTTTAGACAGTTTCCTGTCTTAGCACTGATTTTATTGCCGCTACAACCGTTGCTAGCAATTTACAGTATACCGTTTGCCAGTTTAATCATTTTCTTTGTCTTGTTCTTAGGCGTAGTTAGAAACGAAAAGATTAGCCATTTCATTCGTTTCAACACCATGCAGGCACTCCTAATAGACATTGCTCTATTTTTGTGTACTATGGCATTGCAGATTTTGACTCCAGCGCTAGGAACTGGCCTGGTAGGACAAACGCTGTTTAATGTTGTTTTTCTAGGAACGCTTGCTGCCTGCGCCTATTCAGTTGTTCAGTCTGTGATAGGACGTTACGCAGAAATTCCTGGGATTTCAGAGGCAGTTTACAGCCAAGTTCCCTAGTTTCTTGCCGCAGGCAGAATCTTCGTTAGGGCGCGGCTGGTGTGGGACGTGACACAATCGTGTTTTCCATGTGACCGATGCCTTCAATTTCGATGCGAACGCGATCGCCCACTTGCATAGGGCCAATCCCTTGGGGCGTTCCAGTCAGCACCACGTCTCCCGGCAACAGTGTCATCACCTGAGAGATGTAAGACACTAGAAAATCGGGTGCAAACACCATCTGATTAATGAGTGCTGACTGCACCGGCTGGGGGTCGTCATTGAGAAAAGTTTGCAAGCGGGCAGCCGGACTCAACTCACGGACGATCCACGGTCCCAAAGGACAAAAAGTATCAAATCCTTTTGCCCGCGTCCATTGAAGATCCTGCTTTTGCAAATCGCGGGCGGTAACATCATTGGCAATGGTGTAACCCCAAATTTTAGTTTGTGCCTCTTCTGGCGTACAGCAATAAACGCGATCGCCAATGATTAAAGCTAATTCGCCCTCGTAGTCCACTCGCTGTGACTGCGGGGGGTAGTGAATTTCTGTCCCCGCTGCGGTTACAGACGTTGGCGGCTTGAGAAATAGTAACGGTTCTTTTGGCACATCCGTCCCCATTTCAGCGGCGTGGCTGGCATAATTTTTGCCCACCGCGATAATTTTAGACGGGGCACAAGGAGCCAGAATTTGATAAGTATCGGGTTCTAACTGCAAATCCGTAGGTTGCCCGTGTAACCAGGGAGGCGCATCAAGCACCTGAACGCCTCGGCTTAGTTGCAATAAACCGTAGTAAGTCTGTCCTTTTGCGGTTCGGACTCGGACGTAGCGCTGCGCCATAATGTTGACTGCTATTTGATTATGCTGATGTGTGGTCTGGACGTTGAGGTGAATTTACCCTGGTAACTTTGTACAATTGATGGACTGGTAGTAAGATTTTAATTCCTTGCTTCTTCATCTTTAGACGCTATAGGCTAGCGAGTTGAGATTTTCAAGGTGCGACTTCCATTCCCAATCCCAAACTTCCTAGTCCCAGTGCTAGAAGAAGCCGTCTTGTCCATAAGGAGATTAACAGCAATGCAGATCGTTTACGAAACTATGTACATCCTCCGTCCCGATTTGACCGAGGAACAGGTCAACTTGGCGATCGCCAAGTATCAGGGTATCTTGAGCGACAATGGGGCACACGACATCGAAATCCAGCATCGGGGTCGGCGGCGTCTAGCTCAAGATATCGGCAAGCATCGGGAAGGCATTTATGTCCAGATGAATTACCAATGCAATGGCAGCCAGATAGCGCCGATGGAACGGGCAATGCGTCTGTCGGAAGAAGTCATCCGCTACCTCACCATCAAGCAGGAAGTGCGCGAACCGAAGCCAGAGCCTGTTGAGGCAGAAGCAGTCAGTTAAGTGCGATTGGGGTGGAGTCTCTCCGCCCTTGTTGAGTCGAAAGGTGGACTTTCGTCCCACCCTCCATTCCTTCCCTCACACCAGGGAGGGAATTTTTTTTTATTCGCAATCTAGCAATGAGCCATTGACTCCAGATTGTTATACTGACGTGTGAGACACGGTATTCGACTGAGATTCGTTTTATAAAATGCAGCCTACTGACCCTGCCAAGTTTACTGAGAAAGCCTGGGAAGCCATCATCAAATCTCAAGATGTGGCGCGTCGATTCAAAAATCAGCAGCTAGAGGTAGAGCATTTAACGATCGCGCTTCTGGAAGAAGAAGAAGGGCTGACAAATCGGATTTTGAGTCGAGTCAATGTGGACATCCAGGCGTTAAAGTCGCAACTCGAAGCCTTCACCCAACGCCAGCCCAAAGTCGCTGTCGTTGACCAGTTGTACCTGGGGAGGGGCTTAGATGTCATGTTAGACCGAGCTGAAGCCTCACGAACTACCTTGCAGGACGAATTCATCTCGGTAGAACATCTATTAGTCGGCTTCGTCGAAGATGACCGCATCGGACGCCGGTTGCTCAAAAGCTTCAACTTCGATCGGCAAAAGCTAGAAGCAACGATCAAAGAGGTTCGGGGTACGCAGAAAGTAAAAGATCAAAATCCAGAGGCTCGCTATGAAGCCTTGGAAAAGTACGGGCGCGACCTGACAGAAACAGCCAAATCCGGTAAGTTAGACCCCGTAATTGGGCGAGATGAGGAAATTCGCCGCGTGGTGCAGGTGCTATCTCGCCGGAGTAAGAACAACCCCGTTTTGATTGGGGAACCAGGAGTAGGTAAGACAGCGATCGCAGAAGGGTTAGCCCAGCGCATCATCAACGGCGATGTACCTGAATCTTTGAAGAACCGCCGCCTAATTGCCCTGGATATGGGGAGTCTGATTGCGGGAGCCAAATATCGGGGAGAATTTGAAGACCGCCTCAGATCGGTGCTAAAAGAAGTCATCGATTCAGTCGGTCAGATTGTCCTCTTTATTGATGAGATGCACACGGTGGTTGGTGCGGGTGCCACTCAAGGGGCAATGGATGCGAGTAACTTGCTCAAACCGATGCTGGCGCGGGGAGAACTGCGTTGCATTGGGGCGACGACCCTAGACGAGTACCGCAAGCACATTGAAAAAGATGCGGCACTCGAACGCCGGTTTCAACAAGTCTATGTTAATCAGCCCAGCGTAGAAGACACGGTTTCGATTCTGCGGGGGCTGAAAGAACGTTACGAAGTCCACCACGGCGTGAAGATTACCGATTCTGCCTTAGTTGCCGCCGCCAGCTTGAGCGATCGCTACATCACCGAGCGGTTTTTGCCAGATAAAGCAATTGACTTGGTCGATGAAGCTGCTGCCAAGCTGAAAATGGAGATTACGTCCAAGCCGGTAGAACTAGAGGCAATTGACCGACGGGTGATGCAGCTAGAGATGGAAAAGCTCTCCCTGCAAGGAGAAGGTCAACGGACGGGTTTAACAACCGTTGTGGGTGCCTTCCGTTCTTCTCAAGAGCGTTTAGAGCGTATTGAACAAGAGATTGCCTCCCTGAGCGAAAAACAAGTTCAACTCAGTTCCCAGTGGCAATCAGAAAAACAGCTCTTAGAAGACATTAACGCAGTGAAGGAGGAAGAAGATAAACTCCGGGTGCAAATAGAACAGGCAGAACGCGCCTACGACCTTAACAAAGCTGCTCAGCTGAAGTATGGACGGTTGGAGGTTTTAGGACGCGACCGGGAAGCCAAAGAAGCCCAACTGTTGGAACTGCAATCTCGTGGTGCTGCTTTGCTGCGAGAAGAGGTACGCGAAGACGATATCGCCGAAATTGTCGCTAAATGGACGGGTATCCCGGTCAACCGCCTGCTAGAGTCGGAACGGCAAAAGCTACTCCAGCTTGAATCTCATCTCCACGAACGGGTGATCGGTCAGCAAGAAGCCGTTGCCGCCGTTTCTGCTGCCATCCGTCGCACCCGTGCGGGGATGAAAGATCCCAGTCGTCCGATCGGTTCTTTCCTGTTCATGGGGCCAACAGGGGTGGGCAAAACCGAGCTAGCCCGTGCCTTAGCTCAGTTCCTGTTTGACAGCGAGGACGCCCTGGTACGGATTGATATGTCCGAGTACATGGAAAAACACGCCGTCTCGCGCCTCGTAGGTGCCCCTCCAGGGTACGTCGGTTACGAGGAAGGCGGTCAACTGTCTGAGGCAATTCGCCGTCGCCCCTACTCGGTCGTGCTGCTAGATGAAGTGGAAAAAGCCCACCGCGATGTGTTCAACATCTTGCTGCAAGTGCTGGATGATGGAAGAATTACCGATTCCCAAGGCAGGACGGTAGATTTCCGGAATACGGTGATTGTGATGACAAGCAACATCGGCAGCGAGCATATTCTCGATCTGGGGGGGAACGAGGACCAGTACGAATTGATGCAGAAGAAAGTAACGGATGCTTTGCGATCGCATTTCCGCCCCGAATTTCTCAACCGCGTGGACGACATTATTCTCTTCCACCGGCTGGAACGCTCGGAACTGCGCCAGATTGTTAGTATTCAAATCAAACAGATTGAGAAGCTGCTTGCCGATCAAAAAATCACCATCGAACTCTCGGCATCTGCCCAAGACCACTTGGCGGAAGTTGGCTACGATCCGATCTATGGTGCCCGTCCTCTCAAACGCGCCATTCAGCGTGAATTGCAAAATACCCTTGCCACAGCGCTGCTAGAAAATACCTTCGTGAGTGGCGACACCATCTTGGTTGATTGTGTGGACAATACGCTGACTTTCAGCAAAAAACAGTCCCTCAGCCTCCTTGAAGCTCAAATCATTTAACAATCATCAGTAGAGACGTTGCCTCTAAACGTCTCTACTGTTAGTCTGAAAGCAATACAACATCCAAAATTGATGCGACAACGCCAAGAACATATCCGTGGACTTTACTGTAGCCATTTGCACATATAACGGTGCAGAACGTCTGCCCGAAGTTCTAGATCAACTGCTTCATCAAGTTGGTACAGAGGATATTGAATGGGAAGTGCTAGTTGTTGACAACAACAGCAATGACGATACTGCTGCTGTCGTTGCTCGCTATGCAACCAATTGGCGTCAAGATAGCCAGTTAAGATATGTTTTTGAAGCCAAACAAGGCGCTACCTATGCTCGATATCGAGCCGTGCAGGAAGCTAGAAGCAGCGACTTGATTGGATTTTTGGATGACGATAATCTACCAGCAGACAACTGGATAGCCGAAGCTTATCGCTTTGGTTGCGATCGCCCTCAAGTAGGAGCCTATGGTGGCATTATTCATGCCAAACTCGATGAACCACCACCGCCCTACTTTGAACAAATAAAAGGGTATCTTACTATCTATAACCGAGGTGCAACGCCTTTTCAATACAAGCGTTCGGATAAACCACGCCGAATTCCTGCTGCACCCGGTTCAGTCATCCGGAAGCAGGCATGGCAAGACGCCGTTCCTCCTCCAGAAAAACTCCTAATACCTGGCAGAGACGAGAAAACAATGGCTGCCGGAGAAGATGCCGAAATAATGTTCTATATTCAAAATAGTAAGTGGGAAGTTTGGCACAATCCCAAAATGGAGATTTGGCATCATATTCCCCCATATCGATTAGAACAAGCCTATCTACTCAGACTGGCTCATGGATATGGCCTTTCCAATCATCTCACGCGAGTCACTCGGTTTTATCGATGGCAGCGTCCCTTCCTACCTTTTTTGATACCATTTTTTACATTACGCAATAGCTTAAAGGTATTAATTTACTACCTAAAAAATAAAAATTCTCTACCCAATAATATTGTGCAAGCTTGTGAATTTCAGTCCCAATTAGGGCAACTTTATAGCCCTTTTTTAGTAATATATAAAAAATTGCCAGTCAAAGGTTTTATTAACGTAAAGGTAAATTTTGAACAAAGTCAATGAAGATAGCATACGCTACTCACTATGATATTTTTAATAACCGTACTTGGCCTCGCAACTTAATTGGGCACTGTGGCACTAATTACTACAAAGCGAAAGCTCTGGAAAGACAATTGGGACCGATAGAGTATATTGGTCCTCTTGAGGAGATGTACTCCCCCTCTTTAAAATTATTATCTAAGGCAAAGAATCGCTGGCATAAGCATATATCTAAACAAATATATTTTCCTTGGGCAGAACCCGTTGTTAATCAAGGCTATGCATGCCAAATTGCCCAAAAAATTCTCCGAGCTAATCCCGAAATCGTTTTATGTCCAGACATCAATTTAATTTCTTATCTTGACTGTAAGCAACCCACTGTAGTTTGGACAGATGCTTCTTACGCTGGATTGATGAACTTTTATAGTGAGTTTAGTAACCTGTGTAGCGAAACCACCCAGCAATTAACTACTATGGATAAACTTACTTTAGATAAATGCAGTTTAGCTATATTCTCCTCCGACTGGGCTGCTCAGACTGTAATTAATACTTATCAAGTTGACTCTTCTAAAGTCAAAGTGATTCCGTCAGGAGCAAATGTTGAGTGTGATAGAACCTTAGACGATATCAAGGAGATTATTGAATCTCGACCCTTGGATAAATGCAAGCTCCTGTTTTTAGGCGTGGATTGGTTTAGAAAAGGTGGGAACATAGCTTTAGAAGTAGCTAGCAAATTGAATAAAAGCGGGTTGAATGTTGAATTAACAATAGTTGGATGCCAGCCTTTTAAAGATAGTTCTCCTCCTGATTTTGTTGTTAATCTTGGCTTTATTAGTAAATCAACAGCGGCGGGATTAAATAAAATTAGTAAGTTGATAGCTGAATCTCATCTATTAATTGTGCCTTCACAAGCAGAAGCTTATGGTAACGTCTTCTGCGAGGCAAACTCCTATGGAGTGCCTTGTATATCTACCAATGTAGGCGGCATACCAACAGTAATCAAAGATGATGTAAATGGAAAACTTTTTTCAATAACCGGCAATATTCAAGAATATTGCACCTATATTTATACTTTGTTTAGAAATTATGGAGCTTATAAAAAGTTAGCTTTATCTTCATTTGATGAGTATCAAACTCGTTTAAATTGGTCAGCAACCGCCCAGTCAGCACAAAAGCTGTTTATGGACTTAGTTAATTAAGTATAATTACTCATTATGAAGCTCGCTTATGCTACAACTTATGATGTCTTTAATAGCTTGACCTGGACTAAGTCTCAATTAGGACTGTGTGGTGCTGGAGCCAGCATAGCAAAAGCTTTAAAAAATCAATCTATTGACCTGGAATACTTTGGACCTTTAAATAAGAAAAAATCGATAATTACTAAAGCTAAGTGGAGCTTATATCGAAACTTTTTTAAAAAAGATTACTACCGCTGGGCAGAGCCATTAGTGCTTAAGGATTATGCATATCAGATATCTGAAAAACTATCTAAATTTAACTCAGACATAGTGCTTTGTCCGGAAAATGCAGTGCCGATTGCTTATCTGGAATGTAAGCAACCAGTCGTTCTGTGGACAGATTCAACACTGGCAGGTTTGATTAATTTTTATCCTTATTTGAGCAACTTGTGTAAGGAAACCAAAGAAAATATATATTTAATGGAACAATCTGCATTGAATAAATGCGAGTTAGTAATTCTCGCGTCAGAATGGGCTGCTCAAACAGCCATTGATATCTATGGAATAAATCCTTCTAAAGTAAAAGTAGTTCCTTGGGGAGCTAATGTAACATGTAATAGAACAATTGATGATATCGACAATGCTATAAAAGCAAGAAGTACAACTCGTTGCAAATTATTATTTATTGGTGTGGAGTGGCTTAGAAAAGGAGGAAATGTTGCTTTAGAAGTTGCTAAAGAACTAAATCGAATGGGTCTAAAAACTCAACTTCAAGTAGTTGGATGCCAGCCGAAGATTAATGAGTCTGAACTCAGTTTTGTTAGCATTAAAGGATTTATTGATAAATCAACGAGTGAGGGTTTAAATGAATTCAATAGACTAATGGCTGAATCCCACTTTCTAATTTTGCCTACTTTAGCAGACTGCTCTCCCCACGTTTTAATTGAAGCAAATTCGTTTGGGGTACCTTGTTTAACCACAAATACTGGTGGTATACCAACTATCATTAAAAATGATTTCAACGGGAAAAGTTTTGAAGTAGATGCTAATATTGCTGATTATTGTAACTATATTGTATCCAAACTAGAAAATTATATTGACTATGAACGCTTAGCTGTCTCATCATTCAACGAGTATCAAGATAGACTTAATTGGAATATTTCTGCTCAAGCCGTAAAAAAACTATTAATTAAGTTCGGGACTTAGACAAAAACTGAGGCAAAAATGGCTTCAAATCGAGATAGAGAAATGCTTTCAGCTCAAATGGGCATAAATCTAGTATTCACTAGGGTTTCAGGCGTTTTTATGTTGTTGACCTCTTTCCCTTGTCCTGAAAGCTTTTCAGCCCCTTCAGGAGCCAGAAAATGTCTAAGCCCCAATAGCACAATGTTTTGCGATGTAATCGTGCTAGATAGTGCCTCAAACGTGTATTCTCACCTTCGACTCGTGTCATGTAGGTTTTGCTCACAATCTGATCTCCCGATGGAATAAATCCCGGATAAACACTCCAACCATCAGTGACATAGAAATAACATTGCCATGCTCCAACGATTGCCCACAAAGGTTCAAACGTCTTTGCACTACATCGCCTAATACCCAACCTAAAATGCCTGCTCTAAAGTGGTCTACTGCTGTCCACAGCCAAATTTTGTTTTTTTTGCCCCAACAAATGTTTCGAGTTCATCGAGTTCACCGACTTGTGGAACCACTTCTGGCTCATAGGCATCAGGCAGGTGTTCTCCAACCTGTTTGACCCAGTGAATTACAGTTGTATGGTGAACGCCTGTCACTCGTTCAATAGCTCGAAAGCCCATACCATTGACATACATCCGTAAGCATTGCTGCTTGATGTCGTCACTGTATCCTTGAGCCACGGTGTAGCTATCAACGAACTGACGGCGACAACTGGCACAGATGTAATGAAAGCTTACCCCTTCTCTTGCCGTTCTTACGGATGTGAGTAGATTGACAGTCTGGGCATTGCATCAAAACCCACCCTAATTCATCCCTCCATTATGCAACGCCCAATTTCCCTTAATAAACTGGAAAGTAGGGAAATCCGCATCTCGATGGGTGGGAATTCCATAGGTTTAAGTAGTCTGCCCTCTACTCAGAACGAACAGCGATCGCTCACAATCAATACTTAAGATACTCGAAGCAAGCGAATTAGAGATCCCTAACTATGCTGGAACAAGGCACAATCACGATTCATACCGAGAATATTTTCCCGATTATCAAGAAATCTCTCTACACAGACCACGAGATATTCTTGCGGGAAC
Organism: Coleofasciculus sp. FACHB-542; assembly: GCF_014695825.1. Taxonomy (NCBI): domain Bacteria; kingdom Bacillati; phylum Cyanobacteriota; class Cyanophyceae; order Coleofasciculales; family Coleofasciculaceae; genus Coleofasciculus; species Coleofasciculus sp. FACHB-542. The sequence goes on along the minus strand of NZ_JACJPB010000024.1, from coordinate 31,083 downwards.
TAGTTTCAAACGCTGTGGATGCCATCCAGAAACTCAAGATGGTTTCCTTCGCAGGCGAATTCACCGGCGAACTGGGCGCACCAGAAATCAAAATCGCAATTGACAAAGACAAAAAAACCCTCTCCATCTCGGATAACGGTATCGGCATGACGGCAGAGGAGGTCAAGAAATACATCAACCAAGTTGCCTTCTCTAGCGCCGAAGAATTTATCCAAAAGTACAAAGCCAACGCAGATCAACAGATTATTGGTCACTTCGGTCTTGGCTTCTACTCCTCCTTCATGGTGGCCCAAAAAGTCGAGATTGATACCCTCTCTTACCAGCAAGGAGCGCAAGCAGTTCATTGGTCTTGCGATGGTTCACCCGTCTTTCAGTTAGAAGACTCACCAAAAACTGAACGCGGCACCACCATCACCCTCACGCTTCAGGATGAGGAAGTGGAATACCTGGAAGCAATGCGGATTCGGCAGTTGGTAAAAACTTACTGCGACTTCATGCCAGTAGCTATCCAACTGGACGGGGAGACAATTAACCGGCAAAAGGCACCTTGGAAGGAATCGCCCCAAAACCTGACCAAAGAAGATTATCTAGAATTCTACCGCTACCTCTACCCTTTCCAAGAAGAGCCGCTGCTGTGGGTGCATCTTAACACTGACTATCCCTTCATCCTGAATGGGATTCTTTACTTCCCGAAGCTCAAGCCGGATGTGGACACCACCAAAGGGCAAATTAAGCTGTTCTGTAATCAAGTATTTGTCAGCGACCACTGCGAAGAAGTCATCCCCAAGTTCCTGCTGCCGCTGCGAGGCGTCATTGATAGCACTGACATCCCCCTGAATGTCTCGCGCAGTTCCTTGACCAACGACCGGACAGTGCGGAGAATTGCCGATTACATTGCTAAGAAAGTAGGCGATCGCTTGAAAGAACTTTACCGCGAAAATCGCGGCGAATATATCCGCTGCTGGCAAGACGTAGGCACTTTCGTCAAATTCGGCTCCCTCAACGACGACAAATTCAAAAAACAAGTTGAAGACATCCTGATTTATCGCACCACTGCCAACCTTACACCAGCAACTCCAGAAACTCCCCAACCCGATATCCCATCTGTTGAAGTGCAATCTCAAGAGGGCGATGTCTGGCAAGAAGTGACCCCAAGTCAAACCTCGGCTTCTTCACCTCTCAGCCCTCAGTCCGAAGCCCTCACCACTAACTACACCACCCTTAAAGAGTACCTGGAACGGAATAAAGACCGCCACGAAAATCGAGTTTTTTACTGCACCGATGAAGTCTCCCAGGCGACCTACGTAGGACTACACAAAAACCAAGGTCTAGAAGTCCTGTTTATGGACTCCTTCATAGACTCTCACTTCATCAGCTTCCTAGAGCATGAACATCCGAATGTTAAGTTCTCCCGCGTAGACTCTGACCTCGACCAAACCCTGCTTGACCAGGATAAAGCAGGAGAAATTGTTGACCCCAAAACTAACAAAACTCGCTCAGAACAGATCAAAGAGTTATTTCAGAAAGCCCTCAACAAGCCCAAACTGAACATCCGCACCGAGGCGCTCAAGTCAGATGATCCTCAGGGAACCCCACCAGCAATGGTACTCTTGCCAGAAGTTCTGCGGCGTCTGCGGGAGATGAACGCATTGATGCAGCAGCAAAACGTTGAATTTCCTGAAGAACACACCTTAGTGGTAAATACCGCGCACCCGCTGATTCAAAATCTAGTTCAGTTAAGCCAAGGCAGTATTATCCAAGGTGAGGGTCAATCACCCACCGGCGATTTAGCTAATCTGATGTGCCAGCATATCTATGATTTGGCATTAATGGCTCAGAAAGGATTTGACGCTGAAGGGATGAAATCCTTTGTGGAACGCTCGAATCAAGTGCTAACTCGTCTGACAGCACGCTAGGCGAGTATGGGTGGGCACTGCCCACCTAAGCAATAGCTTGGGTACAATCTAAAAGCTATATCTAAATAACGACCGAAAATCTGGAGACTAGACTATGTCGCGCAAATGTCAGCTGACCGGCAAAAAGGCGAATAATGCCTATGCAGTTTCTCACTCTCACCGGCGTACCAAAAAGCTACAGGAAGCAAATCTGCAATGGAAGCGAGTTTGGTGGCCTCAAGGGAATCGCTGGGTGAAGCTAAGGCTTTCTACGAAGGCAATCAAGACTCTAGAGCTAAAGGGTCTGCAAACGATGGCTAAAGAAGCGGGAATTAACCTGAATCACTATTAGTACACACTATTAGTACAGCCTCTAGAGAATCCCTGAGTGCTTATGGCTTCTAGTAGAGCACGTTGCCTGCGATGTCTCTACACTTTGTTATTTATGTGCTGCCTGATACCCCACTTCATGGTGCGTGTTGGGCAGTTTCTTTATTTTTTTACTAGAGGTGATAGGTTTTGCACAACATCTGGGTATCTTAACTACAGTAAATCTACCCCGATTTTTTGTTAAGTTGTGTTGAAGCTAAACGCTATGTTTGCAAAGATGGTTTATAGAGACTCTTAAATCTATCCCTTGGGGGAAGCGCACATCTAGCCTTTATGCCAGAATACTGAACCGACATTTCTACTCCGGAAAGGTACTGAAAAATTTAACAAGCCATTAAACAGCCGTTAAACATCTGAGTGCGTAGTTTCCCGGTTGCCCGCCAGAAATTGGGTTGTTAAGACAGAGGAGAAATGTCGAACTATAAATTTTTGATGAAGCTTCCCCTCACCTCATAAAAAGCGAAATTTTAGGCGATTAGCCTTTTGTGATCCCTTTCGACGCCAGTTCTTAATTTTTTAAGTTTTAAACTCTTCATTCCACCCATCTCTCACCTTTGACAGGAAAGCAGCCATGTCATCCCGCAACAAGTTAGTTAAAGCTATCCAGAATCTTTTCCGGCAAATGATGCAGCTAGGAAGAGCTATTACCAAAACGCTCATGAACTGGCTTTTGCGGAGCTTAATGGTTATCGGTCGAGGCTCAAAGCCTGCCAAGTCTGGATTTATCTTGCCAACGGTGACAATGGTAATCCTAGTTGTCATCTTGCTGACGACAGCGATGGTGTTCCGGTCGTTCGATCGTTCCAAAAATGCCAGTAACGTGAGGGTGAATCAGGCAGTGCTGGCAGCGGCTACCCCAGCGCTTGATCGAGCCAAGGCAAAGATAGCGGCTTTACTTGAAGATCCGACACTGCCACGGTCAACGCCAACAGATTTTGCCTTAAATCAGGTAATTTTTGGGAACCTTAATAAGTATACTTTGGGCGATGAGACGCAGCTGCTTGTTCAATATGACATTAATGGCAACAACACTATTGAAAAGGCAATCAACCTCCCATTAGATAGTAACGAAAGTACAACCAATGCTTGGAGATTTCCGGTTGATACCGATAACGATGGGCGATTTGATAGCTATACCCTCTACGGCATTTACTTCAGGACTCCCAATCCGAGTGTAAGACCCAAAAGAACTCCTATCGAGGCGCGAACTGCGCCGATGGATGACAGTGCCGCCAATCCGGCTTGTGCAGCAGCACAAGGTAGCTTCGCTGGTTTGGTGGGAGGCACGGGTTGGTATAAAACTGGGTCTCTTTTGAAGAAAAGCTTCTATGTCTTTGCGGCAACTGTTCCATTTACCACTAACACTAATAAGCCGACTAACCCTCAGATTTTTCCGCCAGGTAGCAACAAAGGATTTTCTGCTATAGAGTACCAGCAAGACCGGGCGCAGATTCCCCTGAATAACAATGCTGTTGTGTATGAAGATGACTTAGAGATTACTCCAGGTTCTGGGCTTAAAATAAATGGGCGCATCCAGACCAACAGCAACTTGATAACTGGCAAAGCGGGTAGTGGAGATGTTGAGTACTACCAGGTCAGTAGCCTCAAATCTTGTTTCTACCAAGAAGAAAACGGCAAAATAACCGTTGGCGGTAATTTGCTGGTTGGGAGTACAAATGGCGCTAGTGTTAGCGCAGTAAAGGTGGATCGGTACCAGAAAAACAGTGCCGATCGTCAAGACTTAACAACGACGACTAATACGGTCAGTAACACGCCCAATCAAGCAGCTTATAACAGCCAAGCGTATGCTAATCGAATAAATGTTTTGGTTCAAAAATGGACATCTGCAAATCCGAATTACGATCCAGCAACGAGCAGCGATCCAGGTGATGTTAAAAAGCAAATTCCAACGGGTGCCTCGGCAGAAAAACAACAAGAGGTTCGCATAAGTGCTCTAGAGAATTACTTCACAGAGCGTATGCGTCGCGTTCCTTATGCAGAAGATACTACGGGTGATGCCGCTAAAAGTTATCTTGGAACAGGGGACACGCTGCGACCACCAGATGAATGGGTACATCCAGCCAATCCAACAAGTGGAGCGAGTAATAACAGTCTGACACTGGTGACAAATCAGCCACCGGCAACAGAACCGACAGAACAGGCAAAAGGTAAAGTTGGGGAAAAATATTTAGGAGATCGCATCCTCGTTGGTAATGGTCTACCTGCTAAGTGGTGGGACAGCACAACAAACAAGTTTCAGGGGGAGAAAGGACAGCAACCAGTTAAACCTAATGCAGACTGGAATTATTCCCCTGACCCCAGTAAGAAAGCACGCTACCGCACCACCCAAGTATTTCCTTTATCAGATTTAGGGAATACAGATCGGGATGGCTTCTGGGAACAACAAGCTGCTCTAGCCCCTAACCAACCACTTGAGGCAGTAGGGGGTCTCCGAGTCGTCACGGGTGCTGGAGTTTACACAGGTTATCACGTCGGCCCAAATATCGGAATAATACCTGCCAATGCTAGCGCGTCCTTCCTACCAACGCCACCAACTGTTCCCGATGTACCCTCAACGGCTACTGTAAACGAGTCACTGTTTACACCTGTCTGGCCAGACTCCATGCCAATGTGGGAAGACACACAACGAGAGGGTATTCCTGCCCTTCCTATCCCTAGCGGTGATAGAAGAGGGGATTTAGTGATGCGGGCTACGGCAGTTTATCACTATAAAGGCAGCTCTGCTAACACCCTTACACAGCGTCAAACGCCAATTGCCTGTGTCAGCAGCTACTACGACCCCAGCACTAGCGTAACAGCTAGGAACCAATCTACTTTGGCAACACCTTTTGCTGGACCACCAGGCGTTACTGGCACTATCAGAGGCAGATCTAACAACGGCATCAGCTACGATGCAGCACCAGTCGCAGCTGCATTGCCTACTACTTCAGCACCGCCAAACGGTACTACTGGTTTATTTCCCTATACAGCACCAGCATTGCAAGGAGCGGGAGCTGAGAATCCAGCAAATATTGGCGTTTCTATCTTGGATCGGCTCTACTATCAAGCCAACCTGATCTTCCCCAACGGGCGGTTTGTGAATGAGCCACTCCGCAATGCGCTGACAAGCCTAGCTGCTAATGGTGCAGCAGCTCTCACCCTCGCACAGCAATCTACTATTGATTCCACCATTTGTGCTTTAAAAATTGCTGACGGAACTCTGACTCGTAATGCCACCGTCATCCCCGATGGCAGCATCTACGAAACAACTTTTTTGGACGCCAGAGAGATTAAAGCAATTGATCGAGATAATAATCCGGCTGACGATGCTGCTGGCGGTTTAGCAACCTTTAGAGCCATCAATCCCACCAATGTATCTACGCTGACCGGGAATTATGACCTCGGCATTGAAGAGCGTCAGCCCCTAGAGATTCGCGTCACGGCATTGGATTTAAATAAGCTGCGACAAACTACAATCGGTACCGCGGCAACAAATACTCCCTCGACGGAGTATCTACTGCCAGACAGCGGCATTATCTATGCCACTCGTGAAGACGCTCTGCTAGATATGAGCGAACCTCTACCTACAACGGGTACCGAAGCCCAAAAAATGTCAGCGCGGAAGAGCAAAAGCCCGGTTGACTTTAAGCTTGACCCTACCCGACGACCTAGCGGGATTATGTTAGTCAACGGCAGCATCCTAGCTCGTGGAGCCGCGACTCCCACTAATGCCTACACTTTGGTCACGCCTGCAGGGGCAGAAAAGGGTCTGATTTTAGCCACTAACTTGCCAGCTTATGTCAAAGCTGATGTTAAAGGCTTTAACCTGCACCAAACATCCGGGGGAACACGTCTGGAAGAGTTTCAGGAACAACTGGCAACGAATCCTACCTATATCAAGGACGTTTTCTATAATCGTGCAACTCCTGAATACAACTTTGCCTGCCGCAATGGACAGCCAGGGCTTAGCTGCACAGGTGGTGACTTCTGGCGACCTGCAACAGTGCTTGCAGATTCCGTCACTCTCCTTTCTGACAGTTTCAGATTTGGTTTCCGTAATGAGGGAGACTATGACCTGAGAAACAACCAAGGAGACCTAGCTTCGATAACTAAGCGGAAAGAGCAGGGCTTCTGGAACAACAACTTTGTCACTAACGGTCTCAGCAGTGGCATCAGTGTCGATATCAAAACGCCTACAGATGCTGACTACATCAGCAACACTCCTTCCACTAATTATGTCCCCAGTTCTTACTTCAACAACTTCGTCACGCCCATTCAACGGCGAGGGCAGTTCTCAGAGTATGTTATGGAAATCTGCCGGAAACTGCCTGTTTCCGAATGTGGACCAGCGGACTGGGTGATAGGTATACCAGGAAATCCTAACTTGAGTGCCAAAGACGCAGGCTTGATCGGTAAGGATGCGGGCCAACTTTTGTCGGGCACTACCGCTATACCTGCTCCAGGTTACGATGCTAACAGCGATGGTACGATATCGCCAGAAGAAAAGACAGCGGAGCGACGCTATCCCCGCCGGGTCGCTTTCCAACGGAATCCTAGCAATTTTCTGGTACTAAATGCTGGTCAACCAGTGCCCTTAGGAATCGATGGTGCCACTGGAAAAGTTAAAGCTTATCCGTACAGTACTTTCAGCAGCACCCGTCCTCGGACGCAACCCAATGCTCTGTTGTTTCGAACAACCTCTAACGCTACAGCTCCCAGTAGCGCGACCCCTGGTGATTGGAGTTACAGTGACACTAAGCCGCTGTTTTACAGAACCCAAAACACTGTACCATTCGCTGCCAACGATCCGGTGTTAGTTGGAACGTCCCCTCTGGAACATCCCCTCTTAGTGCCTGTGTTGCAATTTCATCTCCCGAATCAAACAGCGGGTGCAAATCCTGATACTGCTAGTCCTGCATACATTAAAAATAATACGCTCTGGCTGCACAGACCTAGTACCGATACGACTTTCAATCTGGTGGTTGCGGGAGGAGATAGCCCAATCAACGGTTTAAAGAGTGAATCCAATGGAGGTTTGCAAAACTTTGTGCGATTCATGGAGAACTGGTATCAGGTTCCTGCGCGAATCAGCGGTTCATTCATCCAGTTTAAGCACAGTGCCCAGGCAACAGCCCCGTTCCAAGGTGTTCAAAGTTCAACGCTGCCTTCTAGTCCTTTTGGCTACACAAAGTTGTACAGCAGTGAAATCAATACCATTGGTAGCAGTGGAGGTGGCACAGCCTTCTATGTAGAACCTTTCCGGTACTGGGGTTTTGATGTAGCGTTGCTATCTCAGTTGCCAGACAGGTTCTCCCAGCAGTTCACCAGAGAGTCGCCTGGATCGCCAAACGAATTCTATCGGGAAGTGGGCAGGGATGACGAGTGGATGAAAACGTTACTGTGTGCTAAAGAATTGGTAAATCCTAATAACTTCGCTATCGACATTGACCAACGCCCGCCCGGTAATTTCTGCACAACCAAGACAGGCGGTTGATTTCGGCAAGCCGTAAGCAAGACATTCTACCGAATCCAGCAAAACCCAAATAGTTCAGGTCAGATCCAGCCATGATAAAACCCAAACAACAGCAACCGATATCCCAGTCTAGTCAGGGCGGTTTCACAATCATTGAGTCCTTGCTGGCAATTATCGTGGTGACTATTTTAATGGTGGGGTTAGCACCCGTTATTGTTCTCTCAGTAGCAACGCGGGTGCAAGCAAAGCGGGTAGAACGGGGAACGGAGGCGGCACGGGCCTACATTGATGGTATCCGGTCTGGGGCGATCAACAGCACCACTACAGGTTTCCCCGTTCACACATCTAGCGCTTTTGGTCAGTTTGCTCCTCCCACGAGTCCGACTGGTTTGTATTGCGTCGATCTCGATGGGGGTGGCTGTAGTAGCAACCAAGACCTATTGATTCAAGCTTTCCGAGATGGAGTGGCAGCTAAGCCTGAGAATGGTTACAGGTTAGGGATTCGAGTTTACAGAGCAGACGCCTTTTCCGAGGCAGGCACACTCAAGACAATGGGATCGTCAGATCCGGCAACTCAGGGTAAAGCTCAAACTTTTACTGGGGGGCTAGGCGATCGCAAAGCTCCCCAGTTTGAAACGACTACAGAGATTGCTGGCAGTGACACCTCACTGAAAACTTTGTGCGATCGCATTAAAGTTAACAACCCTAGTAATCCTAGTTCTAGTTGCTCCTAGCACTGTTAGCTTAGGTTGCTAAATACTTGTGAATAAAGGGAAAACTCTAGCATCATGAATCAACTGAAATTTCTGTTAACCAGTCAGCTCAAACGTTCCCCTCTGGCTCAGAAGAATAGCGGCTTTACCCTCATCGAACTTCTAGTAGCTATAATCCTGGCTGCCTTGGTCATTGCGCCTTTGTTAGGGTTTATGGTTAACATTCTAGATAACGATCGCAAAGAACAAGCAAAGTCTGCTTCAGAGCAAGAGATTAAAGACGCCCTTGATTACATTTCACAAGATTTAGCACAAGCAGTCTATGTTTACGATAACGATGGCTTGAAAAATAATTCAACGACCAACCCAGCTACTTCTGGCATTAAAAATCAAATTCCACCTTTTGCTACAGGTTCTACAGAAGTGGGTTGCAATCCGGCAACGACTGAGTGCGTACCGATTCTTGTCTTATGGAAGCGGTCGGCAAAACCAAAAGCCATACCAACTATTACTGGAGCTACCTGCCCACCACCCCCACCCCCTGCAGTTGATAACTGTAACGATGGCAGTGTTTATTCACTTGTTGCCTATTACCTAATCAAAGACATTACCCCTAGCAATACTTGGTCTAAAGCTGCTCGAATTGGTAGATTTGAAATTAGCGATGAAGTCAGGAATCCTAATAATCCAGCTGTTTACATTACACAGCCAAAGCCGGGTTTTAAGATGTTTGACCTAAAAGCAGCAAGTAGTCTTAACTTGGCAATGAACTCGTGGACGAACTCAGGCGCTTACACTGCAAACAGCCCTAAAATTCAAGTATTGGTCGATTATATTGATAAAAGTACAGTTGGTCTAACACCTAGTTGTCCGAATCCATCAGGAGCAACCCCGAATCCACAACAGGTTCCGACTACTTTAACGGGTGCCTTCTATGCTTGCATAAACTCTGATCCAAGCCAGCTTTCAACCCAAGTGTTTATCAGAGGGAATGCTTTGGCGCGAACGATTAATCCTTCTGATGAGCCTCTTCCTTACTCTTCTAACAGGTCAATTTATTATCCAAGCGCAAGCATCCAAGTGAAGGGGCGTGGTTTTCTATATAGTAAATAACCCCAACAAGTAAAAAGCCATTAAATAGGGTAAAAAAATATGGGAAATTTAGATGTGTTAAAAAAATTACAGATATGGAAGCGATCGCGCTATCAATCTGCTGCTGGATTCACCATGATCGAGTTGCTGGTAGTAATTATAATCATCGGAGTATTAAGCGCGATCGCCGCTCCTGGTTGGCTTGCTTTTACCAATCGGCAACGAGTCAATGCCGTTAATGATGCAGCCTTAAATGCCCTCCGAGAAGCCCAACGAGAAGCTAAAAGGACAAAACTTAGCTACAGTGTGAGCTTTCAAACTCCCGCTGGTCAACGACCAAAAGTTGTTGTTTATCCTGGTACTACTGCTCCTGCTTCTACTGACCCTCAATGGAGGACTTTAGCAGAGAATCAAGACATCAAGCCCGGTCAAGTTGAAGTTACTCCTAGTGCAAACACATTCACGTTTGATTACCAAGGCATCGTCAACCAAAACCCTAGCCAAACTCTTCCGTATAAAGTCACAACATCTCTACCGAACACGACTGTCAAGCGCTGCATCAAAGTGACAACTCTTTTAGGTTCAATTCAAACTGGAAAAGATGCTGCTGAATGTAATTAGTTAACAGATTAACTGGCTCTTAAAAATTGGTGAATATTAGGATTGCAAAAGACGTATCCAAAGATGAACCTTGAGAGATTACATGCATCTTTTCTGTATCTAGCTATAGCTCATGCCTAAGAAGCTGTTAAATTACTCCAGCGCTGGGCTGATTTGGATAGAAGTTGAGTCATAAATTTAATAATTAGAATTTTGAGCGCGATCGCTATTGGAAAAAATACTGGCTAAAACCAATAGTCAATTGCAAAAATCAGCGAAGATACGGAACTCAAAAGACACATCAAACAAGGAAACTTGAGAAATTGGGTGTGTCTTTTTAGTATCTAGCTAATGCGTAAAAAGTTATCTAATTGCTCCAGCGGTGGGTTCACGCTGATAGAGAGTTTAGTCGTAATTTTAATAATTGGGATCTTGAGCGCGATCGCTGCCCCTAGTTGGTTAGGATTTCTCAATGCCCAACATCTCAGAACAGCACAAGACCAAGTTTACCGCGCGATGAGAGAAGCCCAAAGCAATGCTAAGCGTGACAAAGTTGCTTGGGAAGCCAGCTTTCAAGAACAAAATGGGGTCGTTCAGTGGGCAGTTAATCGTGCCGGTATTAACCCCAGCCCCGGACAATGGCAGAATTTTGAGCAAAATATTCAAATAGACGCTCCTAATACCACCTTAGCTTCACAGTCATTAGGTAGTCCGCGCCGAGTCCGGTTTGACTATAGAGGTTGCGTAATCATGAATCCGCAAGAGAACTTATATCTGGCAAGGGTAACGCTGAACATTAAGAATGGTGGGGAAGTCAAACGGTGTGTATTTGTTTCCACTCTTCTGGGAGCGATGCGAACAGCGCAAGATAAAAGTTGCAAAGTGTAATCTATGCGATCGCAATTATCGCTCGGTAGTAGGGAATGCGATCGCATCGAGATTCTTGTTCCCAGAACGGTTGTCTGGGAACAAGAAACCCGACTATCCCTGAGACAACCAAGACTGCATCGCGGCTGCTGTCTTCTGCCGGTCAAGCTTCAAAACCAGCACTCCTAGTGGCGGCAAACACAAGTCTAGCGAATAAGGACGAGTGTGGAACGACCACTCATCTGTCCACTTACCGCCTAAATTGCCCATGTTACTTCCGCCGTACTCACGGGCATCGCTGTTAAACAGTTCGGTATAGAATCCGGGTTCGGGGACACCTACACGGTAGTGACTATGCGGCTGAGGAGTAAAATTGCACACTGTGATAATAAACTCCTCCGAATCTTTCGCCCTGCGGATAAACGCGACCACGCTATGACGGTTGTCGCTGCAATCAATCCACTCAAAGCCTTCTTGAGCAAAATCCTGAGTAAAAAGAGCCGATTCGCTGCGGTAGACATGGTTGAGTTCACTCATAAACCGCTTCAGTTTTTGATGTGACTCATGCTGCAACAAATGCCACTCTAAGTCACCCCAGACATTCCACTCACTCCACTGCCCAAACTCCATGCTCATAAACAGAGTCTTCTTGCCAGGGTGAGTAAACATAAAGGCGAATAAGCAGCGAGCATTCGCGAACTTCTGCCACTCATCCCCCGGCATCTTGCCAATGATATTACTCTTGCCGTGGACTATCTCATCGTGAGATAGCGCCAGCATGAAGTTCTCACTGTGGTTGTACCACATACTGAAAGTAATATTGTTCTGGTGAAACTGGCGGAACCAAGGGTCCATGTGGAAATAGTCCAGCATGTCGTGCATCCAGCCCATGTTCCACTTCAAATTAAAGCCCAGTCCTCCTACGTAAGTAGGCCAAGACACCATAGGCCAGGAAGTTGACTCCTCCGCAATTGACAGGGTGCCTGGGTAATAGCTGAAAATCGTATGATTTGCCTGACGTAGAAAATCAGCCGCCTCAATGTTTTCTCTGCCACCGTACTGGTTCGGCAACCATTCCCCAGGCTCGCGGCAATAATCTAAGTAAAGCATCGACGCCACAGCATCCACACGAATTCCATCAATGTGGTATTTGTCAAACCAGAACAGGGCGTTGGCAACCAGGAAGTTCCGCACTTCATTGCGGTTGTAGTTAAATACTAGAGTGCCCCACTCTTTGTGTTCGCCTTTGCGGGGGTCGGCGTGTTCGTAAAGGTGGGTGCCATCGAAGAAGGCGAGACCGTGACCATCTTTGGGGAAGTGACCCGGAACCCAGTCCACTAGCACCCCAATCTCGTTCTGGTGGCACTGGTCAATAAAATACATGAAGTCCTCAGGTGTCCCAAAACGGGAAGTGCAGGCATAGTACCCTGTTACCTGATACCCCCAAGAGCCATCATAAGGATGCTCAGCGACTGGCAATAATTCAATATGAGTAAATCCCAGCTCTTTAACGTAAGGAATTAGCCGTTCTGCCAGTTCCCGGTAGGTAAGAAAACGCGCTCCTGGTTTATAGTCAGAGACGACTACCACTGGCTCTGTCTCTCCATTTGCCAACCGTGGCGGTTCAGCGGAGGAAGCGTGCAGCCAAGACCCTAGATGTACTTCATAGACAGAGATAGGATGGGTAAGCGGGTCGGTGTGGCGGCGCTTTTCCATCCAATCTTGGTCATTCCATTGGTAGGAATCTAAGTCAGTGACAATCGATGCTGTTTTAGGACGCACTTCATGTTGAAAGCCGTAGGGATCGGATTTTTCGTAGATGTGACCGTCGGCGTTTTTGATTTCATATTTATAGTGTTCCCCAAAGCCCAAACCGGGGATGAACAGTTCCCAGATGCCGGTGGAACCTTTACGCATTTGATGTTCGCGACCATCCCACTTGTTAAAATCCCCCAAGACAGAGGCGTTGCGGGCATTGGGTGCCCAAACGGCAAAATAAACTCCTGTCACCCCATCAATTTCCGTCGTATGGGCACCTAGTTTCTCATAGATGCGATGATGATTCCCTTCGGCAAACAGGTGCAAGTCAAAGTCTGTCAAGTGGACAGAACGGAAGGCGTAGGGGTCGTAGATAACACGCTCGTGTTCCCCTTCTTGAATCCGCAGCTGATAGTTTGCTAGTTCTGGCGTTTCAATGGTGCATTCAAAAAAATGAGGGTGATGCACTGTTTGCATGGCGTATTCTGTCCGGTCTTGGGGGCAAACTACCCACGCGGCGTTGGCATTGGGTAGGTAGGCTCGCACTGCCCAGACGGTTTTGCCATTTTGCTCAATGGGATGGGCACCCAGGATTTCAAATGGGTCTTGATGTTGATTCCAAACAATCCGCTCAATCTGTTCGGGGGCGATGGTCATGGACATAAACCTACTTATCCTAAAGGTCTTGAATGAATGGTTTCTCGATAAGGCTTTTTGGACGCGCACGTGTGTTGCGATCGCCCGTATCGTTGGCTTAAGGCGATCGCGTAGCGTCTGCCCTAAGCCTGAAAGTCTTCCCGTCAGGTAGGGCTATAGCAGCTAGCGGTTGAAGAACGAGCATCTCCCTCTGGTTAACAGCACTTTAATATTTATATACATTTTTTGTTTTTTGTATATTTTGTCATCGGTAGCAGGACACAGTTGTTTCTTCTACGTAGGACAATGTCAATAAAAGTGCATCGTCATCTAGCGTGAAACTGGCTGTTTTTAGAGTTATTGAAATTTACGTCTTCATCTGAGTATTGAGTTAAGAGCCGGAGCAAGCAAGTAGGTATAGCAAACAAAGGCAGATTTTCAAGTGGGGTGTACGCAGTTTATGATAGCGACTTACTTAGGCAAACGCTTTTCTCGTTGCCATCACTTTCCAAGGAACGCGAACCTTTATAACACTGACCCCACACAAAGCAGATAAATTAATTGCTAAAATGCAGGATTTATTTGGGAGTAGGGATACCGAAGGTACGCAGAAGCCGCCGCACGCGGAGCAGAAAAACTAATTCTCGGAGTTTGGGATTTACCTGGGATGTTGCAGCAGGACGGGTTTGCAGAGCGTTCTGCAATTGGGCATACTCAGCAGCCGTGAGTTGCTTGCCGTCGATAGGCGATCGCGCTTCCGTAATAATCTCCGTCCGCAATACTTCCTCAGGAGTATCCTCCGGTGGTGGCAGTCCCCTAGCAGGCATCACCCCCAGCAGTTGAAATGAAAATTGCAAAATCCATAGTGAAAAAATGGGCTTTTTCATTTCTATTTTTAATATTCAGTGTATTTTTAATTTTTAATTTTTAATTTCCCAATCCGGGGGGTAGTGGTTCCCGACAAAGAAGGTGAATCCGCTCAATGCGCTCAAACAACCAAGGATAATCTTCTCGGTATTGAGGAATCAGCGCCAGAGGACTCAGTAAAGCGGCTGCGGCGATGTCTGCAACACTTAAGCGATCGCCCACCAGGTAGAGGCTATTCTGCCAGCGACTGGACAAGACTTCCATTGCTACCTTCAGCCGATTTGCTGCCAGTTCCACCGCCGCCTGATTAATTCCATATTGCCGCCGCACCACCTGAATCACCAGCTGACTAGACGGCGAAGGGTCGATTTGCTTACCAGCACCGGCACGAAAATCATAGTAAACAAAGCGAGTCGCCGTGCCGATACTTTCATCCAGCCAATCTTCCAGCATCAAGGCTTCTGTCTGTAGTTGGCGATCCGGTAACGATAGCGCTGGTTCTGGGCGATAGCGATCTAGAAATTGTAAAATCTGCGTCGAGTCAGCGATCGCTTGCACTTCCTGCCGCGTCCCTGACGGGATGGCTTCGCTGACTCCCTGCATATCTTCTGCCTCTAACAAAAGCACCGGCACTGTCGTGAGTCCGGTGATTGGCTTGAGTTTGAGGATATGTAGCCCTGGGGTTAAATTTTCAACCTGATAAGCAATTTGCTTATAACCTAGCCCCAGTCTTGCTTTCCGAC
Source organism: Coleofasciculus sp. FACHB-542 (assembly GCF_014695825.1). Lineage (NCBI taxonomy): Bacteria > Bacillati > Cyanobacteriota > Cyanophyceae > Coleofasciculales > Coleofasciculaceae > Coleofasciculus > Coleofasciculus sp. FACHB-542. Next base: position 16,049 of record NZ_JACJPB010000024.1, on the reverse strand, counting down.
AATAGTGAGAAGTACTAAATTGCAGTAGTCGCATTTAATGCCAAAGCCGCCTACCGCAACAACAGATAAACATAGTCAGACCTTACTCCGACTCTAGGTGAGCCAACTAATGCTTGTGACCCCAGTTGTTTTCGTCAGTCAGTTGTTGCCAACATAACAGTTGTCCTGGGTGTCAATATTGACTCAGATAGTAGTAGATACCCAGTGAATGTGTGAGGAGCAATTACCAGATCGGGGTTCAGATGTTTCAGAACTCACTACTAACTTTCATACCCGTCGATTCGGTATGAATCCCTTTCAGGAGAAGTAAGGAGCGAAAACCAGCTCCTTAAGGAGACTTTGTGGGCGCTGGGCTAGTAGTCGTTCCACCAGTCGTTGGAGATGTGGTAGGAGAAGGGCTAGTAGTACTATCACTCGGTCCTTCCTGACAAGCTCCCAAGGTGGTAGCCAAGCCGAGAACTAAAAGCAGACTCACTATTTTTTTGTTCATACACTCCTCTTTAAGAGATTGCAACCAAAGGAATCGTTTGCTATTTAATCACAATATTGCGGTTTTTGCTTAGACGCTCCCGCAGGTGAAATCTGGAATTCTTGGTTTCACCAGTCCTCTTAGCCAGTTTTGGGTATTCCAAAAGAGTGAGGTTCCTTGCTCCCAAGCTTGAATTCCGGTGCGCCCCACCGTATTCTTCGGATTTCGTACTTAGGAAAGAATACTCTCGCACTGCTGGATTCACACTCACTCCTGAGAGTGATATTGCTTTGGGTTTTTTTCAATTTCTTTTTTAGTAGAAGCCTCGGAAAAACAGAGCAGAATTTACCAGCAAGTGGTAATTTTGTCTATCCGCGAATTTTCGAGGATTTCCACATCGGGAGCGAATTTAGTTTTCTCAGCAAAGCAACGGAATGAAGCTAAGAAATCAACCTTTATGGAGATGTGGAGACTCAGTATCAGTTATTCTGAATACAATTTACGACCAAAGTGACTGATAAACTAACATGGCTTACCAATTGCTAGTGATTTGACAACAGGACGATTGACCGCTGCCTAAAATTTTTACCAAACTAGACGCGCAAGAAGAGTTCAAGGGAGGCGGCGTGTTTCCGCTTGTGGCTTATACCAGCAAATTATTTCCAACCTGGATTCAGTACCCGCGAAAGCATTGGGCACTGCTACAGAAAATTGTGGATCGCATCCGCAACTCGTTGGAGTTGCAAGTGGTGTTGCAAACGGCAGTGGACGAAATTGCCACGTTGCTACACCTAGATAGGTGTTGTTTTTTGTGGTATTTCGAGGATACCAAGCGGGTACAAGTTGTCTGCGAGCGGATAAATGGAGAGCAAAAGAATTCTCAACTGGGGTACCATCCCTTAGAAACTTTTGGCGCAGTGGAGAGTGCGATCGCTTCTGGGAAATTAATTATCAACAGCCAAACAGCAGGTTCTCACCCGACGACAGGGGGGATGATGAATCGATGGCTTTCCTGGCTAAAGCGAGATAACCAGCAAATCGACACCAGTGGACGCTCCCAAGGGTCTTCTCCCTGGGACAGGGCTAACTTGTTCGTTCCGGTTAAGCGAAAAGAAGGATGGGTTGGCTTTATTGTCTGTATTTCAGAGCAACCCCGCACCTGGTCAAACTCCGAAATTGAATTTCTGCAAGCGATCGCCCAGCAGCTAGAAATTGCGATTTGTCAAGCTCAGCTTTACGAGCAAACCCAGAAACAAGCTCAAAGAGAGCAACTGGTGAATCAAATTACCAGTCAAACCCGGCAGAGTTTTAACTTGGAGACGATTCTGACTGAAGCAATCGCTCATCTGATGCAGGCGCTATCAGCAGATCGGTGTCTAGTTCATCTGGTGGAACATAGCGACACTTTGGAAGAGGAGCGAAACCGGGGAGTCGGGAAGCAGCTTGTAGAGACAAAGCCGATCGCGTCTGAAGCCGGGGAGCAAGAAGCAGAGAAGCAAACAGATAAAACTTTCTTATTGCAACCCTTGCCCGCGGACGGTGCCGCTTTTCGGCGGAAATACCTTTTTGAGGTGTGTCGGGAGCCTTTTCCTTCTACCATTGATGACTTTGATACCCACGGGCCACTGACCCAATGGGCGATCCAGCATCGTCAACAAGTGAGTATTCCTGACATCAAGCAAGACCCCCGAATTGGGGAAGCAAACGAAGAGTATCAAAAAGCCCAGATAAAATCTTCCCTGGTCGTGCCAGTACAGGCAAACGGAACACTCAACGCAATTCTTTATCTCAATCAGTGTTCGCATATCCGGTATTGGTCGAAAAATGACCGGACACTTGCCCAAGCGGTTGCCGATCAGCTGGCGATTTCCATTCGACAAGCCAACTTATACGCCCAAACTCAGCAGCAGGCAGTAGAAAGCGCCACTCAAGCTAAGCAACTGGCCCAAACGCTGATTGAACTGCGGCTAACGCAATCCCAGTTGATTCAAAGTGAAAAAATGTCAAGTCTGGGTCGGATGGTAGCTGGCGTTGCCCACGAAATTAATAATCCAGTGAACTTTATCTACGGCAATATTCCTTATGTGGAAAAGTATGTAGATGACCTGATTCGATTAGTGCGGAGCTATCAAACTTTCTATGTCAATCCAGATGCTGAATTACAAAAGCTCACTGAGGAACTAGAGCTAGATTTCCTCCTGAGAGATTTACCGCGCATTTTGAATTCGATGCAGGCAGGTGCCCAGCGAATTCACGAAATTGTTAAATCATTGCAGAACTTCTCGCGCCATAATCAAGCGTCCCTGAAACCAGTAGATATTCACATCGGGCTGGAAAATACGCTGTTCTTGCTGCACAGTCAGCTGGGCAATGAGATCCAAATAGAGAGAAACTATAGCGACTTGCCTTTAGTGGAGTGTTACCCGAAGCAACTCAATCAAGTTTTCTTGAGTATTCTGATGAATGCGATAGAAGCGCTCAATCGGTGGTCTTCCGAGGACAAAAAAATCGCCTTGCGTACCGAATTGGTGCCGGACTGCTCTCCAGGGGTCGCTAGTGTGCGGATTGCGATCGCTGACAATGGGCCAGGAATTCCCCCAGAAATTCAGTCGAAAATCTTTGACCCCTTCTTTACTACGAAAGACGTTGGTCAGGGCAGCGGATTGGGCTTAGCAGTAAGTTATCAAATCATCGTTACCCAACACAAAGGCAAGCTACAATGCCACTCCCAAGTCGGTCAAGGTGCAGAGTTTATTGTTGAAATTCCCTTAATGCCCCCCCAACCGTTGTTAGCGCGGGGTGAGGAGAAGGACGCTAGCATTCCGGAGTCAGCAGTCAGAAACTCGGAAGCAGAAATTTATTCCTCATCCTATCGGGTGGATAACGAGAGCAGCTCTCCAGCAGCTTCCCTCAGCATCCCAAAATCTTACATTCTTCATCCTGGCGAACCTTCTCCTGTTCATCTCAAAGCAATCGCGACGACCTTGCCAAAAGAAGCAATTAGAGAGTGTTAAGCTGTGGTTGCGTCGAAGGTAGCGACTAGGTACACGTTCGCTATCGATTAGCCATCTCGACAAGAATGTTGGATTCGATGCGAGAAAATATGGACTATAGACAGCTCTTGTGTCTAGAGTTTAAATTGATTGGTTTATTGTCCTTTGTCAGTGGTCAACAGTCAGTGGCAAAGCAAACTGACCTTGAGAAGAGAAAAAAACTCATTTCTGACAACTGATACTAATAAAAAGAACTACTTATGGCTGCTGCCCCTCACTCCCTGACTCCAGATCGTCACCGTCCGGATAGAAGAAGCACTGTTTCCTCGCGGCAACCTAGAGGAAAGGCAATACCCCTGCGTTCCGAAAGCGGTTCATCGTCTAGAACCCGTAGCAGAAGCTCCCAACAGCGGGACTTTCAGGCACAGACACCCGCATGGCTGCGATCGCTGGTGACATTGCAGCGCACCTCCAACCTGGTATGTTTCTTCTTGATTGCTAGCACCCTGGGAGTTTATGCCTGGACGGTCTATACTCAGCAGATGTGGAGCCAGGAGTACCGCAAGTTGGAAAATCTGCAACGCAACGAGCGGCAAATGACAGCGGCAAATGAAGCCCTAAAAAATCAGTTGGCTCAAGAAGCTGAGCGTCCGGGTACGGGTTTGGTTGCTCCCAATCCAGCTAACACCATCTTTCTGCCGCCAGCACCCCAGCGCCAGTCACGGCCCAAGCCAGTGGCAGCTCCTAACTCAGAAACATCCCCAACTACGCCACTAGGCTATTAACGAGGTATGGAAAAGTCAGGAGTCAGCAATCGTAGGTCGCTGCCTACGCAAAAGGTTTCTGGAACTGCTAAAGGGACGAGCGAGTTGAACCAGAATGGAAGTGGAATGCCAGAGTCAGTGAAAAAACTGCCTCGAAAACCCACTCAAAACGGAAAAAGTCGTCAGTCATCAGAACCAAAGCAAGGCGGCGAAAATCGGCAACAGGAGAAGATATCACCACAGCAGTCTTTACCTCAGAAGTCTTTTGATTGGAGCCTATTGCGTTCTCCGTCCTTGTTGCTGGGTACTTCATCCTTACGGTTGCTGCTTGTTTGGCTAATCATGTCTCTGAGCGGGCTAGGGCTTGCGATCAATTTGTATCGCCTACAAGTGGTGCAGGCACCGAGCCTGCTGCAAAAAGCGCGACAGCAGCAGATGGTCTATCTGCGCCCCTTTGTTCCCCGACGCTCGATTGTGGATCGCAGTGGTAACGTTTTGGCAACTGACCGTCCCGCCTATACGCTGTACGCCCATCCAAAGCTGTTTAAACAATCCAAACAGGCAATTGCGACGAAATTGGCGGTGATTTTGGGAGTTTCTGCTGACAATTTGCTTAAGCAGTTCAACAAGCAGGAAAGTGGAATTCGGGTTGCCTACGCCCTGACAGAAGAAGAAGCTGACGGTATTTCCCAATTGCGAACCGATGGCTTAGAGCTGATTCAACATTACGCCCGCCTCTATCCCCAGCAGGATCTAGCCGCAGACGTCGTGGGCTATGTGGATGTGGATCATCGAGGTCAGGCGGGTGTGGAGTATAGCCAGGAAAATTTACTCACCCGGGCTGTTCGCACCGTTCGACTGAGCCGCGCTGGTAACGGAACGTTGATGCCAGATCACGTGCCCGAAGGATTGCTGCATTTTGATGAACTGCAACTCCAGCTGACAATTGATAATCGCCTGCAACGTGCTGCTCGTTCTGCCCTCAAGCAACAAATGGAGTTGTTTAGTGCCAAACGGGGCACTATCATCGTGATGGATGCGCGGGATGGTGCGGTGCTGTCCCTGGTTGCAGAGCCGACGTACAACCCGAATGAGTACTCTACATCGGATGTAGGTTTGTTTAAGAACTGGGCGCTGGCAGACCTTTACGAACCGGGTTCGACGTTTAAGCCGCTCAATATAGCGATCGCGCTAGAAGCGGGAGCCATCAAACCCGACACTGTATTCTACGATCGAGGTCAGATTCAGGTAGCTGGCTGGCAGATCAAAAATGCTGAAGAGGGCAGTCACGGTGCCCTGTCGATTTCTCAGATTCTGCAACAGTCAAGCAACGTCGGCATGGTGCAAGTTATCCAACAACTCAAGCCGAGTATCTACTACGGTTGGCTGGAACGGCTGGGGCTGGGGCAAGCGGTTGGTATCGACCTGCCCTTTGAATCACCCGGACAAATGAAAAGCCAAGAGCAGTTTACGTCATCTCGAATTGAACCCGCTACCACCTCCTTTGGTCAGGGCTTTTCTCTCACCCCCATCCATCTGGCTCAGTTGCACGCTGCTCTCGCCAATGGCGGCAAACTGGTAACTCCTCATCTCGTCCGGGGACTCATCGACTCCCAAGGGCAGATGTACTGGCAGCCAACGCTACCCACGCCGCGCCCCGTCTTTTCCCCATCGACGACTCAGACGGTGTTAGAAATGATGGAAGCGGTCGTCACGAAGGGAACCGGGAAAGCGGCGCAAATCCCAGGCTATCGAATAGGAGGGAAAACGGGCACTTCCCAGAAAGCCAGCGCTACTGGGGGATATTCTAGCTCTGCCAGAATCACTAGCTTTGTGGGCATTTTTCCGGTTGATGCTCCCCGCTATGTGGTTCTAGCTGTTGTCGATGAACCGAAGGGCAAGGTCTATGGTTCCACCGTAGCCGCACCTGTAGTGAAATCAGTGATGGAAGCCTTAATTAGCCTTGAGAAAATTCCGCCTTCTGAAATTAAAAATTAAGTAGGAGAGCGTAAAGAAACCTATGTTGAAGCTGTCATTAGTTATTGGTGATAATTCAGAGCTAATAACTAATCGCAACCAACCGTTAGATTAGTTGTGCAAATCTGCTGACCCTTACATTTTTAATTACGAGTGGGGATAACGGCTTGCAGGCGATCGCGCAAAATTTTTATTTAATATGACTTTCTTAATTAGGCTGCCCAAGGTATCCTTAAATAATAGAAATATGTCTGATTTAAATATTAAAAGCTAGTTCTTCCTTATCGATTTTATTTTAACAAAAATAAAATAAAAAGTCTATATCGTAGCCCTCAATAATTGTATGTAAAGGCAAGATCCCCGACGGCTGAGAGAAGTCGGGGATTCGGAAATCTAGCATCTCACAATTAAAATAGGATTGCTATCGCAGCCCTAAATGATTTGTGAAGCACCATCCTAAAATAAATTGCGGCTAATCGCTAAAGCCAATTCCGAAGGTGAAATTAAAAAAGAAGAATTAAATCTTACCTCTTTAATTTCTAACTTGGTACTTTTAATTGCGAATTTGACTTCGCTGCACTTGTTCCCACATTTGGTCGCGACTTTGGGACGGTTCCAGACAAGTTAGTCCTTGGCAAACTAACCCGACCGCACCTGATGGCAGATTCGACTCCGCCGTCGATACTGTTGTAGGCAGATATTGAGCAACTAAAGGAGTTAGGTGGTCGATAGTAGTGCGAACCAGTGTACAGTGATGATACCAATCCAGGGCGGTAAACAAACTCGGACAAGCTTGAGGTGACTGATGCATCACACTGCTGAAGGCTTGCAAAGCTTGTTCGCTGCGGTCGAGATAGGTAAGATTTTCAGTGAGTAAAGCCAGACGCACTAAGTTAGCGATCGCAATTCCATTCGCGGATGGTGTGGCATTATCCACATAGCTACGTTCCCGCACTAACAGATCGCTACTGGCATCGCTGGCAGTGTTATAGTATCCACCCAGTTCCACACTCCAGAGGAATTCGTCAAATTCTTCTTGAAGGGCGATCGCTTTCTCCATCCAGAAACTAGCGTGAGTCACTTGGTGCAAATCAAGCAGCGCTTTAATAAACAAAGCGTAATCTTCCGACTGCGCTAGTATCGAAGGTTTTCCGTCGTAGTTGAGACGATGGAAACGCCCCTCTACCCACTGACAATCCAAAATGAAATTAGCCGCTTTTCCAGCTAAGGACAGATATTCTTCCTTCCCAAATACCCCGTAAGCTCTGGCTAAACCTGAAATCATTAGGCTATTCCAAGCCACAATCATTTTAGTATCCGTCACTGGCGGAATTCGACCCGACCAGTTGCCAGTTTTTGCCTCGTGGTTATTGCGGGCAGGAGGAAAGGTTTCTATGGCGGCGGGAGACGTACCGTAACGCGCTTCAAATAGCTTTCCGAGTGCCTTTTCTACTGTTTCGCTCAAAATATCCGGATGGCGGCGCTGTAAGACGTTGAGACCTTCAAAGTTGCCCCCCGGCGTCACGGTAAATTGCAGTTGAATTTCGTCTAACTCGTCTGGAGTCAGCAATTCGACTACTTCAGGGTACGTCCAGACATAAAATGCCCCTTCCTCTGGTTCTGCTTCCTCTGCATGGGTAAAATTATCCGCGTCTTGGGCAGCATAGAAATAACCCTGCGGTGCCGTCATTTCTCGCTTTAGCCATTGAAATGTACCTGCGATCGCTCTTTCAAATGCCGGTTCTTGTATCCCAGCACTCCACAAATCAGCCAGATACTCCACGATCTGACCATTGTCATAGAGCATTTTTTCAAAATGCGGTACCGTCCAAGTCGGATCGACCGTGTAGCGGTGAAAACCGCCGCCTACATGGTCGTAAATCCCGCCCAGTGCTAAATCTAAACCGCGCTGGGTACACGCCTGCTTGGCGTCGTATTTGGATTCAAAATTAAATCGAATTGCTCGCAGCGCCAACTCGGCATAGGGCATCATTGGGAAACTAGCGCCATGTTCGCTAGAAGCCACTATCCCGGTATTCGTTTCTAACCCCTGCTGTAGCAAATCTTTGTTGGTCAAGGCAGGTTTTAAACCCGTCCCCATACTTGGTCGCAGAATGGCTGCTTGCTGGAGATGACCCAGAAGTTCTTCTTTTACCGCGTGCAACTTCGCTTTGTCTGTATCGTAGTAACCACGAATCGCTTGTAGCACTTGTAAAAATCCGGGACGCCCGTAGCGCGGTTCTACCGGAAAATATGTACCGCCATAAAACGGCACCCGATCCTCAGGAGAGAGAAAGACATTCAAGGGCCAACCGCCTTGACCTACCATCATCTGTAACGCCTGCATATAAATACTATCAATGTCAGGTCGTTCTTCCCGGTCTACCTTGATCGGGATAAAGTTGGCATTCATATAGTCTGCGATCGCCTGGTCGGAAAACGCTTCTCCTTCCATCACCGTACACCAGTGGCAGCTGGAGTAGCCAATCGATAGGAAAATTGGCTTATTGTCCCGCTTGGCAGCTTCTAGGGCTTCTTCACTCCAAGGCCACCAGTCGATGGGATTTTCAGCGTGTTTGCGGAGGTACAGGCTTTCAGCTTGATTGAGGCGATTGGTCATGGGGCTAATAGCAGAACTCGATATGAGTACGTTTTCACCCCTAGCAGTTTAGCGTGATGAATGGAGCGATCGCTCCATCCCACGCTAGATTCTGGTCAATCGTGGCTGGGTGAGTACATTAGTTAACCGAACCTTTGAGCGAAGCGTTATTTTCTTTAATTTCGATATCGTTTATTTTTAAACGTCCCAATTCCAGTTCCAGTTTCAATCTTTGTTCAATTTTCTCTTGAGGAATTCCCAGCCGCTGGGAAAGTTCTGCTGTCGTAAAACTCAAATTCCCCACTTTTATTTTTGTTTGTTCTTCAAGTTTTAATTGCCCATTTTCTACCCTTGGCTTACCTTCCACACCAATATAAACTTCTTTCTCTTCTAAAAAAGGGAATGTTCTTATAACTTTTTCCAACAATTCTTTCTCTTGTTGATTCAGTTCTTCTTTGGGAACTTCTGAGACATTGAATACAACCCCGCTTTCTACCTGACCATTCTTGATGGTTGTATTGAGACCCTTGGTAGATGCCAGTAACTTACTGGTGTTTTTATCTTTAGCAATTGTTGAAATTACCAAATCATTCACTTCATTTTCACTTAAGTCAATTTCTATATCTTGACTATCTAATTCCGCCTGAGTATTTTGGGTATTTTTATCAATAGCAGGTTTTTTATCACTTCCATCCCGTCTGCTTAGTTCTGTTTGCAATCCTTGGCTAGCTCCAATGCTATTTTCTATTTTAGCATCAACATTTCTTTGCAATCTGGCTTTCACTGTTTGGACTTCAGCTTCATTGCGAAAGTCAATTTGCCTAACTTGAGGATTTGCAATTTTTTCTTTGGTAACATACCAATCAGGAAGTTGGGTCGCCTGTTTCCAGTAATAATAAACTCCTGAAAAAGAACCCAAGGCTAATAACAAAAATAGAAAAATGCTTTTTTTCATATTTAACTCAACTTATTTTCGTAAGAAAATTTGATATTGATATATAGAGATTTTATCCTTGTTTATAGCAAAATCAGGTTTTTTTCTTTCTTAGTATTCTTTATGTTTTTGGCGTTGAATAACATTGCCTGGTTCGCGGGAAGCAGAGGGAGGAGAGAAAGAAAAGAGCCCCAACTGCTCTAGCTTGTGTAGATTATAGACGCCGTCCCTGTCCAACCGAGCAACTGGGGTGCTAGGACAGAGTGCTAGGAGCGATTTGCTAAGAGCAACACCACTTCGCTACCTCGCCTACCAAGAACTTCCATCAATTAAAACTTCCTATCTCTGGCTTGATTGATGGAGGGGGCGATCGAGGCGCTGTTGGTACAAACAGACAAAAAACTCAATTTCTTGTCGGGCACTTTGTTGGAGTGGTGTAGGAAGAGAATCCGCTAACACGGTAAAAGGTTCTGTGACACTTTCGAGTAAATCGTAGATTTCTTCTAAAGGTACATCCTGATATTGCCGTGTCTGTGCAGCCAGTGCTGCTGTTGGCGTTAAGTCAATCTTCTGTTGAGCGATCGCTTCTAAATCTTTAAATTGCACGGTCATATCGAGCAACTCCTTTGTTAATAAGGACGCATCTGTACAGAAGTCGATCCAGTCAACTCCCCATTAGCGTTGGGTTGAGCAGTTGAGAGCGATCGCGGTGTCTGAATTGTTGTTGGGACGCTTAATGCTGCGATTACATTGAGCAACAAGGTGATCGTGGCGGCTTGCAGAAGTCTTTTAGGCATGACTCGGTTCCCTCCATCCCCGAATAGTTCTAACAGTACGATTTGCTATAGCGATCGCACTTCGTCCCATTGATTCACCCGGTTGGGCGATTGTTTCCTGACGCAGACAACCAGCAAGATGCGATCGCTGTTGAAAAACCGAACCCCAGAGGACACAACGACAAAACACCCCTACCCTTTCAGTGCTACCGACGGGTTTTCCCTGATGTTCTACATTCCAGCCGACAAGCCCAATCCACCTGCTGCAAGCGCACCTTCTCGCTAGGGTTGTATCGGTAGTATTTCCAGCACCCGGTACTTTCTCCTACAATCGCTAAAATTAAGAAAAATCACCCGAAAAAGCAGACTCCATGATTCCTACCGTTATCGAACAATCAGGTCGTGGCGAACGTGCCTTTGATATCTACTCCCGGCTCCTCCGGGAACGCATCATCTTCCTGGGACAACAGGTTGATTCCGACCTTGCCAACTTAATCGTGGCTCAGCTGCTGTTTCTAGACGCTGAAGATCCAGAGAAAGACGTTTACCTGTATATCAATTCTCCCGGTGGTTCCGTCACCGCAGGTATGGGCATTTTTGACACGATGAATCAAATCCGCCCGGATGTTTGCACCATCTGCCTCGGATTAGCCGCTAGTATGGGCGCTTTCCTCCTCAGCGCGGGTGCTAAAGGCAAGCGGATGAGTCTGCCCCATTCCCGGATCATGATCCACCAGCCTCTCGGCGGCGCTCAAGGTCAAGCCACCGATATTGAGATTCAAGCCAAGGAAATCCTGTACCACAAAAGACAGCTGAACGAATATCTGGCTAAACACACAGGTCAGCCCATCGAGCGGATTGAGGAAGATACCGAACGCGATTTCTTTATGTCGGCAGAGGAAGCCAAGGACTACGGTTTGATCGATCAGGTGATTAAACGCAGTCCCTCTGCTACCCGCACAGCCGTTGCAGCGGTATAGAGAACTAAAAGTTAACGGACGTGCAATTTCTGGTTAGCCCCTCCATCGAGCGGGGCTTGGGAGGATCGAGTCAAGCAAATGTTGTGAGATCCCCTCAGGAACATAGATTAAATAACTTACGCTCGTTCACGTTCTGTAGGGACATGGCAATGCCATGTCCCTACTACGCAAAAATTAGGAGGTTAATCAATCCACGAGCATTCGCTCCCGATTGATTGAGGGAGAAATACAGAAAATTACACATCCCGTCAATAAAAAATGGAGCTTCCCCCATTTTTTATTGACAATGTTGCTCAGTTACTTTTCCGGTGTTGGGAGAGATTCAAGATAGCGCAGGAAATCCAGCAATTGTTCCTGATTCAGCTCCGAACGACCTCGCTTACCGTAGGTTCGCTTCAGATAATCTTTTCCTTGCTCAGCAGTCCAGCGCAAACGCTTAATTTCTACCGTCGTTCTAGCCATCGCTTCGGATAAGTCCATCTCCTCAGCAGCAGAACTTGTGCTACCGATGGTCATATCCATCGGACTTGGCTGAATAACCTCTTCGCTAGCGTGATAACCAGGCGATGAGGTCATTGGCTGATTATGCTGGCTGCTAAACAAGCCTCCCGACATTTCTTCGGGTGTCTCGATCGCAGCATCATCCCCATAAAGCTCAGTATGGGCAGGGGAATACTCTTCTGCAAACGGGACATCCTGATTCGATAGCACGACGGGAGGTGGTGAAGCAGCTTCTTTTTGTCCCCGATCTGAGAAGGACATTCCAGCCATATCATTGAAGCTGACTGGATCGGAATACAGCCGATTTGGGCTTGGCTGCGAGGGGCTTTCTGACGGAATGACCGTTTCGCGTCTGGGGTTTGCGATCGCCCCCACTGGCACCTCAACCGCCACAGTTTGCGTAATCTGAGCATCAGACTGCGTAACTGGAGTGTTGTGGCTAGAACTTCCAGCAGGAATTCCCAAACAGTTCAACGCTCTGGCTGTTGCCTTGTCTTCTGCCAGCTCAATCTCACCGGCTGCTGCCAAACCTGTCGCTAGGATGACACCTTCGACTTGAACAGCGGCTTTGACCACGTACTTTCCTTCATGAATGGTCAGTAACTCAGTGGTCAGGCTGCCTAAGGGATAACGAACTCGGAATTGAGAAAACATAATACTCCACGCCACCCAAACCTAGTCGGGTTTTTTGGCTCCCATCAACGTTAAGTATAGTACGCCCCCTGAAAAACGATTTTAGAGAAGGTACCGCAAGAAACTAAAATAATTAGAGACTGTTCATCGGTATGGTATAAAACCATTCGCTACTGCCCGCTACGCTCGCAAGTGACCGAGTCCGTTTCACAGTGGTTGGCTTGAGAAAAGGCAGTCAGACAAAGTGCTTGTCGTCGCTTTTGTCGTCAAGCACCTGAACAGAGAAAGCACTGGTTGCTGCCAGTCGCTGGTTGCATCCAGAGTTCTTGTTCGGGACATCTGCTTGATATTCGCAAAGGCGGGCTGAAGGAGGGATGGTTGCCTGACGATGTTCCCTTGACGCTCAACTGTGGACTGTAGATTAAAGACGACCAACCGTGGACTAGAGACTACCAAACGCAGCCGTCTGTTGTCCAAAATCTGTAAAAAGACAAAATTTTGTTTGTTTACAAAGTCTAAAATCGATAGTCCAAAATCTTCCGCTCGCGTAGTGTATGCCGCGATTAACTGCGACTCCTCGCATAGCGTATATCGCGATATGCATCTCCTCGTGTAGCGCTAAGAAGGCTAGAGCATCGCGTTCGATGACGATGACAAGGTTTCGCATACTGTAGGGTGAGAAACGCGCCACCCAGGTAGTAGCGAGACATCTGTTAAAAACGCGGCGAATTTGGCGCTGCCACATCAGGGTAAAAATACCCATGCTTTCTAAGCATGGCGTCAGGATAACAAGGAGAAAAATCGCTTTCAATCGTCAGCGGTCAACAGTCAGTAGTCGGTAAGAAGAAAGAAGCAACTGTTGTAGAGACAAGGTTAGCTCATCTCTATCAGCTGACAAATTTAGACAAACAGAATTGTTTTTATGGTGGAGGCAAACTCATAGCTGCATGGAATTTTCAATCGCTACACTACTTTCTAATTTCACAGATGACAAATTAGTTGCTCCTAAGGTTCTGGAAAAAAAACTGCGTTGCCAGGATGAAGAGAGCTTAACTAAACTACAAATTGCCTTGGATGCCTTGGAAAAAATTGGCATTTTGGTCAAAGATCGCGGTAAGTATCGGCGCGTCCAAGAAGAAGATGTCGTCGAAGCCAAACTGCGCTGTTCGAGTAAAGGGTTCTGCTTTGCCATTCAGGAGGTAGAAGGAGCGGAGGATATTTACGTCCGAGAGAGCCATCTGAGTACTGCTTGGAATGGCGATCGCGTTCTCGTCAAAGTCACCAAAGAAGGAAACCGCAAACGCTCTCCAGAAGGAGAAGTACGGCTGATTCTAGAACGGGCCAATCCCTCGGTCTTGGCACGAGTCAAGCAAGTCGAAACCGGCTTTAGAGCCGTCCCTCTAGACGATCGGCTGCTATTTGAACTGAATCTGCATCCGAACGGTCAAAACTTGGCGGAAGCCGTCGATTACCTGGTTCACGTCGAAGTTTTACGCTATCCCCTGGCATCGCAGCCGCCGATTGGCAAAGTCGCTCGCATTCTCGGCAGCAATGCAGAAGCCGCCGCAGACACCGATATTGTCTGTTGCAAGCACGACTTACCTCGCAACTTTCCATCTGAGGTGCTTAGAGCCGCAGAGGAATTGCCCAAACAGCCGAGTCAAAAAGATTTCAAGCACCGGCTGGATTTGCGGAATTTGTTAACTCTTGCCTTTATTCCTGAGCCTTCAGGAGCGGGAAGTGAGAACGAAACCGCTCAGCACGTCACAGAAAACGCTCTGACTCTTAACAAAACAGAGGCTGGAGCGTGGCAGTTGGGCGTCCACATCACGGATGTGGCTCACTACATTGAGCCACAAGAAGCGCTGGATCGGGAAGCTCGCAAGCGAGGAAACACCGTCTATCTGGGAGACATGGTGCTGCCAATGCTACCGGATGCTGTTGCCAGTCGCTGCTCCTTGGTACCCGGCGAAGCTCGCTTAGCGATCTCGGTACTGTTAACTCTCGATTCCGCCACCGGACAAATGGTGGAGTATGAGATTCAACCCACGGTGATTCAAGTAGATCGCCAACTCAGTTACGACGAAGCGACAGCAATTTTAGAGCGTCATCAAGATGCCGAAGCGCCAGTGTTTGAAATGCTCAGTCAGTTGTTTTACGAGCTGAGTCCGGCGGTGAAAGCACAGCGCCTAGGGAGGGGAGGATTTGAACTGAATCTGCCCGGTACTCAATTGCCCTACAACGATGAAGGCATCCTAGGAGCGATTGTATTTTCGGGAGGAGTGCGTTCTCTAGTTGTAGAGTTGATGCTCCTGGCAAATCAAGCGATCGCTACCCATTTGCAAGCACTCTTTCTGCCTGCAACGTATCGCATTCAGCCTTCTCCAGACCCGGAGGATGTGCAGGAATTGATGAAGTTGGCGAGTAATCTAGGCATGGAACTGCGCTTAGAGCAGGAAGAAGCCGTGACATCACGGGATTATCAACGTTTTACTCAAATGTTCGCTCAATCCCAGTCAGAGCGAGTCTTGATGTATCTGTTGCAGTCCACCCTGAGACCCTGTGGTTACAGTACAGCTCCAGGCTCTCACTTTGGTTTGGCTTTGGGAATAGGCGAGGACGAAAGCCCCTACACCCACTGTCTCTCACCGCTGCGACGCTACGCAGATTTACTGATGTCGCGGGTATTGCTTGCTGTATTCGAGAAAGGGCGCGATCGCCGAACCACTCGCGCCAAAGAAAGCGTGAATCTGCGTCATAGTTCCGCCCAGGGCAATATCAACTGGAATGTCTTGCCACCAGACGTGCAAGAAGATTTAGAAAGCCAGCTACAGGGTATCGTTGTGCATCTCAACGAGCGTGAAAAGCTGACTTCAGATGCACAAGCGGATCTGGAAGGACTCAAAAAAGCCGAGCTAATGAAGGAGCGCACGGGAGAGGTCTTCCAGGGCTTAATTACCGGCGTCCAGTCTTACGGGTTCTTTGTGGAAATTGAAGACTTGCTAGTGGAAGGACTGGTACACGTCAGCTCTCTTAAAGATGACTGGTACGAGTTTCGCTCGCGTCATGCTTGCCTGGTTGGACGGAAAAGCCGCGTTTCTTATCGTCTAGGCGATCGCGTGGAAGTCCAAGTTAAGAGCGTTGATTACTATCGTCAGCAAATTGACTTGGTCATTGTCGGCGGCGGTAGCGAAGCCAGCAATGAGGATATAGAAGCAGATCCTTCTGTCGATCCTGAATTCGATGAATAGCTAATCGTTAATGGCTCATGGTGTGTTCAACAACCATGAGCCATTAACTGTTTAGCTAACGGGACTTAAACAGATTTCAAGCCCAAATAAAACCCAAAGCAGCTTTATAGGCTGAGAATACATCTCGATTAGCGTTCACCCACTCCATAAAACGGAAAGACATCGCTGTCCG